>JBLFZA010000166.1:0-10182 GCA_047610025.1 Bradymonadia bacterium | reverse complement strand
CCGTAGAACTCCGACGGGTAGAGCATGTCGTTTCGGCCGTCGATCAAGACGTCGAAGCGCGCGTCCCATGTGAGGTACCCGCCGTAGACGAACGAGTTGTGGACGTCGCCGGCGAGCCCGACGCTGTCGGCGAACGCGAGCGCATCGGTGGGGAAGCGGTTTGGCATGGGGCCGAGCCCGACCGGCGTGGGCGACAGAGCGTGGGCGAGCGCGAGGGGCAGCAAGCCCGCCAACAGGGTCGCGCCGCGCGGTGGTGAGAACTTGTGTTTCGCGAGCCACGCGCTGCCGGCGAGCACGAGGATGATCGCCGCTGCGCCGCTGGCGTACGAGAGCCAGCGCATCGAGGCGACGCCTTGTATCGTGAACAGCGCGAGCACGCCGACGTGCCATATCTGAACCGGGCATGGCTCATCGCGGGTCATCGAGCGCAGCGCGCTTGCAATCGCTGTTGCCCAGCCCGCGACGAGCAGCACGATCGTGACGGGGTGAATCGTGCGTGCCAGCTCCCAGGTGAGGGGCGCCCACTCGGAGATTCGGGTCCGGTGTATGGGGTCGCCGGTCACCGAGAGGGCGGTCGTGTAGACGCCAATGCCGGACGGGTGAAGGGCGCCGATGGCCGTCGTGAGCGCCGCGAGTGCCGCGAACGTCGCGACGACGGCGGGTGTTGCCCGCGGGCCCGCGAAGGCGCGTAAGCGCGGCGCGAGGTGCATACCCATCGCGAGCAGCAGCGCGCCGACATGCCCGATGAGCAGAATGATGCCGAGAATGCCGCCGCGATGCAGCTCGAGCCACAGCCACTGCAGCGCAATGATCGGGATGTGAGCACGGGCGACGGCGGCGGGGCCATCGGGGATCTTGCGCCGCACGTGCTCGATCAGCGCGAGCATGAGGGGGAAGGCCGCGATCGTGAACATGAGCGGCCGCGGGATGAGCCGCTGTTGCACCGCTGCGATGGTGATGCCCGCCACGATCGCCACAACGAGAGCGCTGCGCTTTGGCTTCTCGACGAGACGCCAGAGCGCGAAGAAGAGTGTGCCGACAGCAAGCGCGCGTAGCAACGCGATGCCCGCGAACCCCGCGGTCTCGAATGCGCTGTAGAAGGCGACGTCGCCGAGCAGGTCTTTGTGCCGAAACGCGGCGCCGGCGAACGAGTAGCTGAAGGTATCGACGGGCACGAACGAGCGGCTTTGGAGCGCTTCTCGCCCGATCGCGAGGTGCCACCAGAAGTCCCAAGATCCGATTTGCCGGAGGCCGATGAGCAGCGCCGCGCAGGATGCGACAACGGCGAGGGCGACCGCCTCAGCGGGCTCTGTTGCGGAGCCGGTCGCGGGTCTGGCCGCAGGCGCTTCGCTCACGAAGCCCCGGGCCCTCGATAACCGTTCCGATGTTCGAGCCAGATGCGTCCGAGCTCGCCGAGCGCTTTGGGGAAGTCGCTGGGCTTCACCTTCGAGCCCGCGACGTCGCGCCAGCGCAGCAGCGGGAATTCATAGGTGGCGAGCTCGACGCTGGTGAGGCCGGCGTCGGAGCGTAGGGTGGCGAGCCGACTCAGCAGCTCGACGTCGAACGCCCATGAGGCGACGAAGGGTTCGGCGAACGCAGCCCGCATGGGTGCGTTCACTCGAAAGAGCTTCGCGCCGCATTGGGTGTCATAGACCGGCATTTGCAGCAGCGTCGACGCGAAGGTTGCGAAGACACGGCCTGCGTAGTGGCGCAGAGGGTCTCGCTCGATGTGGCGCCCTAAAAGCTGCACGCGCGCGGCGATCACGACGTCGAAGGCGTCGTCTTCGAGCACCGCTTCCATTTGCGGGATCACCTCGAGCGCCGTCGCGAGGTCGGCGTCCCAGTAGCCAACCTGCGTGGTCGCGCCGTCTTCTAGCGCTCGTAACACACCGGCCCGTACCGCTTCGGCTTTCCCACCGTTTGGGGACAGCGCGACCACCGCTCCGCCAACGCGAGGCGCGAGCTCTTCGAGGATGCGCAGGGTCTCATCGCGGCTGCCATCATCGACGAAGATGAGCCGCGTATTAGGCTGCGCCTCATGAAATCGCGCGAAGGCATCCTGGTCGAGGCGCTCGGCCTCGTTGTAGCAGGGGATGACGATCGTTGTGGTCATGAAGCCAGCGCTAAGGGGGGCGCCCAGTATCGCTCCCAACTCTCGAAAGTCCAAGCACGGCGCACGAGCGCGTCGCTCACCCGCGGTCGCTCGACGCTATTCTTTGTCGCCGGGGTAGGCGCGATAGCGTCGAGAGATGAGCTCGCCGGTCAATGTTATGCGTCCTTCGAACGCCGCGTCCCGCACAGGGCAGTCGTTGACGTCGCAGCGTTTGCAGGACGACCGGGTGCAGGGTTCGAAGACGAGCATCACCTCTGTGCCTTGCCCGAAGTCGTCGCGGATCGCGTCTTCGGCGTGGTGGGCTTCACGGTGCGCGTCGTCGAGCGACCAGAAGCGCGGGAGCACGAGGTGCATGTCGATGTGCACGACCTGACCGAGCCGCTGGATTTTACAGTTATGGGGATCAACCCAGCCCTCGGCGCGGGAGCCATTGAGCACTCCGGCGACGCGGTCGAGCAGCTCGGGGACGGCTTCGTCCATGAGGCCCCCAACGGCTCTGCGCACGACCATGAACCCGTTAACGAGCAACCAGATCGCGAGGATGATGGCGATGGCGGTGTCTATCCAGACGAGCCCCGTGAGTCGCACGAGAAACAGCGACACGATGCCGCCGGCCGTCGTGAATGCGTCCGCCCGCAAGTGCACGCCGTCCGCCTCTAGCGCCGGCGACTCGTGATGCTTTCCTGCGCGGATGAGCAGCCATCCGGTCGCGAAGGACACGATGCCTGCGATGAGGGACAGTACGAGCCCTTCATCTAGCCTCGCCAACGTCTCCGGGTGCCGGAGCCGCTGCACAGCGATCACGAGAATGCCGACGCCCGCGACGGCGACGAGCGTGCCCTCGACGGCGGCGGAGAGGTACTCGACCTTTCCGTGCCCATACGGGTGATTGCTATCGCGAGGCTGAGCGGCGAGCCAGACGGAGAAGAGCGCGAAGCCACTGGTGACGATGTGAATCGTACTTTCGAGCGCGTCGGACAGTACGGCGGCGCTGCCCGTGAGCCCGTACGCCAGAAGCTTGATGAACATCAGAGAGATGCTCACCACCATTGCCGCGGCCGCCCAGCGAAGGACAGACCGGCTCTGGGTTAAGGGGACGTGAGTCATAGGGCGCGTCGCAACAGCCTAGGGTAGCGGAGGACGGGAGCATGTCGTACACAGTCAACCAGCGCTAGCGGTCGTCGGGCCCCGAGCGCAACTATTGCTTTCGTAGGCGTTTTGTTGCGACCGTGTCATCCGTTCGTCACGGGCCATTGGTAGAACCAGAGTCATGAGCACAAAGATCATCATCGTCGAAGACGAGCAAGACCTTGCCCGTTCTCTGTCGTTCTCTCTGTCGCGCGAAGGCTTCGAGCCTCTGGTCGCGCACACGGGAGGCGAAGGAATTGAGTTGGCGCTGAACGAGCCGAATCCGGCCCTGCTTCTGCTCGATCTCATGCTTCCGGACATGACGGGTACTGAGGTTTGTCGGCGCCTGCGTTCGGAGAAAAAGACCGAGAGTCTCCCGATCATCATGCTCACGGCACGAGACGATGAAATCGATCGCGTCGTCGGCTTCGAGGTCGGTGCCGATGATTACGTGACCAAGCCCTTCAGCACACGTGAGCTGGTGCTCCGCATCCGGGCCGTTTTGAAGAGGCAGAAGCCCGCCGAGCCGCAGGCGAAAGGCGAGGACGTGTTCGAGTTCGGGTGTCTGCGGATCGATCAGCCAGCGCACCGAATCTGGGTGTCGGATGCCGAAGTCACGCTCACCGCGCTCGAATATCGACTGCTTGAGACGCTGGTTCAGCGGCGAGGTCGTGTGCAGACGCGGAACGGCTTGCTAGAAGACGTCTGGGGCTACTCACCGGACGTCTCCACCCGCACCGTCGATACACACATCAAGCGGCTACGTACCAAGCTCGGAGACGCGGCTGAGTACGTGGAGACGCTCCGCGGGGTTGGCTACCGCTTCAAGGCGCAGCCGTGACGCCACTCGCGCTATGAAGGCGCGCCCACGTTGGGGCATCCGTGGGAAGCTCTTCTTGTTGTCGGTCGCGTTGATGCTGCCGGCCGCGATGACGAGCGCCTTCTACCTCGAGTACGAACTTCGCAGTGGTATTGAGCGCCGCACCGAAGAGAATCTCCGTCATTATGCGAACGCGCTAGCGGCGATGATCTCGGATGAAGGCGCTACGCTTCGGGCGGAGCGCATCGATGCTCTGGTCGATCAGATTGGCACCGCCACCGAAGCGCGCCTCTCGGTGATCGACGAGAGCGGCGCTGTCGTCGGAGATTCGGAGGTTTCGTTCGAAGGGCTCTCCGAGCTCGACAACCATGGCACCCGCCCCGAGATCCGGGCGGTGTTCGACGGTGCGCCCGTCGGCGTGGCAACCCGCTTCAGCACAACGGTGGAAGACCGCATGTTGTACGTCGCGGTTCCCGTGTCCGCTGGAGGTTCGCCCGGGGTCGTCAGGGCGTCGTTGCCTTTGGAAGAGCTGGCTACCGCGGTGCGTCGCTTCCGCGTGGTGCTCTTCTTCGCGTGTCTGCTCGGGCTGCTCGTCGCGATGGTGATGAGCGGGGTCGCCTCGCACCTGGTGTCCCGCACTGTCGGTCAGCTGGTGGATGCGGCGCGTGCGGCTTCGCGCAGAGAAGCGAATGGATCGACGGTCGACGTGCTCGCGACCGACAACTTGGGCAACCTCGCCGGCTCTATCAACCGGATGACGGACGAGCTGGAGAGCGTCGTCGCGTCCCTCGCGGAGGAGCGTGACCGCTTCCGTGCTGTTCTTGAAGGCATGAGCGAAGCCGTGGTCGCGCTGGGCCCTGAACGCGTCGTGAAGCATGTGAATCAGGCAGCGATAGAACTTCTCGGCATCGACCGCGATCCCGTGGAACGAAGTCTCGCCGATGTTGTGCGGGTGCCGTCCATTCACGCACTCGTTGACCGCGTGCTTCGCAGCGACGTGTTCGACAACGTGGTGAGTGAGGAGTGTCAGCTTACGACCAACGGTCGGCGCGTCGTGCGGGTGAACGCAACGCGCGTCGCATCGACGGGCGGGCTTGTACTCGTGATTCATGACGTCACGGAGCTTCGCAGGCTTGAGAATGTGCGACGCGAGTTCGTGGCGAACGTCTCACATGAGCTGCGCACTCCCGTGAGCGTTATCCGCGCCACGGCAGAGACACTCGTCGACGGAGCGCTCGACGCAGGCCCCGAAATCGCCCGCGGATTTGTGGACGCGATCCTCAGAAACTCGGAGCGCCTTACGCGCCTGATTTCGGACCTGCTGGATATCTCCAAGATCGACTCTGGGCACTATCAAACCCGCATCGTCGCGACCGATATCGAGGCCGTCGTTCGCAAGGCGCACCAGTCCATCGACCTCCCAGAGAACACGCACCAGGTCACCCTCGCGTTCGAGGCCGACGTCACCGCGATGTCAGACGCGGCCGCGCTCGAGCAGGTGTTCGTCAACCTGATAGAGAACGCGATCAAGTACACGCCGCCAGGCTCCCGGGTGGACGTCACGGCCGCGGTCGAGGACGCTAACGTAATTGTGCGCGTCGCAGACAACGGGCCCGGCGTCGACGCCCGGCATCGCGACCGGCTCTTTGAGCGTTTCTACCGGGTCGATGCGGGCCGCTCTCGCGAGAAAGGAGGCACGGGGCTCGGCTTGTCCATCGTGAAGAACCTCGTTCAATCGATGGGGGGGACCGTCGGTGTGAGCGCGAACGAGCCTAGAGGATGTGTCTTCTGGGTGTCCTTGCCCCGGCCATCGACCGGGGCGGGCTCATGAGCGTCGCGCAAGCCTACCGCGTCGAGCTACAGGAAGTGCGCGAGCGCTTCTTGCTCATGGCAGGGCGCGTCGAGAACATGATCGCGGGCGCGGTCACCGCGCTCAACGAGCGCGACACCGAAGCCGCACGCATCGTCATCGCGGAAGACCCCCTGGTGAACCAGGACGAGCGCGAGATCGATGACCTCTGCATCAGCATACTCGCGCGCCGCAACCCGATGGCGTCAGAGCTGCGCTTTCTCACCCTCGCCCTGAAGATGAGCACGGAGCTCGAGCGGATTGGAGACCTCGCGGTCGACGTCTGTCAACGCGCTGTTTGGATCTCGAACCGCGAGCCCGTGAGGACACACGACGCGATCCCGATGATGGGCAAGCTGACGCAGGCGATGGTGCGCGACGTCATTGATGCGTTTGTTGATCACGACGCCGAGAGCGCGCGCGATGTTTGTGAGCAAGACGACCGGGTTGACGAGCTCTACCACCTTGTCACTGACGACCTGCTCGACTGGATGAAGAGCGGGGACGTGCCGCTAGAACTCGGTGTTAAATACCAATCCGTAGCGAAGCAGCTTGAGCGCATCGCCGACCACGCGGTGCAAATCGCGGAGTTGGTCGTCTACCTCGTCGAAGGCCGCGACAACCGGTAGGCCGCCGCTGGGCCGCCGCTGGGCCGCCGTTGGGCGTTGGCTGAGGCCGTGGGCTAGACGCCCGGGCCGCAATCGAGACCACTTGCGCAGGGGGCGTATTCGACGCCCAGCTTCGCGGCGACTCGTCTGATGGCCGTGCGAATGCCTTCCTCCACTACCGGGTGATAGAAGGGCATGCGCAGAATCTCGCTGACCGTCATGCGCTGCTGCACGCACCACGCGAGCAGGTGAGCCGTGTGCTCGACGCCCGGACCAAACATCTCGGCGCCGACCAAGACCGCATCGCTTCGCCTCGCATACACGCGAACAAGCCCCTTGTTCTTGCCCATTACCCGGGCGCGACCTTGGTCGTCGTATGACACCTCGCCGATCATGATCTCGTCTTGGTCGAGGCTGCCATACGCGCTACCGACAACGGCGATTTGCGGATCAGTAAACGCGACGCCTAAACCAGCGCGCCGTTTGTGGCGCAGCAGCTCTGGGAAGAGAGCCGCGTTGACGCCCGCGATGCGCCCTTCGTCTGCCGCCTCGTGCAAAAGCGGTCGGTCATTGTTCACGTCGCCGGCGATGAAGATCGGAGAGTCGCCCACCTGCATGGTCTCTTCGTCAAACACGGGCACGCCGCGTTTGTCGAGCGTAACGCCGGTAGCCTCGAGATTGAGTCCGCTGAGGTTCGGCCGCCGACCCGCCGCACAGAGCAGCACGTCGAAGGTTTGCGTATGCTCACCCGCCTCATCAGACCATGACACCGCGACGCCGTCGTCACCGTGCGGCGCGAAGGTCGACTCATGGCCCACATGCAGCGCGAGCTCATCTCCGAGCACCGACGTGACCTTCGCGCTGACGTCCGGATCTGTTGTCGGCCCAACCGCGTCGAAGGGGTTGAAGAAGGCGACGCGCGTACCAAGACGATGAAGCGCCTGACCGAGCTCCAGCGCGATGACGCCGGTGCCCACAACCGCCACCGACTTCGGCAGGTCCGTCCAATCAAAGACATCATCGTTGAGTTTGACGCGGTCTCTCACCGCGTCGAGTGACGGAGGTATCCACGGCGATGAACCCGTCGCGATAATGACCGTGCCTGCGTTCACCGTCGTTGTCCCGACCTCCAGCGTCGTCGGGCCCACGAAGCGCGCGCGGTCCTGCATCAGGTTGTCGTCAGGCAACCCCTCGACCGAAGCGACCACGAAACCAACAAAGCGATCGCGCTCAGAGCGCACGCGATTCATGACCTCGACCCCGTCCACACGGACTTCGCCATCCACATGCACGCCAAACATCGCGCTGTGCTGCGCCGCATGCGCTACCTCCGCGGCGGCGATGAGCAGCTTCGAAGGCATGCAGCCCACTCGCGCGCAGGTCGTGCCAAGCGGTCCACCATCGATCAAGACATAGCTCTTGCCTCGAATCTCGACCTCGCGGCGCGCGCTGAGGCCGGCGCTCCCTGCTCCGATGATGGCGACATCCACTTGCTTCGACTGCATGCGTTCCTCTGAGATATGCTAAAACGTTGACCGTGCGTGGACGGCCCCACACGCTTACGCACTCTGATGCCTCTGAACTGCGAGAGTTTCAAGAATGACCATCCCCCGCATTGGTGTGCTCACAGCCTCCGATCGCGCGTCGCGCGGCGAGTACGAAGACAGAAGCGGCCCGGCGATTGAGGCCTATCTCACCCGGGTCCTAGCCCACGAATTCGAGACCGTTTATCGACTGGTGACCGACGATCAAGCCGCCATCGAAGCGGGCCTGATCGACCTCGCCGATGAGCAGGGATGCTGCCTCATCGTCACCACCGGCGGCACCGGCCCGGCGCCGCGCGACATCACACCTGAAGCCACCGAAGCCGTCTGCCAAAAGATGATGCCCGGCTTCGGAGAGCAAATGCGCGCCGCTTCCCTCGCGTTCGTGCCCACCGCCATCCTCTCCCGACAAACCGCAGGCGTCCGCAACGCCTCCCTCATCGTTAACCTGCCTGGCAAACCGAAAGCGATCGCCGAATGCCTCGACGCTGTATTCGCCGCGATCCCCTACTGCATTGACCTGATCGGCGGACCTCGCCTCGAGACAACCCCCGAGGAGATCAAAGCCTTCCGCCCCAAGGGCGCGTGACGGGCGCATGACGGGCGCATGAGGGCGCTGGTGGGGGAGGGGTCAGCTGTGGGCCGAGCCCAAGAGCCGCCTGACCCGCCTCGGCTAGAAGTGCCAGGGGAAGGCGGAGTAGTCTTGGTCGCGCTTCTCTAGGAAGGCGTCGCGTCCTTCTTGCGCTTCGGCGGTGCCATACGCGAGTCGTGTCGCTTCCCCGGCGAAGAGCTGTTGTCCGACGAGGCCATCGTCGGGGAGGTTGAAGCCGTATTTGAGCATGCGCATGGCGGTGGGGCTTTTGCTGTTGATGAGCCGTCCCCATTCGAGCGCGAGGGGTTCCAACTCGTCGTGCGGAACGACGGCGTTGGACATCCCCATGTCGAACGCTTCTTGCGCGCTGTAGTTGAGGCCGAGGAAGAAGATCTCGCGGGCACGCTTTTGTCCGATTTGTCGCGCGAGCAGGGCGGAGCCGTACCCGGAATCAAAGCTCGCCACGTCGGGGTCGGTTTGCTTGAAGACCGCGTGTTCTTTGCTTGCGATGGTCATGTCGCACACGACATGCAGGCTGTGCCCACCGCCGACAGCCCAGCCAGGAACGACGGCGATGACGATCTTGGGCATGAAGCGGATGAGGCGTTGGACTTCGAGGATGTGCAGGCGACCGAGCCGCGCGGGGTCGACGCCTTGTTGCCCTTCGTACTTATAGCCGTCCTTTCCGCGAATGCGTTGGTCACCACCGGAGCAGAACGCCCAGCCACCATCCTTCGGGGACGGGCCGTTGCCGGTGATGAGCACGCAACCGACGTCACTCCACATGCGCGCATGGTCGAGCGCCGTGAACAACTCATCGACGGTCTGAGGTCGGAACGCGTTGCGGACCTCAGGGCGATTGAACGCAATCCGCACCGTGCCCTGGTCTTTCGCCCGGTGGTACGTGATGTCCTCGAATTGGAAGCCATCAACGGCGTTCCAGCGGCTAGCATCGAAGATTTCAGAGACCATAAGGAGCGTTCCGGAGTTGCGGGCAGGTTCGTTCAGGCGAACCTCGAAGTCAGGAGTTCTCACTGACGTTGCCGCGACCCATCGTCAAGGCCACGTGAATCACCGCCAAGCCCACGTGGAGCCCGCATCGAGCCGCACGAAAGCGGCTACCGCCACCCCAACGTTCCTACCGAACGCTGTGGACGACGAGGGAGGTCCCGGTGCCGACGAGTGCACCGACGAGTACGTCCGAGAACCAATGTCGTCGTGCGCCTAGCCGGAGGTACCCGGTGAGCGCTGCGAGGGTGTAGGCGGTGGCAGGCACGGTCCACCGATTTCTCGAGCTTCCCCACGGGTATTCGTAGGCGTAGATGGTGAGCATGGTGGCGCTGGCGAATGCCATGCTGGTGTGTCCGGAGAAGAACGACCCGTACTCGCTGTGCGTGACGGAGGGTCGTTGTCGTCGCACGATGTGTTTGACGATGCCGGTGACGAGGTAAGTGGCGGCGAGCGCTTCGGCGCCGACGAGTGTGCCTTCGGCGATGCCTCGTTCGCGGCCACCACCGAGCTGTCCGGC
>JBLFZA010000165.1:0-10212 GCA_047610025.1 Bradymonadia bacterium | reverse complement strand
CTGCCGGCGCTCGGTGGAGATGGCGCGTTGCGAAGGTTGGTTCCGTTGCCTGGTTGCTGGGTCGGCCAATGGCTTAACCAGTGGCTTGACCAGCTGCTGAGTCGCTTCAGGCGAGGCGGCCGCCGCGGTCGAGCTGCTCATTGTTTGCTCAGTGGACATGCGGTTCCCCCTCGGTGTTTGGTGCGATGAATTCGCCTGCCATAAAGGGCAGAGCCGCCTCCATCGCGGCGAGAATCACGGCGTCGATGTGGGCGTAGTATTGCCGAGTCGCGGCCATACCCGCCGCGGCGTCCTTTGCGCCGATCGCGTCGACACAGCGCTGTAGATACTGCAGAAACGCGGTGTCGGTGATCCACAGCGCCGGGAACTTCCCGGTGAAGGTGCGGTTGATCTCGAGGAAGGGGTTGGCTGCCCAGCGGGCGGTCAGAGAGTGCGCCGAGTCGATCAGAGCTTCGAGCCATTCTTCAAAGCCCTGTGAGAGGGCCTTGGCGTTGCCGGTAGGGAAGGCGGCCGAGAGGATGCTGGTGATGCGCACCAAACGGTCGTGGTCCGATGCGGACGCGCGCTCGGCGGCGAGCTGCATGGCTTGCTCAAGCACCTGAGTACGGAACATCAAGAGGTCGCGCAGCGCGTTCATCTTCTCGTTGGGGTCCTTGCCGTAGGCGAGGAAGGGTTCGAGCAGCTCGATGGTGCCGGTTCGGCGGAAGTCGCAGACGGTGACGCCTTGCCCGTGGCGTACGGTGACGAGGTGGTCTTGCTCGAGTCGCTTGATGGCCTCGCGCAGGGTGTTGCGGTTCGTGCCGAGCTCTGCGGAGAGGTCTCGTTCCGCCAGTAGTCGCGCGCCAGCCGCGAGGTCTCCGCTCAGAATACGCCGCCGGAGCACCTGATAGAGTTCGTCGGCGATGCGGCCCTTGGTGCCGCGTGCGGTGGCCTTTGGGGTGTTGGGGGGGGATGAGCTCATGGGCAGGCCGATAACGCGGTGGGTCAAAGTGGTTGAACCACTATAGATTGGTTCAACCACTTTAGCAACCCACACGATGATCTATCGCCGCGCCCCACCTGCTCGTGCTAAGCGAGGCGGCTGACCGATAACGCCCCTGCGCCGCGCTGAGCCCGTCATGAGCACCCTCGCATTCGAACTGAACAACTCCGACGGCCGCGCGCGACGCGGTCGTGTGACCTTGCCTCGTGGCCCCGTGGAGACACCGGTCTTCATGCCCGTCGGCACAGCGGGCACCGTCAAGGGCATGTGGCCGCGTGATCTGCGCGAGATCGGTACGCAGATCAGCCTCGCGAACACCTATCACCTGCACATCACGCCCGGCGAGAAGCTCGTCGAGAAGCTCGGAGGTCTGCACAAGTTCATGGCCATGGAGTGGCCGCTGCTGACGGATTCCGGTGGCTTTCAGGTCTTCAGCCTGCCGCGGAAGAAGATCAGCGAGGCCGGCGTCGAGTTTGAGTTCAAAAAGGGTGGCGATCCCATCTTCGCGTCCCCGGAGTGGTCGATGGACGTGCAGATGGCGCTCGGCGCCGACATCGTCATGGCTTTTGACGAGTGCGCGCCGTACCCATGCACGAGCGACGACGCCGAGCAGGCGATGCACCGCACGCTGCGCTGGCTCGACCGCTGCAAAGACGGGATGACGGCCGAGCATCAGAACCTCTTCGGGATCATCCAAGGCTCCGTCTATGAGCCGCTTCGACGTGAGAGCGCGCAGGAGACGATCAGCCGAGACCTCCCGGGTTATGCTATTGGCGGCGTCTCTGTGGGTGAGGGGCACGGCTTGATGATGAAGGCCATCGACGACGCAGAACCCCATATGCCGAAGGAGAAGCCGCGCTACCTCATGGGTGTCGGGCTCCCGGAAGACATCGTTGGGGCCGTCGGTCGTGGCATGGATATGTTCGATTGCGTTATCCCAACGCGCTACGGTCGGTCGGGCACTTGTTTCACATCGGTGGGACGTGTTCGCGTAACGGATCGCCGTTACCGTCACGACTCCTACCCGATCGATCCCAGCTGCTCGTGCCCGACGTGCACGCAATACTCACGCGGCTACATCCACCATCTGCTCAAAACTGGCGAGCTGCTCGGCACCATGGCGTGCACGCTTCACAACGTCGCGTACTATCACCGCTTGATGGCCGACATCCGCGTCGCCATCGAGAAGGGCCGCTACAGTGACTTCGCGAAAGGCTTCGATGAAGACTATGTGCGACAGGATCGCGAACGCCGCCGCGAGGAGTGGGTGCAAGGCATGTTCGACACTTTCGCCGTTGGCCAGACATCGAGCCTGCCGGGGTACGTAAGCCCCGCCACGCGAGACAGCGGCCGAATCGTCGAAGAAGACGACAGCAGGCGGCCGAAGAAGTCGAGCTCTCCATCGTCTCACCAACCGGGCACTAGCGGCCCGAAGCAAGATGCCCGCGGCCCGAAGCGGCCGAGCAACAAGCGCCGTCGCTAGAAGCGCGCGGGTGCGGGCTAGTTGTTCACGGGAAACCTCGAGATGCCGTTGTTCACGGGAAACCGCGAGATGGGGGCCTTGTGTGAGTTCGCACTCTGCTCGGGGCAAAAGCGAATCAGGGTGACCCCGGGAGGGGCCACCCTAATTCTCTCGAACCGTCTCGTAGGTGGGATCTTGAGGTAGGACGTCTGAGGAAGGGCCACGGGAGGAAGGTGCGGCAGGACGTTTAGGTAGGATCCGATACGGTTCGAGGCTGACCGTGGTGGTCAGAACCGGAATGGGCGGACGTTGTGAACGTGTACCCAATAACTAAGCACGCAACGTGCCAAGTTCTGCTTTGACCCAGGGGACT
Organism: Bradymonadia bacterium; assembly: GCA_047610025.1. GTDB lineage: Bacteria > Myxococcota_A > Bradymonadia > REDH01 > REDH01 > JBLFZA01. The sequence goes on along the minus strand of JBLFZA010000165.1, from coordinate 7,395 downwards.
AGCGGCCAAAGATAAGCGAATTGAGTCACTTGGCACGTGACACCAGCGTGGGATCCCGAGGAACCACGGACCGTTGCGCTGTGTTCTGTCAGTTGAATGCTGTGCGCTCTCGTTTCGGTGCAAGATGCGCGGTATACACGCGTCTCCCCCTATGAAGACTGAATCGTGATTCAGTCCAAGTGCGACATTCCTGTCCCGCAGGTGACACTTTGCGCCCCTTATTGCGCAATGGTTTGCGTACCTGTCCCTCTCCCGCGTTGTCTTTGCTGAGACTCAGATCCGAGGCGCAGCCGAGTCTCAGCCTGCTGAATGACGGAGCGAAAGCGACCGGTGGGTTAGAGCCTTACATCACAACATGGCCGGTTTTGCTGCCGGACTCCTCCTGCGCCAGAGGGGTGTCACCTCGAGGTTCCAGCGCGGCGAAGCGGGCGTTAGTTGGAAACTGTAGACGTAGTCGTCACACGCTTCCGCGTCGGGATGATCGAAAACTGGAAGTAAACAGGAAGATAAGCGGAAAGACCCCGTTCGTCTCCCTAGCCTCCTTTCGTAATCTGTTCTGACGCACTACGCTCGGAAATCTTATAACAACTTCGCCCGGGATCGTGTGAGTCGTGACGATTCTAAGAGCCCGTCGGTACCCATCGTACTGGCGACGGCCGGCGCCGAACGCGGCGCCGCGGCGACCTCTGCGAGCGCACCGCTGAACGCCGAGGTCTCGCTCGGAGAGACGGCGCCGATCGATCTGTCTGTTGTTGACTCCCGATTAGTCGCCTTGGGTTCGTCACGCGAGGAGGCTGAGGAGTCGTTGTGTGAGACTCACCCTCCCACAGCTCGAGAGACCGTTGAGCCGGGCCTGCGGGCGACACTGCTCCGGGGAGCTGCGCCAGCCCTTCGGCGGCACAACGAAGCCGTTGACCGACTCGGGCCAACTCAGGGCAACGTCGTCAGAGACGGCGAATCAGAAGATGTGGCGGTGCGAGATACCAGCACTCTCGAAGCGGGCGCTTCAGAACCGATCGCCCTCGGGCCCAGCGCCCTCTCCGTGTCGCTCGACTTCTCGGTGATAGTCGATGTCACGCCCAGCGATGTCGAGTCTGTGTATCACCCTCAGGCGCCGTCGCGACCGAAGTCAGCCCCGCGACGGTCACCACGTGGCGGGGACATGAGCGATACCGTCGTCGCTGGCCGATACGAACTCAAGAGTGTGCTCGGCGAAGGTGGATTTGGCACGGTGTACCGCGCGCACGACCGTCTCTCAGGCGACGAGGTGGCGGTCAAACTGCTGCATCGACAGGACTCCGAGGAGACCTTCCGCTTTCGCGCTGAAGTCTCGCTCCTTCGTCTGCTTCGCCTGCCCAACCTCGTGCACTTGCTCGACGACGGCCTGCAGGATGGCCGCCCCTTCTTGGTCACCGAGCTTATCAACGGCTCACCGTTCCCCGGGGTCCCGGCCCCGGTGACGTGGGCAGAGATGGAGCAGCCCACCTTCCATCTGCTCGAGGCGCTGGCTCGTGTGCATGCGTATGGTGTGGTTCACCGCGACCTGAAGCCCGCCAACGTGCTAGTGCGTGAGGACGGCACACCGAGCCTGCTCGACTTCGGCGTCGCGTTTGGGCCTGGCTTTAGTAAGGACGGCGACAAGGGCATGGTCGTCGGCACCCCTGCCTTCCTCGCTCCCGAGCAAGCTCTCGGGGCGCGCGGCGACATGCGCTCCGATCTCTATGCGCTCGGCGCGATGTTGTACGAAGGCTTGACCGGTCGTCTCCCGCACGAGGCCACGACGCTGCGCGACCTGTTGCGCGCGAAGATCAACGACCCGGTGCGCCCGATACGCACCTACGCGCCTGACGCGCCCCCACTTGTATGCGCCGCCATCGAGGCGACGCTTCGCACTCGACCCGAAGAGCGCCCACCGAGCGTCGCCGCCTTGCTCCTCATGCTCGGCGTGAAGCCCGAGGTGGAGCACCTCCCGCGCCTCGGCGGCCTCGCACCTATTGAGCACGCGTGTGCCTTGCTCACCGCTGGCCACAGCGCCGCGACGACGGGCGCACCAGGCCTAGGGCACTCTCGCTTGCTAAGAGACGTCGGCGAAGCGCTGGAGGCGAGCGGCCAAGAAGTGTGGCGTGTGCATGGGTCTCGTCAGCGCTGGGGCAGTGTGCCGACGCCGCTGCGCCGCGCTGTGAGCCGCCTCACCGACGCGAGCGACTACGCGATTGTGCAGGCGCTTGGCGCTGCCCGGGATCAGGGCGTTGTGCTGCTCGTCGATGACGCGTCGCGTGTCGACGCTTCGACACGCGACGCGATCGAGATGTCGAAGATCCCGGCGCTGTGGGTCGGCCACGATGACGAAACGCTAGACCGTGTCGCGCTATTGCCCCTGGAAGCCGACGACCTGCGCCCGCTTTTTCACGGGCCAGACGTGCTGCTGCACCTGCGCGAAGACGCGTCTCGAATTGCCTTTCAGCGCACCGGTGGAGCGCCACGCAAGCTTGTGCGTTTGCTTGATGGGTGGGTGAAATCGGGCCTCTGCTACTGGGAAGATGGTAAGCTGCGCATCACTCGCGAGTCGCTCGAGCGTCTTGAGACGGGCCTGCGGGTGGTGGCCGGCCTGGATGACGTTGAGGTCCACAACGTGGACGCCCAGCTCGTGTCGTGGGTGACACTCGTCGGCACCGCCGCGTCGCGTGAGGTTCTGAGCAGCGTGTTTGGCGAAGACAACTACGTCGACATGTCTCAACGTCTCGACGCTCTCATCGCCGATGGCCAGCTGCTAGAGGACTCGCACAGTGGACTCATCGCGCTCGACTCCGCACCTCTCCGCCTGCATGCGCGACAGACGGGCAGACGCGAGGCGCACGCTCAGATTGACGATGGCACCGAGCCGGGCACTCCGGGTAGACTGGTGCAGTTGATACGAGCACGCGATGTCGACAGGGTGATTGCGGAGGCGGAGGTGGTGGCCGAAAGTGCGCTGCACGGAGGCAAGCTCGGTGGCGCGTTCTCCGCGGTGCGGGAAGCGCTCTCCTTCGTTCGCGTGGCGGGACGCTTCGATGCGGAGCCTCGCCTGTTGCGTTGGCTGGCGCTGGTTGGGCTTGAGCTGCGTGCGGAGCGTTGGCTCGATGTTGCGTTGTATGAGGTGGAGCGGGGTCGTGAGCACGCGGGCCAGAACAGCGCGTGTTTGGCGCAGCTGGCGGAGCTGCTCGATGCTGCGCGGATTGTTCTCTATGTCGAGCGGGACGCGGGTCGGGCGATGACGCTGGCGCGTTCGGTCGCCGTGTTTGATGACGATGTTTGGTTGGAGCGCACGCGGCGAGCCACTGTTGGGCTCGCGTCACAGAGCCAGCCGCCCGAGGCGAGCCTGATAGAAGCCGCTCGTGACGTTGATTGGGCTACTCGAGCTGGAAACGTGGCCGTACTCGCTCGCGTGTTAGGGTGGAAGGGTCTGGCGTTGTATCGCTGCGGCCGCTTTGTTGAGGCCGCGGAGGTGCACGAGCGCGCGGGCCATTTGCTCGGAGACTCAGGCGCACCGTCGCTCACAAACGCCGCCTCGGCTCTTCTTGAGTCGGGCGACCTTGAGCGTTCTCTGATTCTCGCGAAAGCCGCACTCGTTGATGCTGAGCGAGCACGAGACGTGCTGGTCAGCTGCCGGGCTTCCTGGTTGATTCGCTCGATATCCATGCGCAGCGGTGTCGCTGTGGCACCGTCGACCGAGCTTCTCGAAGCCTACAAGACTTGCACGCACCCGGATACGCGCGCGAAGGCCTTTGAAGTGGAAGCGGCGTGCGCGTGGCGGCGCGGGGACTTCGCGCAAGCGCAGGCGCTCGCGGACACAGCGCATCTAGAGTTTCAGCGAGCGGGGCTTCTCCCTGGCGCGACGCTTTCCTTGTGCTTGGCGCTGGCTAGCCGCGTCCGCGTCACTGGCGTGCACGCCGGCGAGCGCGTGGAGATTGAGCATGTCGTCCGCTACCCGCGCGTACTCGCGCAATGCGTCGCGTTGATGATTCTGGCAGGTGCGGCCGATGAGACGGAACGCGCGCAGTTGGCGCAGGCGTTAGAACAAGAAGAGTGTTCTCCCCCACGCGGTGGTCGCGTGTGGGAGGTTTTGTCGCGGGACGAGTGTCTCGAGAGCCTGCAGAGGAGATATTATGGATGATGTGATGTTCGGACCATATGCCAAGACTACCCGCACGGCACAAACCGATAGCGGGCTTTGGGGCTTGATCGACCACGATGGTCGGGTTGTCGGTTACTTGCTTGCCGCGAACAACGGGTACGGCGTCACAGGCGACCCCTATGCGTCGCCGAAGAACTCGTTAGAGTTGCTCGTTAGGTTCAGGTTTACAGACGAAGATTTGGAGGCAGCGACTCTTCCCTACATGGACCTCGACAAGCTTGTGATCCAGAAGTGTCTGGAGTTCGAAGATGTGGTGAGTAACGCACACGAGTCCGGGGAGACGATCGAGCAAATCGTGTCCTACTACACCAGATTGGCTCACCCAGAAAAACCGGCGAATCCCGAGTTCGGCGAGCACTTCACGGTTACCCGCATCGACGGATTTCTACAGAAGGATCCTAGCGGTCAAGCGTGCTTGAAGTGGTACAATGGGTTCAAGAGCTTCGAGGTGTACAGAGCCTACAACGAGTCAGCGCAGGCGCTCTTGGTGGCGCGTCGCAGCGCTGAGATCACCAACTCTGGTTACGAGGTTACCAGCTTTGACGAACTCTTTGCCACGACAAAGACTGCCGAATGCCCAATCAAATTTCCGCTTGTGAGTCCAGCATCACTGACGTTTGCGAGAGTGGAAAAAGATTGGGACGCCGCCACGACCGTTGAGCATGTCGTTGCGTACGCAGCAGACATCTCGGGCATGGCCATCGATGAGCGTGTGCTTGCGAAACTCCGTGCCGCCCGGATCACAAGTGTTGAGACACTGAAGAGTACAGGCTGGCCCTTGTGGCACGAAAACGTGACAGCCGGGACGAATCTTTACAACGATAAGGCTGTAGAGTGCCCGAAACCGGGAGAGTCGTTTGTGCGAATCATCGCGTTCTGGCGATGGCTAAACGACGCAGCCTTTCCTTCACGCCGTCAGAATGCCGCCTCGTGTGCCCTACCGGCCTAGTGGTGTCGGCGGCTGACACCCTGGTTGGCCGTTTAGCTGGCGCTTCAAAGCCATGCAACGCACCCACTGGTGACAATGCTGCATTGTCCACGCGTGGGCGCACTTTTCGCGCTCGCCACCCCACAGCCCAGCCCTATGTCTCACGACGTCATCATCGTTGGTGCCGGTCTCGCCGGTCTTTGCTGCGCACGCGCGCTCGTTGCGGCCGGCGTGACGCCGCTGCTGCTTGAAGCGAGCGATGCTCCTGGAGGCCGGCTCCGCACGGATGACGTCGATGGCTTCTTGCTCGACCGAGGCTTCCAGGTGCTTCTGACCGCGTACCCCGAGGCACAAAGGCAGCTCGACTACGCCGCGCTCGATCTTCGGACCTTCGAGAGTGGCGCGCAAGTGCGCGTGAAGGGCCGCTTCCATGACGTGGCTGACCCGCTCCGCCACCCCAGCCTCGCGCTCGGCACGGCTGCGGCTCCCGTGGGTTCCATTGCCGACAAGCTGAACGTGCTCAAACTCCGCCAGCGCGTCACTCGTGGTGAGTTTGAGGCGGTGTTCGCGCAGCCCGAGAAAGCGACCGTCGACGCTCTTCGCGACGACTACGGCTTCAGCGCGACGATGATCGACCGCTTCTTCCGACCCTTCTTTGGCGGCATCATGCTCGAGCGTGAGCTCGGCGCGTCCCGCCGCATGTTCGACTTCGTGTACCGCATGCTGGTGGAAGGCGAGACGGCGATCCCCGCGCTCGGTATCCAGCAGATCCCGCGTCAGCTCGCATCCGGTCTTCCGGCCGGGGTGCTGGTCTGCGAGTCTCGGGTGAGCGCCGTGACGCCGAGCAGCGTGACGCTCGAGAGCGGTGAGACGTTGAACGCGAAGGCGGTCGTGGTGGCCGTCGAGGGCCCCGCGGCACAGACGCTGGTTCCGGCGGTGGACGCGCCTCGGTCGATCCCGGTGACCTGCCTGTACTTCGATGCCCCGGCCGCGCCGAGTGTGCGTTCGGTTTTGATGCTCGACGGAGACGGGAAGGGGCCGGTGAACAACCTCTGCGTCCCGTCGAATCTCTCCAGCACCTTCGCGCCCTCTGGCCGGCACCTCGTCTCCGCCACCGTGCTCGGACCGCGCCCCGACTCGATGAGCGATCTCGAAGCTGCTGCACGCGTGCAGCTTACGCGCTGGTTCGGGCGCGAGGTCACGGAGTGGAACGCGCTGCCGCACGTGCACATCGCGCACGCACAACCCGGGCAGTCGCCTCCTCGCCTCTCGACCATCGAGCGCCCCCAACACATCGCCGGCGTCTGGGTCTGCGGCGATCACCAGGACACCGCGTCGATTCAAGGCGCGATGGTCAGCGGTCGTCGCGCAGCCGAAGCGGTCGCCGAGGCGCTGAGCTAGCTCCCTCGCAGTCTCGCCACCCGTCCCTCACCTTGCCCCGAACGGCGACCTTCACTAGCGCACAGGCGCGGCTCAGCGATCGAGCTGGCAGTCCCTTTCACGCAGCAGAGATGACGATTCGACTCTTGGCTCTCTCGGCGCTTCTGACGGTCGGCTGTGGCGGCCAGCAACACCCCGAGAACGCCTCGTCACAAGCGGGCAGCGCGCTCGGCGCGACAACGGCACCGCCATCCTCCGCGCCCCAGGCCGTCGCAGCGACCGAGGGTCACGTGCCCGTCTCCATTCGTCTCGCAGGCGAGCTCAACGCTGAGCTGCGCGCGGAGCTTGAAGCGCTCGGCATGCGTTGGCAGCGCGGGGATGACGGCGAGCTGGTGCACATCGGGCCTATCTACTCGGGCAGCGCGCCCGCAGAGAACACCCCGGCCATGCAAGCGCTCGACGGCGTCGTACGGGTTGAGCAGAGCGGCCGCGCGCCGCTCGAGATTCCGGACGCGCGCCTGTTATCCTGGCCGACTTGGGAGTGTGACCCGGCGCGTGCGATGCCGCCGCCACCGAGTTGCCCGGCCAGCCCCGTTCTGCCGCTCGCGACGAACGCCAACACGACTACCCCGCTGCACAGCCAGATGAATACGCGGCTGAACGTAGAACTGAACACCCCGACGCCGCCCCAACCGGCCACGGGCGGAGGCAACCATTGATGATCAAGCGACCCACTTTCTCGACGTTATTCATGCGAATGAGTCTCGCGCTCGGCGGTCTGCTTCCCCTCGTCCCCGTCAGCACGTCAGCACAGTCCGCTGCCCACGAGGTTGTGGATGCCAGGGCGCGACTGCTGCACGCGAGCGGAGGCGTGAACGGCCCCCTCGCTCCCATTCTCGATGCGTCTGTTGGG
>JBLFZA010000164.1:0-10310 GCA_047610025.1 Bradymonadia bacterium | reverse complement strand
CTCACCGGTGTGCTTGGAGTCGGTATTCGATTGAACGATCCGCTTCGGCTAAATGAGCGACTTGACCGCCAGTTTCCGCCACGTGGAACACGCTCGACGGAGGCCGCGCCATGACCGCTCTTGTTGGCTGGACATCTGTTTTGCAGAGAGCGATTGCGACGCTCGCGCTCTGCGCCATGGCGTTCCCCGCGTCGGCGCAAGTGGGCAGTGATGTCGTTGACCCATGGCAAGAGGCCCGCACTCTCTATGGCGATGGCAACTACGAAGAAGCGGGGCGTTACATCGTCGAGGCGCTGCAGCGCAGCCCTCGGAACACACAGTACGTGCTCGGCCTCGCACGCACCTACAACTGGCTGACTCGCTACGATGAGGCGGTGTTTTACTACGACCTTTATCTGGTCGACCTGCTCTCAGAATTGCCCGACAATCTCGCCGCGCGCGATCGCATCGACGCCGTTCGCGCAGAGCGCGACTCCGCGAATGAGCAGCGGCAAGAGTCGGCCAGTCCGGTTCAGATGCCGGCACAGCAGGACATCGCGCGAGACGCCGTTCGCCAACGCATCAGCGAAGGTCCGATCCTCACAGAGTCCGGAGGCGGCGCGGTCGCCATGTACTGGGCGCTGCTTCGTACCGGCTACGCTCGGCCCGACTTGGGTCTGGTGCGCGCTGATCTGCGTGCCGCGCTCGAGTCGGAGATCCGTCGCGACGTCGCGAGCAATCGCGCGACGATTCCGGTGCTGAATCTGCGCGCGTGGACAACGCACCAGCAGCGGCTAATCGCGACGGAAGACCTGCTCGATGAAGTGCCTTCCGGCTCCCCCGAACTGTCGCCTGACTTGACCGCTATTCGGCTCTTCATCGATGGCCAGCTTCAGATGCTGAATGAGAACCCCGGCCCGGCTCTGGCGCAGTTTGACGCAGCGATCGCCCTGTCTCCGACGCTGCTGCCCGCTCACATCGCACGACTCAACGCGCTACTGGCAACAAGTCAGAGCGGCCGTCCAGAGGGCGAAGCCGCATTGGCGGCAGCGCGAACAGCCATCGATCGCGCCGACCCTGCTCGGATTGGGTTTGTGAGCATCTACGAAGCTGCGTTCGCCGCGCAGGCCGGACGCACGCGTGACGCTGCGGAACAGCTGCATGAGCTGCTCCGCTAGAGTCGGTCCGACGAAGCGGTAGCCGGCGGGATTGGCGGCGAGTGCGCCCGAAGTGTTGAAGCTGCGCTGCGGGGCCAGCAACTGCGACTGAAGCCCGCGCCCTAGTCCGAGAAGCGGCTCGCCAGGGCGTGGAGGGTGAGGACGCCGAAACCAGTGCCGCCCTTGTTGATGTACTCCCATTTGGACTCGGTCATGGCGGGACCCGCGAGATCAATGTGCGCCCACGCGTGGTCGCCAACGAACTTCTTCAAGAAGAGCGCCGCGCTAATCGCGCCGCCCCAACGAGCACCGATGTTCTTGGTGTCTGCGAAGTCGCTCTTGAGCTGTGCCTCAATGCGCTCCGTGAGCGGCATGCGCCAGATGGACTCATCGATGTTCGCGGCCGCCTGCAGGATATTGTTCGCGAGGGCATCGTCCGACGAGAACAGACCGGCTGTCTCGAGGCCGAGCGCGACGACACAGGCGCCGGTGAGTGTGGCGCAGTCTACGATTTCATCGGGCTCAAACTCCAGCGCGTAGGCCAGGGCATCGGCGAGAATCAACCGGCCTTCCGCGTCGGTGTTGAGGACCTCAACGGAGATGCCCGCGTAGCCCTTTACGATTTCGTTCACCTTGTACGCGTCGCGCGAGACCAAGTTCTCGGCAGCCGGCACGATGAAGTGAACCTCGACGTTCGCCGGGCGTGTTCGCCCCACAGCGTCGGCAGCGCCAAGTACGGCCGCGGAGCCCCCCATATCGAGGTGCATATTCACTTGCCCCTCGCTCGGCTTCATCGAATAGCCTCCAGAGTCGTAGGTGACCCCTTTGCCCACAAAGGCGATGCGGCGCTCGATCTCCCCTGTACCCTTGTAAACGAGGTGGATGAGGCGGGGTTGATTCGCGCTGCCTTTGCCCACGGCGAGGATGAGGTTGAAGCCCTCCTCCGCTAGCGTGTCCTCCCGCTTAATGGTGCACGCCATTCCGTACTTCGTTGCGATGGCCTCAGCAGATTGGGCGAGGAACTCTGGAACGCACGCGCCGGGGTGCTCGTTCGCGAGGTCGCGTCCAAGTGCGACGGCCGCCGCGGTCTCTCGACCGAGTGCGACGCCTTTTGCGGTGTCTGCGCCAACGATAGTGACCACCTCGAGGGACGGCGTTTGGGCGTCGTCCGTCTTGGTGATGTGGCGATCAAAGGAGTAGGTGCTGAGCGCGACGCCCTCTGTCGCGAAACGAGCGCGGTTGTCCGAGTCAGCCCCGAGCAGGACCGCGCTGCTGGCCTTGAGCTGCTTTGTTAGCCGAACCAGCGCAGCACCAGAGCGACGATAGTCCGTCGCCGGTGGCGTAGCGCCCGAGCCGATCAACGCTACCCAGCGCAGGGACGAGTCGCCACCGACAAAAACCGAGGACCCCATCGCGCCGTCAAAGCCGGTTCGTGTGGCCTCTTCAACCAGACGTGCAGCGATGGCCTCGGGCAAACCGAGCGCGCTCGCTGCGCGATCGAAGGGCTGCGATACGATGACAGCGACGAGGTCGGCAGAATCAGGAAGGGTGGGGCTCGCGTCGATGCGAAGGGACATGCGGGACTCTCAGCGTGGTGCGTTGGATGTGCGGGGCGGAATCGTGCGTGCGTCTCCGTCCGATTTCAAGGGGCTTGCGGTGCGCCCTGTCCTGCGCCCCGTTCTGCGCCTTGAGCCGGCCCCTCCGCCGAGCCGTCAGCGGTGCCGTTGCCCCGGGAGTCAGCGGCGGCGTCAGCCGAGCCGTCGACGACGCCCGCCTCGGTCTCGAGCCACCCCTCTGCGACGCCGTCATCGATCCACGCGCTGACCGTCAGATACGTGAGGTCTTCGTTGACCTCGGCCAAGTTGGTTGGCGGCTGCACGGTCTCGGCGACGGGTCTCCAGCGCTCGTCGATCTCGACGACGAGACGGCCGCGGCGGTTCTCATAGTGCAGCCAGCCGATGCGTTCGCGTTCGCCGAGCGCGAGGCCGACGTTGTGGAGCGGTGGCCAGGTGGGATCTCGTTGCACGCGGCCGCAGATGCCCCACGCGCTGGCAATCGCGGCTCGGCCGTCGCGCACGATGATCTGCGTTAGCAGCGCGTCAACATCCGCGAATGCGAGGTCGATGATGCGCGCAGGGAGTGTGGGTTCGCGGCTCGTGTCCGCGAAGCGCTCGTCGATTGCCGCCCACGTCTCGGCGCCGATCTGTCGGGCTTCCCAACGCCTGCTCGTGAGTCGCCCGTCCGGCCTCATGGAGCCGATTTCGCGAGACACGGCATGGGAGCCCATGAGGTCGCGCCGCCAGGTCTGGGTGAGCCGCCAGTGCCCAACGGAGCCATCAGGCCGTTTGATCGTCACGGTGACTCGGGTGGCGATCGAGGCGGCCCCTTCTGGCAGGCGTCGCCGACAAGAAGGGAGCGGCGCTTCCGATCGGAGGTCGCCAACCTGTGCGGCAGTTGCGGCGACAGAGATCGCCGTCGCGACGGCGGCGCCACGCACTGGATCGTACCGATCGCTCGGTACGAGCGGGTGGCGTTCGAGGGCATCGCAGCCAGCAACGTTCGTCAGCGCGAGCGCGACGAAGAGTGCGGACAGCACCCGAATGCTGGGCTGTGGTTTGACACTGTGCACTGGGTGAATAGATACCGCGCCGCTGAAGATAAATTCCTATCCCACACCATCACCGAAGAGCACCTCAATGGCCAAGCAGATTCTATTTGATGAGCGCGCGCGCAAGCGTGTTTTGAAAGGCGCGAACCTCCTCGCTGACGCGGTCATCACGACGCTCGGGCCCAAGGGTCGTAACGTCGTGATCGAGAAGAGTTATGGAGCACCGGCGATCACCAAGGATGGGGTCACGGTGGCGCGAGAAGTTGAGCTCGCAGACCCATTCGAGAACATGGGCGCGGCGATGATCCGCGAGGCCGCGACGAAGACGTCGGACCTTGCTGGTGACGGCACCACCACGGCCACAGTGCTGGCTCGCGCGATGTTTAGCGAAGGCCTGAAGTACGTCGCCGCTGGTCACAGCCCAATCTCGCTCAAGCGCGGAATGGACAAAGCTGTCATCGCGGTAACGGAGGAGCTCGCGAAGCTCTCCCGCCCGACGAAGGACAACAATGAGATCGCGCAGGTCGCGGCAATCTCCGCGAACAACGACCAAGAGGTCGGTGCGATCCTCGCTAAGGCGATGGAAGTTGTCGGCACCGAGGGCGTGATCACCGTCGAAGAGGCAAAGGGCCTTGAGACGGAGCTCGACGCGGTTGAGGGTATGCAGTTCGACCGCGGCTATCTCTCGCCGTACTTCGTCACGGACCAAGAGCGAATGGAGGCGGACCTCGAGAACCCGTTCATCCTGCTCTACGACAAGAAGATCTCGAACTTGAAGGATCTCCTCCCGATCCTCGAGGCGCTCGCGAAGCAGAACGCACCGCTGCTCGTCATCGCTGAGGATATCGAAGGCGAGGCGCTCGCGACGTTGGTCGTTAACCGTATCCGCGGCGTGTTGAATGTTGCGGCTGTGAAGGCTCCGGGCTTTGGCGATCGTCGTAAGGCGATGCTGGCCGATCTCGCCGTGCTGACCGGGGCGACGCTGATCACCGAGGACCTCGGCCTGAAGCTGGAGAACGCCACGCTCTCCGACCTCGGCCGAGCGGCGAAGGTCAAGATCACCAAGGACCACACCACCGTCATCGATGGCGCGGGCGAACAAGCGAAGATCGAAGCTCGCGTGGATCAGATCCGACGCGAAATCGAGAACTCCACCAGCGACTACGACAAGGAGAAGCTGCAGGAGCGTGTTGCGAAGCTCGCCGGTGGCGTCGCGGTCGTGAAGGTCGGTGCGGCGACAGAAGTGGAGATGAAGGAGAAAAAGGATCGCGTAGACGATGCGCTCGCAGCGACGCGCGCTGCCGTTGAAGAGGGCATCGTGCCTGGCGGCGGCGTCGCGCTCTTGCGTGCATCGCAGGTGCTCAGCACGCTGACCGTTGACGGCGACGAGCAATATGGCGTCGACATCGTGAAGCGCGCGTGTGAAGCGCCGATTCGGCACATCGCGGCCAACGCTGGCGTCGACGGTGCAATCGTTGCGATGCGCGTGCTCGAAGGTACTGGCGCTTACGGCTACAACGCCGCAACCGACGTGTACGAAGACCTGATCGCGGCTGGCGTCATTGACCCGACTAAGGTCGAGCGTGTCGCGTTGCAGAACGCGTCCTCGGCTGCTGGCATGTTGCTGACAACCGAAGCTGTGGTCGCAGACTTGCCCGAGAAGGGCGACGACGGCGGCGGCGGCGGCGGCGGCGGCGGCATGGGCGGCATGGGCGGCATGGGCGGCATGGGCGGCATGGGCGGCATGATGTAGCGGGAAGGGCAGCGCCACTCTGGCGCTGCATCAACGACTGGGCCGCGACACATGTCGCGGCCTTCGTCGTTTTGGTAGCGCTGTTGAGTTGTTGTCGTGAGATTCGGACCCGCGCGGTCGCGAAGCCGACGTCGTTGGGGGCGATGCCCGTGATCGGATTCCGTGGATGTGACGATGCCTGGGTGCGTGCGTGTGCGCGTTGTCGTAGCCCGTGCCCCACAACTCGTGGTACGATCGCTGCACCAGTTTCAGCCTGTGGCAGTGGCGTAGGCGTGGTGTTTTTTAACCGATGTCATCATCATTTCGTGCGCTGTGGGGCTTTGGCCGCCGCGGGAGGCCGACATGAGAATACGTTCGCTTTGCAGTCTCATTCTGCTTGTTTCGCTTACGGCTTGCAGTCCCTTCCGGATCCAGTCGAGCACCGGCACGTTCGCGTCGGACCGCGCGGTGCCGACGATCATCATCGAGGAGCCGCAAATCGGCTACGGGCACGATCCTGCTGAGGAGTACGTGCGCCTCGAGATGTTGGTGGCTGCTCTGGGTGGATACTCGGACGTTAGCGTCGTCGCCCCGTGGGAAGCCGACGTTGGGGAACCATGGCCGACTGGCCGTGACCTGACGACGGAGACGGTTATTGCGGCGGGAATCAGCCAGGAGAGTGCGCTTCTGCTGGAGATGTTGATTGAGCACAGCGCGACCGAGCGGGTGATCGTGCCCAACAGCAGCCGCGCGGACGCGGCTCGTTATCTCTACAAGGCCGATGCGGTTCTTCACCTCATCGTCCGCGATGGGCGCGGTCGGGAAGAGCTGACGCGCGTCTCGATTGCTTTTGAGGACGATCCTCTGGTGACGCGTGTGCAGCAGGCCGACAATCACCCGCGCCTGACCGAGGCGATCGCGCTCGGAGCTGCGCAACTTCGGCAAGAGCTTCGCGACGTCTATGCTGGAGGCATGCCCGAGACGGCACCGCAGCTGGATGCCTACTTTGGCGCACAGCGGCTCTTTGACTACGGCGCGGGCGGAGCGGCCATGGGCCCTAGCTTCGCGACCTACGAGGAGCTCGATGAGCAGGTCATGCGGCTGACGTGGCACCAGCGCTTGGACGCCAGGATTGACGTGGGGGTTGCGAACTCTCTGGACGCGACCCCGATAGGGTTGTGGGTGGTGGATGCAGGTCCACCCGCAGGCTCCGCGGGTATTCAGGCGGGCGATCTCATCGTGAGTATTGATGGCAAGCCGGCCTACGGGCAGCAGGTTTGGGTGAGAGCGTTTTTACGTACTGACCGAAACTCGGCGGTTCAGGTTGGGCTGCTTCGAGGAGGAGCATCCCTGAGCATTTCGGTGCCGCGGGATTGAGAGTGCGGCTTCGGTATGGCCGCCACGCCCGTCCTGAGTTGACAGATCGTCTTTGTAGACTACCCTCTGCCACATGATGTCCGTGTCACAACGTGCCTGCGCGCTACTGTCTCTTGGGCTTCTTGCCTGTGTGCCGGAAGTCGCAGAAGTGCATGAAGAGGTTAGCGCAGAGGCGCTCGTCACCGACTCTTACGCGCTGGTTCAGCTCGTGAGCTGGCTACCCCGCGATGGCGACGTGTCGACAGTCGGCACAGAAATCGCAGCTCATTTTGTGGAAGCGACCGCCCTTGAACGGGCCGACGCGCTTCACGCTTTAGGAGTGTGGGAGCCCGTGGTCGCGTCGGGATGCGTCGTGGTTGCGGCACCGCAACCGACGGACATCGGAGCGTCAATCGCGTTGGTCGACCAGGGCGTGCTCATGGTCGATGGAAACGGACAGCGAGCCGAGATTGTTCCACGCTCGGTGCCCGCCTACATCCCGCAGCTGAAGGGTGTGGTCTACGGCGTCGATGCTGCGGGGCCTCCAGGCTACGCGCCGAACGAGCCGTACACCGTCTGGACCGAGCTCGGAGACGACCTCGACGCCCGTGGCGGTGTCGTAGAAGCGCCTGGTCCGGTGGAGATCATCGCGATCGACGGCCGTGAGCTCGGGTCGGCGTCGGACTTTACGTACGATCCAAGTGATGGTCTCGATGTGGAGCTGCTGGCTGCGTCCGATATCGTGTACCTCTCGCTCCGCTCTGGCAGCACCCTTCGCGCGGCGAGGATCGAATGCCGTCTGGAGAAGGAGAGCGCGCTTCGACTCTCAGCCGAAGCGCTTGATGCGCTCTTCCCGACCATGGACAGCATCGAGCTCACCGTGCGCACGGTCTCGAGCGCGCCTCTCGCGGGCGAAGGGCCGTCAGGTCGACTCGACTATTTCTTTGGCGACAGGGTGGCCTTGAGCCCCCTACCTCGACCTTAGTCCCTCGACGAGTCGCGACGCTGACGCTCGCGACGAACGAAGGCCCCCCAGATTCCGAGCGGCAGCAGCACCACCCCTGCCGCTGCGGCGGGCATCCATGCTTCTATCGACTGCACCCATTCCATCTCGCTCGCTCCTGTGAGCACCAGTCCTGAATTCGTCGTACGTTCGTCGCGGTTGACCAGAACGCATCCTCGCTTCTACTCCGCTTGCGCGCGACCGTCTTGTCCGACGACGCACCGGGCCAACACCCTGCGCTGACACAATAGAGGAACCTGTCATGAGACTCTCCCAAGTCTTCGCTCCGACTCTCAAAGAAACGCCGAAGGAAGCCGAAGTCGCGAGCCACAAGCTGCTCCTGCGCGCCGGCTACATTCGGAAGCTCGCCGCGGGCATCTACAACTTCCTCCCGCTCGGCATTCGAGCGGTTCGCAAGGTCGAGAACATCGTGCGTGAGGAGATGAACCGCGCCGGCGCCCAGGAAGTGCTTATGCCGGCCGTGCAACCGGCGAGCGTCTGGAAGGAGTCCGGCCGGTGGGACTTTTACGGCAAGGAGTTGCTGCGCTTCACCGACCGTAAAGGCGGAGATTTCTGCTTCGGACCCACCCACGAGGAGGTCGTCACCGACATGGTCCGTGGGGAGGTCCGCTCCTACAGGCAGCTTCCGCTGAACCTCTATCAAATACAGAGTAAGTTTCGCGACGAGCTGCGCCCGAGGGCCGGCCTGATGCGTGGCCGCGAGTTCGTCATGAAGGACGCGTACTCGTTTGATGTCGATCAAGACGCCGGACGAGAATCGTATGACGCGATGTTCAAAGCGTACGAACGAATCTTCACCCGCTGTGGCTTGACCTTCCGACCTGTTGAAGCGGATACGGGCAATATCGGCGGCAACATGAGCCATGAGTTCCAGGTGCTCGCGGACTCCGGCGAAGACGCGATCGTCAGCTGTTCGTCGTGCAGCTACACGGCCAACGTCGAGAAGGCAGAGATTCGAAGCGAAAACACGCCGCTCGCAGAGCCTAGCGCTGAGTTGGCGACGCACGAGACGCCGAGTGTGAAGACGGTCGAGCAAGTCGCCGCGTTCTTTGATTCGCCGACGACTCGCGTCGTGAAGACGATTTTGTTTACCGCCGATGACGCCCCGGTTGCTGTGCTGATGCGCGGTGATCTCGACTTGAACGAAGCCAAATTGAAGTCGGTGCTCGGCGCCGGAACACTCCACCTCGCCAACGATCGCACCGTGGAGCAGCTCAGTGGCGCGCCAGTCGGCTTCGCTGGGCCGGTGGGCCTCAAGGCCCGCGTCGTCGTCGACGAGAGCGTACGGGGCATCGCTGATGGGATCGTCGGCGCGAACGCCGCGGACACCCACTACACGGGCTTCGCGGTGTCGCGTGATGTGGAGGATGCCGAATTCGTCGACCTCCGCGTCGCGAAGGCCGGAGACCCATGCGGGCGCTGCGGAGGGACGTTCGAGTCGTTCCGTGGCATCGAGGTCGGCCACGTCTTCATGCTCGGGACGAAGTACAGTGAAGCACTGCGAGCGACCTTCCTCGATCAAGAGGGCAACGAGGCTCCTTTGTTCATGGGGTGCTACGGCATTGGAGTCACCCGCGTGCTGAGCGCAGCCATCGAGCAACACCACGACGAGAATGGGATCGTCTGGCCGATGTCGCTTGCGCCGTTCCAGGCCGTCGTCGTACCGCTTCAGATCGATGACGATACTGTGATGGGCGAAGCGAACCGCATTTACCGTGAACTGCTTGAGCAGGGCATTGAGGTGCTCATTGACGATCGAGACATGCGGGCGGGCGCGAAGTTCAAAGACTCCGAGTTGCTCGGGATCCCGCTGCGCGTCACCGTGTCCTCGCGCGGCTTGGATAAAGGTATCGTAGAGTTGAAGCGCCGCGGCGCGGATGGACGTGAGGACGTCGCGCCGGACACAGTGGTCGCGGAGATCGTAAGTCGCGTCGCGGCTGAGCTTGCTGAGGGTCGTGCGTGAGCGTCAGCGCTGAGCACATCATTGTCGCGCTCGATCGCGCGACGCCAGCCGAGAACCTCGGGCTGATCGACGCGCTCGACGGGCGAGCGGTGTGGTTCAAAGTCGGCATGCGACTTTTTTATGCGGGTGGGGATCGCGTCATCGACGCGGTGCGTGCCAGCGGCGCCAAGTTGTTCTTAGACCTGAAGTTGCACGACATTCCGGCAACCGTACGAGGCGCCGCGGAGTCGCTGAGTCGATACGAGGCAGAATTGTTGACGGTACACGCCAGCGGCGGCGCGGCGATGGTCGAGGCCGCATGTGAGGGCGTGGGTCGACAGACACGCGTACTCGCTGTCACCGCGTTGACGTCGCTCGATGATGTCGCAGTTGGTGCGATCGGATGGGCCGGTACGGCCGGCGCTGTCACCGATCGGCTCGCCTCTCTGGCTCTCGCGGCTGGCGCGCACGGCCTCGTCTGCAGTGGTCACGAGGCGTCGCATCTGCGGGCG
>JBLFZA010000163.1:0-10350 GCA_047610025.1 Bradymonadia bacterium | reverse complement strand
ACGACAGGATTCACAACGGGGGAGAACGAGACGTGGATTGCGGAGGCGACTGTACCCTCTGCCCCTTTGACGCATGTGTCGGCTTGGGCTGCCCGGCAGCGCCAACATGCTTCGACGGAACAGCGAACGGCCGAGAGTCTGGAGTGGACTGTGGCGGCGACTGCGCGCCGTGCAACGCAGGGGCGCAGTGCCATTCAAACGACGACTGCGACTCGCGTGCGTGCCGCGCTGGCGTTTGCGCTGTCGCCAGCTGCTTTGACGAACGCCTCAACGGCGACGAAGCCGACGTGGACTGCGGAGGCAGCTGTGAGGCTTGCTCAGAAGGCCATACCTGCCGCCAAGGCGCAGACTGCGACAGCGCGACCTGCCGCCGAGGTGAATGCGCAACAGCAGGCTGCGCTGACGACCATCAGAACGGCTCCGAGACTGGCCAAGACTGCGGAGGCCCCTGCGAGCCATGCGGTGCAGGCGACGGATGCGCTCTGGGCCACGACTGCACAACCGGTGTCTGTGCGGGTGGTGTCTGCCGCGCCGCGTCGTGCGACGACCGGGTCCTGAACGGCGACGAAACCGACCTCGATTGCGGAGGCAGCTGCGACCCGTGCGCCGTCGGCCGCACCTGTGCGCTCCCCGGCGATTGTCTCGCAGGCCCTTGCCGCGATGGGCGCTGCCACGCCAACACCTGTTTCGATGGCGTTCGTTTCGGTGAGGAGACCGACGTCGACTGCGGAGGCGTGTGTTCGCCGTGCGCAGTTGGGGGAGCGTGCGGTGCTGATACGGACTGCGGGGACACCCGCTGCAGCGGCGGTCGCTGCGCAGCGGCGTCTTGCAGCGACGCTCTCCTCAACCGAGACGAGAGCGACGTGGATTGCGGTGGCCGATGCCCGTCGTGCTCGGTTTCGTCTCGCTGCGTGAGTGCAGCGGATTGCGCCTCGCTCCGCTGCGACGGTGGCGCGTGTCGCGCGGCGAGCTGCGGTGACGGCGTGCGGAACGGCGACGAAACTGACGTGGACTGTGGGTCCGAGGCTGGGTGTGGCGACTGCGGCGCTTCGCAAGCGTGCGCGCTGGATGCCGACTGCGCATCTCGTTCCTGCCTGAGACGCCAGTGCGTGGAGCCTACGTGCCGGGATAACACACACAACGGCGCGGAGTCGGATGTCGACTGCGGAGGCCCCTGCGAACCATGCCGCGATGGCCGAGCGTGTCTCGTGTACGACGACTGCGCCTCTCGACAGTGCGTCGATTTCTCGGACGCTGGGCCCCGGTGCCGAGAGGCGAGTTGTGCGGACGGCACCAAGAACGGAAACGAGACAGACGTCGACTGTGGGGGATCGTGCCCAGCCTGCGCCACTCTTCGCGCATGCAGACGCT
The DNA here is from genome assembly GCA_047610025.1 of Bradymonadia bacterium. Lineage (GTDB taxonomy): Bacteria > Myxococcota_A > Bradymonadia > REDH01 > REDH01 > JBLFZA01. The sequence continues at coordinate 8,979 of JBLFZA010000163.1, read as the reverse complement.
CGCGCGACTGCGACTCCGATGTTTGTGTGAACCAGCGCTGCGCCGAACCCACCTGTCGTGACCGGACGGCTAACGGCGAGGAGACCGACGTCGACTGTGGTGGGCCTTGCGCACCGTGCGCAGACCGACAGGCCTGCACCCTTCAGAGTGACTGTGACTCCAGAGTCTGCTCGGCCGGCAAATGTGCAGCACCCAGCTGCTCTGATGGCGTGCGCAATCAGGCCGAGAGTTCGGCAGACTGTGGCGGGTCGTGCTCACCCTGCGGAGACTCGTTCAACTGTCGGGCCGCTAGCGATTGCGACTCCGGCGTCTGCCGCGAACGCGCATGCGCGGTAGCGCGCTGCGATGACGGTGTTCACAATGGCGAGGAGACCGCTCTCGACTGCGGTGGCGCATGCTCGCCGTGTTCCGCGCGCTACGGCTGCTCATCTGGTGCAGATTGCGCAGAGCGTGTTTGTGCCGCTGCTCGGTGCGCTCTACCGACCTGCAGTGACGGAGAACATAATGGCGTGGAGACGGGAGTCGATTGCGGCGCAGGTTGCGAGCCCTGTTTGGCTCAGATTGCGTGTACGGCCCAACAAGACTGCACATCGCTGAACTGCATCGCGGGCGTCTGCTCGGCGGCGACCTGCGACGACCAGATCTCGAACGGCACGGAAACCGGGGTCGACTGCGGCGGAGACTGCGCCGTGTGCCCAAACGGCGTGACCTGTTCCGCGGCGGAGGATTGCGAGAGCCGTGTTTGCTCCTCTGGGGTTTGTGTTGCGCCGCGATGCAACGACGGCCTTCAGAACGGCACGGAGACCGATGTCGACTGCGGAGGGCCCTGTGCCCCATGCGCTGCGGCGGCGGCATGTCTCAGCGCGGCCGACTGTCGCTCGAGTATCTGCCTCGGCGCTCTTTGCGCCGACGCCACCTGCGCTGACGGCTCACAGAACGGCTCGGAGACCGATATCGACTGCGGAGGGCTGTGTGGCGGATGCGCACTCGGCGATGCTTGCGCGATACACATGGACTGCGGAAGCGCCCACTGCGACGAGAGGCTGTGCGCGACGGCGAGCTGTACGGACGGGCTCAGAAACCAGCGCGAAGGTGGACCGGATTGCGGCGGCCCGTGTGGACTCTGCCGAGACGGGGAGAGCTGCGAGCAAGTCGGGGACTGTGAGTCTGCCAATTGTGTAGACGGACGATGCCTCGAGGCGAGCTGCGAGGACGGTGTCCGAAATCAAGGTGAGTCCGACGTTGACTGCGGTGGCCCCTGTTCGTCGTGCGCCGTGGGCGCCACTTGTGACACCTATCCCGATTGCGAGTCCCTGCTCTGTCAGAGCGGGGCGTGCGCGTGGGCGACCGACTGCGGCGACTTCGCTCCGGAGCTTCCGGCCGGGGTTTACCGGCTGCGGCACAACGCGGAACCCCCACAGCCGATCTACTGTGACCGCGACCGGAATGGCGCCGGATGGGCGCTCTTCTCGGTGTCGAGCGGGGCGCCTGGGTGGATAGGTGACGAGCAGTGCGACGCGATGTCGGCCGCGGTGACGTGTGCGGGTCATGTTCCGAGCGGCCTCGATCCAAGCCGCCTAGAAGTGCGCTGGTTCGCGCTCGCTACAGGCGCAGACGTCGTTGTCAGCGGGTTCTCCGCCAACGGCGCATACTCCTTTCTCAGTGGCGCACGCGCTGCCCCTGGCGCAGAGGCTTGCCTGAGTTGCGCAGGCGTTTTGGATGCAGACTTGGTCGTCCGGCGCGCCGACGGCTCGACGAGCCTCCCTGGCGAGGCGCATCAGTGGTGGCGCTGGAGCGGCTGGTGGCTCGGCTCGGGCGCTCGCTCTGGCGACGCCTGCGGCGGGGAAATCGCCGTGTCTTATTCGTCGCTTCGAGGCCATGGCACACGGGTGCCGGACAGCAACTGCTCGTTGTGGACCCCCGCGTCGAGCGTCGCCCTCATGTGGCGCGTTCGCCCGTCGCCGTAGTCATTGCCCCTGTGCCCCCCGCGGGGCCGCTCGGCGTATCGGGCAGCGACCTCACCCGCTCACCCGCGCTTCTAGAGCAGCGGGCGGCGGGCCGTGTACGAACAAAAGTCGTCGCGGGAGACCAGAGGGTCCCTTCCAGATTGGGCGATCCGGGGGGACGTCGTCCACCGTCCTCGGGCCTCCCGCGACGTTCATGAGCGTAAGAGCTTGGTTCCTGGCCTCGCTCCGTGCTCTACAACACTCGAATCTCCGCCCGCCGAAGCGAACTAGAAACTCAAGTGTCGGCCCCAAACGTCGTACCCGACGAGTTCAAGGCGATGAAACGCATAAGTTTTCGTGTCATTGCGGTAGGACCGCCCGCGCTTTCGGTGGGCCGTCATCACGTTACGTGTAACCTCAAGCGCCGTACCAGCGAGCTTGGGGTCAATAGCGGACTCATTACGAGCATATAAGACGAGTGACGATAATCTGAGCTAAAGGGAGCCGACAGTCAAGCCCCACCAGAGCAATCGGGATCACTGGCTCGTTTCACGCGCCGCCAGCCTTGGGGATGCAGCCCCCTCAAATCACCCCACGCCGCAACCGGCAAAGGGGCGACTCGGTGGGCGTTCTTTGCGCTGTGGCTGGCCAACGAGTGCGCCCAAACCGCCTGATCGGCTCCCCCCCTTCAGCTTCGCAGACCTATGCGGGAGGCCCTCCATATCGCTCGTTCACTCGCGATCACATGGCTCAAGACCGCTGCTGAATAGGCGGCGCCGAGCGCGACTTGTTCGTTCGACGCACAGCCCGATCCCGTCCTCGTCGGCGCGTTCGAGATTGTGCTCGGCATCAACAGCGATGCTGACAACACAGGCGTTACGCCCTCCGTTGAGCGGACCACGCCTCGCGGCGTTGACGGAACCAGCTGAACCGTTGCCGCTAGCGCGGCGGGCGCGGTTGTTGAGGTCGAAGAGTCCCCAGCTAACGGCGAGCTCACGCATCCCGCAACGGAGAGAGGATCTCTGGAGATGAGAGCGACACATTGTGGGGGATTGCGCAGCCACGCTCGGGTCTAGCGCAGGCGGCACCAGACTCCACGAGCTCGCTGCAGGCGACGAAAGAGAGCCACGCTAGCGTCGCCGAAGCCCCGACAACCCGAGCACGGACTCGCCCATTCGTGTGCAGCGCCAGCGAGCCTGCCGACGAAGAGGAAGACGGACCCACAACCAAGAAGAGGACGCGCTCGGCACCGACCCTGCAGACATCGGCACGCACCCGAACGACGACAACGACCACGACGACGGGTAGCTCGACGGAGTAGAAGTGAACGGCGACCACTTGCTCAATGCAGACACGGACAACGACCGATCAGGCCGATGTCGAGAGAGATGCTGGTGGACTCTCCGATGGCGCAGAGGATACGAACGCCAACGGCCGAAGAGATGACGCCGAAACTCATTCAAACGACGCGGCGGATGACCAGTACGACCGCGTAGTTAACGACGACTGTGACGGCGATGGCCTCACCAACGACCAAGAGGCTGCCTTGGGCACCGATCCGAACAACGCCGATTCTGATAACGGCCGCATCAGCGATGGTGCCGAAGTAGCGAACAAGACCCACCCGCGCGACGCAAGGGGCGAGATGGCGGCAGAGCCCACTGACGTGCAGTCCCGCGGCGGCTCGCTCTTCGGATGCGCAACGTCGCCGACTCAGAACATGAGCTGGATAGCGTTGATCTTCGGAGCTCTGTTGTTTTTCCGTCGCCGACCGATGATCTCCGCGGCGGCGTTCGCTACGGCGTTCGCAACGGCGCTCGCCCTGCTCCTCGTCGCTCCAACGGCGCAGGCGCAAGACCGCGTCGCAGAGTTCGATGTTCAGCAGCTCAACCCGATGCCGCTGCAGACCACGAACTATTACCACGTGGGGAGCACACGCGTGCTCGACCACTTGGGGTGGGGGCTTGACCTCTTCTTGCACTACGCAGACGCCCCGCTCGTGCTTCGGCAGAACGACGGCAACCGCGAGTTTGAAATCGTCTCGGGCCAGAGCACGCTCAACATCATGGGCGGCTTCGGCTTGTTTGGGCGCTTCGACCTCGGCATCGATATCCCGATCGTGCTCGCGCAAGGCGGCGATGCGCTGGCTATCTTCCCCGGAACTGACGCGCCAGACGCCGGTTTCGGCATTGGCGACATCCGCGTTGTGCCGCGCGTCCTGCTCTTCTCGCAGGAGAGCGACGAAGACCCGAGCGGCCTCTCGATGGCCCTGCTTGTACCGATCAACCTCCCGACCGGTGATGGCGCAGTGTACCAAGGCGGTGACTTCCGCATCGAGCCCCGCGTGGCGCTCGACTACGCGTTCTCGTCATCGGCACGCTTGGGCCTGAACCTCGGCTACCTGATTCGCGAGAACAAGGAGCTCGTGAACCTCGAGATTGGTGACGCGCTCACCTGGGGATTGGCTTCGGACATCGCGCTCGGCAACCGCGACCAATGGCACATCGTGCCGGAGATCAACGGCGAGCTGAACGTCAGCGCGGATGAAGGCAAGGCGGAAGAGCTTCCGACCGAGTTCACTCTCGGTGGTCGCTACTTCATCACCGAGAACCTCATGGCTCAGCTCGGCGGCGGCGTGGGTCTCGTCGGCGGCTACGGCTCACCCGACTGGCGTTTGTTTGCTGGCCTCTCCTACTCCGGCGGCGCGAACCCTGACCCCGATGGCGACGGCCTCGTTGGCAGCGAAGATGAGTGCCCGAACGACCCAGAGGACTTCGACAACTTCGAAGATACCGACGGATGCTCGGACCCGGACAACGACGGCGACGGCGTGCGCGACACCAACGACGAGTGCCCGACGGACCCAGAAGACCAAGACGGGTTCGAGGACAACGACGGCTGCGCAGACCCAGACAACGACAACGACGGCGTGCTCGACGTTGATGACCAGTGCCCGATGGTGCCGGAAGATGTCGACACCTTCGAAGACACCGACGGTTGTGTGGATGAAGACAACGACCAAGACGGCATCCTCGATACCGATGACGCCTGCCCGCTCGATCCGGAAGACATGGACGGCTACCTCGATACCGATGGCTGCACTGACCTCGACAACGATGTCGACGGCGTGCTCGACGCTGATGACGCCTGCATGAACGAACCGGAAGACTACGACGGGTTCGAAGATGAGGACGGATGCCCCGAAGAAGGCGAAGGCGTTGTGCGGCTTAGCTGCGACACCATCGACCTCGGTGACTCGGTCTACTTCGACACCAACTCAGACGTCATTCAGGAGCGCTCTTTCGAGCTTCTCAACCAGGTCGCGGCCATCATGGACACGGCCACGTACCTGCGCCGCATCCGCGTTGAGGGTCACACCGACTCCCGCGGTTCGGACGAGTACAACCTCGACCTCTCGGACCGCCGAGCGGCGTCGGTGGTGGTCTACCTGATTGAGGCTGGAATCGACGCTGAGCGCCTTGAGTCGCAAGGCCTGGGAGAGGTTCGCCCCATCGCGACGAACGACACGAGTGACGGTCGCCAGGACAACCGCCGCGTTGAGTTCCATGTAGTGGAGCGCGACGGTCGCTGCGAAGAGTAGGCGCTCACGCGCAACAGCGGCCGGGAGCCGGGCTTTGTGCCCTGCCCGGCCGCGTTCCCTTTGGGCTGTAACGGGGTTGGCGGAGCGTTTGCGCGTGGGCCTCCGAAACGCTCGGAAGCCCTGAAAATGCGGCGCTCGTGCAACAATACATTGCATTGACGCGCCGCGTCATTAGGGTTTAGTCAGCAGGCCGCTTGACGACGTACGTTGTCCCCTCTTCTCGGACCTCCGCCGTGAGCATTACAGACTCAGCTCGTCACCTCTGGCGGAAATGGCGGAACAACCACAACCGTCGACAGCCTGGGCCAACGGTCTGGCATCACCCGGACTATCGGGTCGCGCTAGAAGGCCTCGGTCTCGAGACCAAGCGGGCTGACCTCGTGCTTTGGGCGCTGATCGACCGCGCCGTCATCTCACCTGAGGACGTGCGGAGGCCGCGACGAATCGGCTACAGCGACCTCGCGCTGGTTCACTCGCCGCATCTGCTCGAAGGGCTGTCGTCAGCCGAGACCTTGGCACCCATCTTTGGCGCAAACGCGAACGAGCTTCCGGCGGAGCGTATCGCGACAACGATTCGTTTGGCCTGCGGCGCGACCCTCGCGGGAACAAGACGGGCGCTCGCTGGCGCCGGCCCGCAGGTGAACTTGCTAGGCGGCTTTCACCACGCCTCTCCGTTGAGGGGTGGGGGGTTCTCGGTCGTCAACGACATCGCGGTCGCGATCCATGTGGTACGGGGTGAGGGCTTCACGGGAACCATCGGTGTGCTCGACCTCGACGCGCACCCACCCGATGGCACCTCCGACTGCCTCGCGGCTGCTCAGGAGGCCATGGGTGAGGTCTGGATCGGGTCGATCTCGGGCTGCGATTGGGGAGAGCTCCCGGCGGTTGATGAGACGGTGATGACAGGCGCAGGCGACGTCGCCTACCTCGCCGCGCTGCACGCCCTGCTCAACCGAATGCCGCCCTGCGAGCTCGTGTTTGTGGTCGCAGGAGGTGATGTGCTGGCCGGGGATCGATTCGGAGGCCTCGCCCTCACGCTAGATGGCGCGCTGCAACGGGACCGCCGCGTAGCGCACAAGCTCGGCGGCACCCCCGCGGTTTGGCTTGCTGCAGGCGGCTACTCTGAACGCGCGTGGCAGGTGCTTTACAACACGGTCGGCACCCTCGCGCTCCGCGAATCGCGTGTTCTCCCACCCGACTATCAACCGCTGCGCGAGAGATTCGCGCGAGTCGCTCGCGAGCTTGACCCGCCGCGTGACGAGGACTCGTTTTTTAGCGAACTCGATCTCGTCTCGGCGCTCGGAATGCCCGCTCCCGGGGGGTTCCGACTCCTCGACTGCTACACAGCGGAGTGGGTCGAGTATGCGTTTCATCGGTATGGGCTTCTGGAGCACATCGAGCGCCTAGGCTACTCGCACTTCCGCGTCCACATCGAACGTCTTGAGGATGGCGACCGAATGCGACTCTTCGGGCAAGCGCACGGTGTCGAGCACCTGCTAATCTCCGGTGTCGTCGACAATCTGCAGGCCAACGACGAGAGCTACCTCTTCGTGAACTGGCTGACCCTCCGGCATCCGCTCGCGACCTTCAGCGCCTCACGACCCCAGCTGCCCAACCAAGAAGTGCCCGGCCTCGGGCTCGCCAGGGAAGCGGACGAGCTGCTCGCTGTCGTCGCCCGGCGACTGCATCACGCCGGAGTCGCGATTCGGCCGGCCGCCTACCACGTCGCGTTTAAGGCGCGGAATGACTTCTCGTTTGAAGACCCAGCACGCGAAGGGCGTTTCCGGAAGCTCCTCGAAGACCTCGGCCACACGCCGCTGGCGGAGCTCACCGTCGCGATCGAGTCGGGACGCGTGACCCTCGATGCACACCCCTATGCGTGGGAGCCCACGCTCATGGTGGCCAGACTCGACGGGCGAACGACTCAACCAGTGCCATGCGATGGGGTCTTTGAGCTGTCGACGAGTTCTGACTGAGCGGGCGATTGAGGCAGGGAGCGCCGAGCCTCAAAGCTGGCACGCGCAGTGCACTTGTATTGAGCACGTTGACCCCTCCTGCTCGCCGAACGGCGAGTCAAACGACAGGAATTGATATGAGAAGCTACCATGTTCCCGCCGCCCTCTCGCTCGCCCTCACCTTCAGCGCGTGCGGGGAAACCGAGGAGCCACCTACAGATCCGCCAAGCGAGCGGACCGTTCGCTCCGAACTCGCGCGCGACCTCACGCCCGACGTGCCGGCGGCCGACCTTCAAACATTGATCGACGGCAATCATGCCCTCGCGGTGGATCTCTATCAGGAACTCGATACCGATGACTCAAATTTATTGGTATCGCCGCTGAGCATCCGCATGGCGTTTGGCCTGCTGCAGGCCGGAGCACGCGGCGAGACAGCGACAGAGATCGCCGACGTGCTGCATTATGGGCTGGAGGGCGACGCACTGCATGCCGCCTTCAACTCACTCGACTTGACCCTCGCGAGCCGCAACGACCCCGGTGACGCCGACCACGACCCGATTGCGCTGCGCACTGCCAACGCGTTCTGGGGGCAGACGGGCTACGCTTGGAACACCGACTATCTCGACACGATCGCGCTGAACTACGGGGCAGGCGTCGAGACGCTCGACTACGACACCGATGCCGAAGGCGCGAGAGAGACAATCAATACATGGGTTGAGGACGCGACGGAGAATCGAATCGTTGACTTGCTCCCCGACGGAAGCCTGAACAGTGGCACAGTCGCTGTGCTCACCAACGCGTTGTACTTAAAGGCCCCCTGGGCGACCCCGTTCATCCCGGCGCTCACCGTCGACGGTGACTTCAACTCTCCTGGGGGTGCGGTTAGCGCTGAGTTCATGAACCAGCTGGAGGCCTTCGGCTACGTCGACGGAGATGGCTACCAGGCGCTCGAGATGAACTACCGCCTAGACGAGCTATCGATGGTCTTCGTGCTCCCCGACGAAGGACAATTCGACGCGTTTGAGGACGCCCTCACACACGACACGTTCGCTGATATCGCCGGCTCGCTAGAGACCACAATGGGCGACGTCGCCATCCCCAAGTTTGAGTTTGAAGCCTCCTTCTCACTCGGCGCCGCACTTCAAGCGCTCGGCATGGAGACCGCCTTCCTGTCGGCCGACCTTTCGGGGATGATCGACAACGGCAGCCTCTTCATCGATGCGGTCTATCACAAGACCTTCATCGCTGTGGATGAGTTGGGCACCGAGGCCGCCGCCGCGACCGCCATCGTCGTCGGAGAGACCTCTGCCCCGACGCCTGAGTTCAGCTTCCGCGCCGACCGTCCGTTCATGTTCTTCATTCGAGATCGCGAGACCGGCACGGTGCTCTTCTTGGGCCGAGTGATGGACCCGAGCTGAGGGGTGGCTGGCGCTTCGGCGCTTGGTCGTGGTCGCTGTCCACACCCGCAAGGGAACTG
>JBLFZA010000162.1:0-10471 GCA_047610025.1 Bradymonadia bacterium | reverse complement strand
CGCTTGTCGCTTCGATGCATCGGAAGACTGCGGCGATTACCGGCGCGACCCAACACATGCAGAAGGCACAGTCGTTGCTCGAGGCGGTACAGGACGCAACGAGCCAAGCGCTGGTACCGATCGAACAGGACCTCACGCTTTACCAAGAGATCACCCCGAAGCTGCGCCTTATGCGCTACCTGCTGGTGGGGACGGGTGTCTTCGTCACACTCACCAGCGGCGGGCTCATCTTCATCGCAGTCCCCGCGCTGTATGCGCTCATCAGTCTGGGCGCCGGCGGATGGTGGAAGCGCAAGCGTGAAAAGCGTCGCGCGTTTATCATCACGGAAGGAGACAAGGCGCGGCTCCGTGCCGTGCAGGCGCTCGAACACGCGCAGACCGAGGCGCACGCCATTCGGGATGCAGCCGCGGCCGAACATGCGCTCGTTGTCGCCAACACCGACGCGGGTCGGAGCACAGCACAAACGGCGCTCTTGCAGCCGCTGAAGCCCGACGAGACGGCGACGCTTTATGCTGATGTGCTGCTCGACGCGTTTCAACGCTGGAGAGATACACACGAGCAAGCGGCGAGCGCGAGCGTGCGCGTTGGCCGCCGTGCTGATGGCGCCCTGCACGTCGAGATGCTCGGTGCCGACGCAGAGACAACGGCGAGTTTCGCTCGAGCGTATCGCGAGTTCACTGGTCCGCTCGCTGACCCGCGCTACCTGCTCTTGTGTGGCAGCGCGCGGCTGGACGAGGCGAAAGCCACCGCGCTGGCCGCCCGCGACGCGAGCATGCAATCGATGGACGCGAGCACCGTCACCGACGAGGCCGTACTCGCCGTACCCGAACCGCTGGGCAGCTCGCGCTCGGGCGCCGATGCGCTCGGCGCGGCGTGGGAGGCGCGGGTTGGTGCGTGTCGAGTCGTGTACACGCGCAGGGGTGAGGGAGCGGAGCTGCGTGCGAAGCACGCGCGCAAGCGCTGGTGGTCCGCGCGATCGACGGTTCGGCGGGTCTGGCGCTGAGCGGCTTCAATTGGGTGGATACAGCTGATTTCGTCGCCTTGAGTCTAGCGACTTGCCGCGCGAAATTCAGAGCGCTTCGACCTTCCCATCGAATCGGCTACAGTTCCCCAATGAACACACGACACAATACGCCAGCCATTCGCCGCGCCGTCATCGCCGTAACGCTCTCGGGTAGCGCCGCGGTCGCCTGCCACAACAGCAAAACGCCGCCTGACCGCCAGGAGGACGCCACCGTACAGCGTGATGGGCAAGCGGCTGTCCCGCTCAGCGCGACGCCAACGGCAACGCCTAGCGATGCCCCGGCTGCCGCGCTGCCGCGCGTCGTCATGCCGGACGCCTCCGACAGATCTGTCGATGCGCCCCAACGCGTGGATACCGCCGTCTTGCCCAGCGGCGAAGCGGCGCCTATTCGACCTCAGGCGCCTCGGCCGGACGCCGTCACCCCTGGGGGAAACCCTGGCAGCCAACCCACCGCTCCGCCCGCTGCTGAGGGCTCAGGCGTCGGCGCTGCCCCGGGCTCCCCTCTCGGCGAGGACGTCGCGTTCACCCCCGACGTCGTCGAACCCCGCGTTGACCCCGATATCAGCGCCTGCTCGCCCGTCGCCGATGGCGTGTGCCCCCTCGAGTGCACGCGAGAGAACGACCGCGACTGCTGCGAGGTCGTCGGCCGCGGTGGCGTCTGCACCTTCGACGAGCAGCGCGGCTGCCGCTGCGCCGTGATTGGACCGTTCAATCCCCCAGAGCGAACGGCTAAAAGCAGCCCGATATCCGTATAGCTCGTGCCGTCGAAGATGTTGCGCCATCGGCCGTGTCCCACAATAGGCCCGGGCGAACCTCCGAGCACGAGTTCGGAGGTGTCGATAGACTCATCGAAGAAGACGGTGATGTCGCGCGCCACGATCAGCGCATCGCCTTCCTCCGGCGAAAGCGGCGTGATCGACGGCGGGGTCACATCCGGTTCGGCCCCCCACGCCACGTCAGCCCATGAACGAATCCAACAAAGGAAATCGAGAGCGAATTCCGCGTGGTCTGGGGTGAAAACCCCAGCGGGTGCGCGCAAAGCCCGCGGAGACCAGCAGCCAACCCTGCCCGTCACATCCCGAGTGCACAAAAGCCCACCGTTGACCCCTTGGCCATTGGTGCGTAACCTACCGCGCCTCGACAATTGATGAGGCTGCATGTCATTTAACTCCACAAATCCGCTCATTGTCCAGTCGGACAAGACCATCCTTCTGGAGACGCATTCCGATCGTTTCGAGGAGGCAAGGAACGCCCTTAGCGGCTTCGCGGAGCTCATAAAAAGCCCCGAGCACATCCACACCTACCGCATCACCCCGCTGTCGTTGTGGAACGCCGCAGCGCTCGGTTGGGACCCTGATGAGGTGAAGGATACGATCGCGGACCTCTCGAAGTTCGAGATGCCGCAGAACGTCCTGGCGGACATTGACGACTACATGTCGCGCTACGGCCGCCTCCGCCTGGTGAAGATTCTCGACGAATTCTACGTGGAGACCGAGGACCCGACCTTGCTGGCCGAGGTGGTGCAGCACCGCTTGGTGATGCCGCACATCACGGGCCTTGTTGAAGATGGCCGCGTAAGGGTGAAGCCAGGCGAGCGCGGCTTTGTGAAGCATGCGCTGATTCAGGTGGGCTACCCGGTCGAAGATTTGGGCGGCTACATCGAAGGCGAGCCGCTCCCGATCGAGCTGGCCAAGACGCTCGGCGACGGCAGCGCCTTTGCGTTGCGCGCGTACCAGAACGACTCGGTCGGCGCGTTCTACGCGGGCGGCACCGAGCGCGGTGGATCCGGCGTGGTCGTGCTGCCATGTGGCGCGGGCAAGACCGTCGTCGGCATTGGCGCGATGGCGAAGGTGAAGTCGCACACGCTGATTCTCACGACGAACGTGACGGCGCTGCGCCAGTGGCGCGACGAAATCCTCGACAAGACGGACCTCAAGCCTGAGGACCTCGGCGAGTATTCGGGCGAGCGTAAGGAGATCAAGCCCGTCACGCTGACGACGTACCAAATCCTCACGTATCGTAAGAAGAAGACGGACGATTTCAGGCACTTCCACGTGTTCAACGACGCGAACTGGGGACTCATCATTTACGATGAGGTTCACCTGTTGCCTGCGCCGGTCTTCCGCGCGGTCGCGAACCTGCAGAGCCGCCGGCGTCTCGGCCTGACGGCGACGCTGGTACGGGAGGATGGCAAAGAGGAAGAGGTCTTCAGCCTCATCGGCCCGAAGAAATTCGATGTGCCGTGGCGCGTGCTCGAGAAGCAGGGATTCGTCGCAGAGGCGACCTGCACCGAGATTCGCGTGCCCTTCGAAGATGACGATCTGCGTCTGGAGTACGCGCTCGCCGATCAGCGAAAGAAGTTCCGCCTTTCGGCGACGAACCCGGCCAAGCTGAACGTGGTGAAGCTGCTCACCGAAGAGCACGTGGCGGATAACGTGCTCATCATCGGGCAGTACCTCGACCAGCTGCACTCGATCTCCCAACTGCTCGGCGCGCCGATCATCACGGGCGAGACGCCGCAGGCCGAGCGCGACGTGTTGTACAAGAAGTTCCGTACGGGCGAAGAGAAGCGACTCGTCGTGTCTCGCGTTGCGAACTTCGCGGTTGACCTGCCGGACGCCAACGTGGCGATCCAGGTGTCGGGCACGTTCGGCTCGCGTCAGGAAGAGGCCCAACGCCTCGGGCGCGTGCTTCGACCCAAGAAGACCGGTGCGAACACCGCGCGCTTCTACACGGTCGTGACACAGGACTCGACGGAGCAGGAGTTCTCGACCCGCAGGCAGCTCTTCCTCACGGAGCAGGGCTACCGCTACGAGATCCGCACGCACGACAACAAGCCCGCCCACCTGCGATAGGTGGCGGGAGTGCTCAGCGCGCTCGACGAGGCCATTGCACGTCATGGCCTCGACGAGCTTGTCTCGATCGAGGTACGCCCTGCGCTGGCGTCGTTGACGGAGCTGCTCATCAAGCATGGGCGGCGAAGCAACCTCGTGGGCACGACGGAGCTGCACCGCCTGCTTGATGAGGTCATCGTGGACGCGCTTCAAGTGCTCACGGTGGCCCCCGGCGGGCGCATAATCGATGTCGGGTCGGGCGCGGGCATCCCCGTGCTGCCGCTGGCAATAGCACGGCCGAGCTGGCAGTTCGTATCCCTTGAGCCGCGTGCGAAGCGCGTGATGTTTCAACAGACCGTGAGACGCGCGCTCGGGCTCACGAATCTGCAGATCGTCGAAGGCCGAGTGGGCGATGGGGGAGAACTGCCGAAGTTGATTGAGCCCGGGTTTGACGGGGCGATTTCGAAGGCGGTGTTCGCGCCTGAGAAGTGGGCAGGCGTCGCCACGGCGCTGGTTGGGGAGTCTGGCTGGGTGGCGACCTACGCGAACGCAGGAGCCTCGCCGGCGGCGGAAGCGACCGTGCACGCTTACGCGCTGGCCGATGGGCGGCAGCGGCTGGTATGGGTGGCCTCTAGCCGGCCGGACTAGCCAGCTGGACCAGCCAGGCGGACGAGCCCACACAGCCAGAGAAGCGCATGCACGTGCCCCTGCAACGTTCTGTTCTACCCGGTATAGAAGAGTACATTGGCCCGACCGAGCAGCTGCTCATCGGCGTTCGAGGTGTGGGTAAGCTCGGCGACGGCATGACGACGAAGGCGTTCGGCGTCTCGATCGTTGGTAGCATTGCGGCCTCCCTCTTCGTTCATGAGGGCTTTGCTGCGATGACGATAGCGCTGGTTGTCCTCGGCATTCTGAACGCGACCCCCTACGCGCTAGTGTTGACCGACACATCAGCGCTGATCGTGCGCCTGAGCCGCCGCGGACGCGTGCTTGAGGTGCAGCGTTTCGACCGCGACGCGTTTCCCGCGGCGCGGGCCTGGAGCACGAGTGACGAGACGCAGCTGCGCATCGCGCTCGACCCACCGCTGACGATCTCGAACCCAAAAATGCTGGACCGCTCGCATCCCTTCGCCTCGCTGATGGTGCCACTCAGTATCGACATGAGCGAGGTACAGATTCATGGTCAAACACCGCCCGAACCCTAGGGGAATGTCTGCGAGTACCCCACGGCACGTGTGCGGGGTTCTCGCTATCTTGTCACGCGTTCGAGAGCGTCGAGCAACGCGCGCAGGGCGGCGGTGGTCTTGTCATCGGCGTCGGAGGCAGCGGCCGCCTCGATGAGCTGAATCACCCGTCGACGCTCCTGCGCGACCCCGTGCTCGACGCCTTGTGCAACGCCCTGCTCGATACCCTGCTCCATACCCTGCTCGATGCCCTGCTCGATGCCCTGCTCAATACCCTGCTCGATGCCGTCTGCGAGGCCTGCCTCGTATCGGCGGAGCACCATCTGGGCGAACCCATCAAGCTCCACATCTTCAATAACTTCGATTCCAACAGACTGTGCCGCCATCTTCCACCTCCTTCCCAATGAACGTAACTCGGCAAACGCGAAGTGCAAAGCCAACATCTCGACGTAGATGTCGGAATCGGCGAAATGCGAACGCATGAGCTGAAGAGAGCCTCGCAGCGAATCGAAGGTGCATCCATCAGCACACGCTGAGCTTAGGACTGCCAGACATGGTGCGTCCTCTCGGATGAACTGGCCAGCGGGGAGGCGCGGCAGCGCGAGCACCTTGAAGCGGACATCAAAGGGCGCTTGGCCTTCGTAGAGCGACACGACGCTAGACTCGTGGAGCGCAGGCCGCGCGCGGGGCGGCAGTAGGTACAGCACCGCCGACGCGATCGGCACGCGATGGGCGCGCACGAGTTCGCTTTGATAGACCAACATGCGCATGGGCATGAGCACGTCCCCGCGGGTTTGCCATTCCACGTGAACCAGCCGAAACGGGTCGCCCATTGAGCCATCCCCACACAGCACCGCGACGTCGTGCTGACGTGTCGCACGGGAGGGTCGACGCGGCACAACGACCATCTGCGCAGTGGACGCGCCCAGTAAGGCGAGGACGAGATCCGGCAACGTGCTCGCGATCAGCACGAAGCGTTCGTCGAACGCTGCGGAGAGGCCCTCCACCAGCGCCGGGTCGAAGGGCGGCGTTTTCTTCTTCGATCGATCGTCCATGTGAGGATAGTCGACGGGGCGCTGCTGATGTTGCGTCGAAGCGCGCGATTCACCCCGAAGGCGCTGACCGCGTTACGCCAAGTTGGCCGAATCGCGCCGCCGTGACGATAGTGGCGGCAATTTTTCGACACCGACGGGCCGAGGCGCGCATGCACAGCCCTCTGCAACGTTCCTTACTGCCAGGTGTTGAGAATCACATCGGGCTGGAAGAAGAGCAGCTGGTTGGCATCCATGGCCGCGGCTGGACCGGCAAACAGACGCGCCTGCACAAAAAGACGCTGGCTGTCTTCGTCGTCGGCGGCGTGGTCGGTGGCCTACTTGTTCATCAGTCATTGGTTGCCCTCGCCATGGGCGCCGTGATCTTCAACCGACTTCAGGATCGAACGTGGTACGCGTTGGTGCTCACCGATGTGTCTGCTCTGATTGTCCGTTTGGGACGCAACCGCGAGGTCCAGGAGGCCACGCGCTTTGCCCCTGACGCGTTTCCCGATACGCGCGCATGGACGACCGACGGCACGACGCAGATTCGTATCGAACTCGACCCGCCGCTCAGCATCGTGAAGCCGAAACTGCTGAACAAGGAACACTCCATCAACGCACTGCTTGAGCCGCTCGGCATCGACGCGAGCAATGTGGACCTGACGCAGCAGCGACGAAGGCGCATCGACATCAACGACTTCTGAGGGTTGGCGCGGTCCTGGTTTCTTCGGACGTGTCTGCGCGTGAAACGTCGACCCCGGAAGGATCGAACACCTCAGGGCAGGGACGGGGCCGTCACCGGGAAGCGTATCCAACTAAGGTACTGAAACGGCTCAGACTTTCGTCAGAGTTCCCCACTGGTCAGCACCGCACCAGCGCCGCTCTCTCGCAAAGAACGGGATGCGTGAAACATGGTGCTGTGGTAGATACTGTGGCCCAGCTGGCGCCGGCCCAGAGCCCGTCAGATTGCTCCCCCCTCCCCCGTGCGGGTCATGGCGAAAATCATCGCCGTTGCGAACCAGAAAGGCGGTGTCGGCAAGACGACGACCACCGTGAACTTGGCGGCCTGCTTGGCAGCGATGGCGTACCGCACGCTGCTCATCGACCTCGACCCGCAAGGCAACGCGACCTCGGGCGTCGGCGTAGAGCGCGACGAGCTTGAGCACTCGGTCTACGACCTCTTTTGCGGCGACAAGACGGCGGCTGAGGTCATCGTCACCACGCATGTAGACGGGCTCGACCTGTTGCCCTCACGCACCGACCTCGCCTCTGCGGAGATCGAGCTGGTGGCCGAGCCTCGCCGACAGCGAAAGCTGCGCGACGCGCTCGCACCGGTGCGAGACAACTACGATTACATCCTCATCGACTGCCCGCCCTCGCTGACGCTGCTCACCATCAACGCGCTCGTCGGCGCGGACTCGGTGCTCGTCCCCGTGCAGGCCGAGTACTATGCGCTTGAGGGGCTCGCGCGCTTGCTCGACACCATCGAAGCGGTGAAGGGTCAGCTCAACCGGAAGCTCGAGGTCGAGGGCATGCTGCTGACGATGGTCGACGCGCGGAACAACCTCGCGAAGCAGGTCGAAGAAGAGGTGCGCGAGCACTTCGCCGACAAAACCTACAAGACGGTGATCCCCCGAAACGTGCGCCTGAGCGAGTCGCCCTCCTTCGGCGAGCCGATCATCATGTACGACATTGGGTCCAACGGCGCGAAGAGCTACCTCTCGCTCGCGCGCGAATTCATCGAACGCAACACAGCGACCGTATGAGCACCAAGCGCGCCGCCGGCTCACGACTTGGTCGTGGCTTGAACACCCTACTCTCTGACGCCCCGACGACCGCGGTCGACGGAGACGTCTACTTTCAGTGCGATGTTGGGGCGATCGAGCCAATGCCCGGCCAGCCGCGCCGCCGCTTTGAACCCGACGCGCTGAAGGAGCTCTCTGAGTCGATCAAGGTGTCCGGCGTTCTGCAGCCGATGGTCGTGCGCCGCCGCGAAGACGGGAAGTTCACGCTCATCGCCGGCGAGCGACGCCTGCGCGCGTCGAAGCTCGCGGGCCTGCTGACCGTTCCGATCATCGTTCGAGACGTCACGGATCGCGAAGCCTTTACGCTCGCGCTCGTCGAGAACCTGCAGCGCGAAGACCTCAACCCCATTGAAGAAGCGCTCGCGTTCCAGCGCCTCATCGATGAATACGAATACACGCAGGAAGACGTTGGCGAGCAGCTCGGCAAGGGCCGCAGCACCGTCACCAATGGCCTGCGCTTGCTGCGCCTCGACTCCGTGGTGCAGAACCTCGTCGCGGACGGCTCACTGTCCGCAGGGCACGCACGCGCAGTGCTCGCCGCACCAGAAGAGCTGCAAGCCGAGATCGCCGAACGCATCATCACCGAAGGGTGGAGCGTGCGAAAAGCGGAACAGGCGGCGCGTACCGCGAAGCAAGGCGACGACCCGCTCACGCCCAAGGCGACAGAGCCGGAGCAGCCAGAGAGCGCGCAAATGCGCTACGTGCAGCGCCGCTTGATGGAAAAGTTCGGCACCCGCGTACTCATCGCGCAGCGCGCACAGGGCCGCGGGGTCATCGAGCTACACTTTGCAGACAACGACGCGCTGCAGACGTTGGTTGACCAGCTTTTAGAGTAAGGTGTGAATCCCGAGGGGGCCTCGTGCGTCCACTCGACATCCACGCATAAGCGTGGATTCCCCCGCAGCCGGGGGCTTCGCTATCGCAAAGGGTTCGCATGAGTCGTTCGCTTCAGGTGCTCCTCGCCGCCATCGTCCTCGCCGCCATCGTGCTCGCGAGTGGCGCCCCGAAAATGGGCTACGCGCAAGATGGCGACGCAGCGGATGCAGACAATCACGCAGCAGCGGCCGCCTTCGCCGATAGCGAGCAGCTGCCAACCGAAACCGCAGCAGACCGCTTTCGATGGCACAACGAGGAGTTCTTCTTCTCCATCGAGATACTCGGCACCGAGGCCGCGCGCACGGCGATCGCGATCGGGCCAGAGGTCGAGGTTGAGGGCCACGGAGTGGTGATCCCCATCGAAGGGCTGACCAACTCGGTCGGCTTCTTCAACACCGTCTACCCGATGCGCGATGTCGCGCTCACCTACCTCTCGCCCGACACAGGGCTCCCGGTGTTCGCGTCGAAGGAGCTCGATGAGCGCGGCGAATACCGTCGATACGATGTCACATACGACCAAGACATCTACCGCGCCGACGTCGAGCGCACGCGCAACGGAACGCAGCGCTATCGCCGTACGGTGCCGAGCGACCTGCATGACATGATGTCCTGGTTCATCGACCTGCGGAGCCGCGACTTCTCGGTTGGCAATGAGTACGTTTACCACATCTATGATGGGTGGAAACTCTCCCGCCTGACGGTTCGAATCGTCGACCACGAGGACATCTACACGGGGCTCGGATTCATCCCATCGGCTCGCATGCGCTTCACACGCGAAGTGCTCGCATCTTACTCGGTACTGCCCTTCGCAAACGAAGCGGCGCTGCCGCCAGTCTACAACGTCACCGATGGGCCGAGCAATCTGGGCATTGGGTGGTTCTCGCTCGACGACCGAAGGCTACCTGTCGGCGCAGAGGTCGACGCGCCTATCGGGCAGCTGCGCATGATTTTGCAACGCCACACGCCGCCGAGCTAGTGGGGCGTGCTCGCGGTGGTGTGCTAGCGGGCGTGCTAGCGGAGCAGCCCCGCGGCGCGCAGCGCGTTTGCTTTGGCCATCGCTTCGTCCCACTCGTCGGCGGCTGAGCTGTCGGCGACGATGCCGCCTCCGATATCCCACCGCGTCTCGCCTGACCGGTTTTGCAGGGTGCGGATGACGACGCTGAAGTCGTGGCGACCGTCGAATCCGAGCCTGAACACCGTGCCCGCGTAGAGGCCGCGCGGCCCGTGCTCGAGATGGTCGAGTATCTCGCACGCAGCGATCTTCGGCGCGCCGGTCATGGACCCAGGCGGGAACGACGCTTTCAAACACTCGAAGGGGCCAACCTCGGCGCGCAGGCGACCTTCGACGGTCGAGGTCATCTGATGCACCGTCGCGTACGTCTCGACCGCAAAGAGTTCGGGCACGGTGACGCTGCCGATTTCACACACACGCCCGAGATCATTGCGCATCAGATCGACGATCATGATGTTCTCGGCGCGGTCCTTTTCACTGTCGAGGAGCTGCTCGCAGAGCGCGGCGTCTTCTTCGAGCGTAGCGCCTCGTGGGCGCGTTCCTTTCATGGGGCGCGAGCGCACGAGGCGACCGTCGATGTGAAGAAAGCGCTCCGGGCTTGTCGAAGCGGCCTCCACGCCAGGCAGGCGAAGGTACGCGCCGTATGCGCCCGGGCTCGCCTCCCGCAGAGCGAGGTAGTGCGGTAGCAGATCTGCCTGCGG
>JBLFZA010000161.1:0-10638 GCA_047610025.1 Bradymonadia bacterium | reverse complement strand
GGCCGTGCGCACTTGGCGTTACACGTAGTCGCACACAGTTGTGGGCTAAGTATCGCCAACCTGGAACCAGCTGCGCGGCATCGCTCGGTTCGATGGCGGGAGCCCCGGCCTGCGACGAGCCTTGCCAATCACCCAGCCACTCCCCGCTACCCGGTGTCGCCCCACCCCCGTTGGTCGGAGCCCAAGCGCTCACAAAACGACTGCCCCTCGAGCACAGCCGGACATCGCCACCATCGCTCGACAACCTCTCCCCTCACTGCTACACGTGCGCGCCCGTTTCCCACGACCAGCCACGAGTACGATGGGCGCCCGCAAAGGCTCGATTTCTTACCAACTCTACCACGTCGAAGGCGACACGCCCACCGACCGCGATGCCGTGCTGCAGCGTATCCGCGAGTTCGCGTTCGAGGCGCTCACGCCCGAGACCGAAGAGGATTTCAGCTTCGGCTGGTGCGACTTCGAGAACTTGCTCGGCGTCGAGTTCACGTCGGCTGGCGTCTTCCGAGGTGAGTATCTTTGCCTTGGCGTACGCATTGACCAGTGGCGTCTGCCCGGTGCGCTGATGAAGGCGCGTATCGAGATCGAATCGAAGACGATTCTCGAGCGGACGCAGAAGCCCAAGCTCTTCCGCTCCGAGAAAGAGGTCATCCGCGAGTCGGTGTCCCGCGAGATGAAGGGGCGCACCCTCCCGAGCGCGGCCACGGTCGACATGGTCTGGAACATCGAGAAGGCGCAGGTCCGCTTCTGGAGCCAATCGACCCGCATGCTGGAGCTCTTCGAGAGCCTGTTCGAGTCGACCTTCGAGGTGCGGCTCTCGCACTCGGGCCCCTACATCGAAGCGATGGCCTTGCCGCTGACGGACAACCAAGTCTCCGCAATGGCGGGCATCGAGCGCGCGCGATTCACCCAGCTGGAGGGTTAAGTCATGGTAGAACGAGATCGTGGCGATGAGATCGCAGCCAAGCGCTTCCTGGGGCCCGAGTTTATGCTCTGGCTCTGGCACCGCTCCGACGTCGCTGACGGACAGCACGTTGTCGACGACGAGAACATCGAGCTGCACTTCGATGATCAGCTCAAGCTCGAGGCACATCTGGCCGAAGCCGAGCAGAGCGCGCTCAAGGGCGGCGCTCCGGCGCACTCACCCGAGGCCCACCAAGCGCTTCAGGTTGGCAAGCGTGTGGCGAAGGCCAAGCTCCGTCTGATGAAGGTCGAACGCGAGTGGATCTTCACCCTCGATGCGCAGACCTTCCGGATGTCTGGTGTGAAGACCCCGACCATCCTGACGCGTGACGAAGACGAGCCTCTCTTCGAGCGGCTCTTCCTCATCGAGGAGCTCGAAGCGGCCCTCTTTGGTCTGTACCAGCTCTTCCTCAACATCCGTTTGGATAGCGACTGGGAGAAGACTCGGCAGGCGTTGTCGGACTGGATCGATCTGCCCTTCGGGCCAAACGCGTGAACCTGCTCGATGCCGGCCTGATGGGCGCCGTGCAGGCGCTGACGGAGTTCTTGCCCGTCAGCTCCTCCGGGCACCTCAGGTTGGCGAGCGCGTGGTTAGGCGTTGAAGGCGGGCACGACCTGCTCTTCGACATCGTGCTGCACCTCGGCACCTTGTGCGCCGTGGTGTGGGTGTACCGCGCGCGGCTGTTTGCGTTGCTACAGGACCTCTTCGCCGGCCTGTCCGGCATGCGAGAAGGCGTGCCCGCGTGGCTGCGCGCATCGGAAGGTGCGCGCTTCGCCTTCCTCGTCGTGTTGGCGACCGTGCCCACTGGCGTCATCGGCATTCTGCTGAAGGACCTGATCTCCGGCGACACCCTTGGCATTCGCGTTGTTGGCGGCCTCCTGTGCGTGAACGCCGCCCTGCTCGCGCTCAGCATTAAGTTTCCTGGCGGCGAAGAAGGCGCCGAGGCCGGCCCATACAGCATCGGCGGCATCGGCCCGCGCGAAGCCGTGCTCATCGGGGTTATCCAGGGCTTAGCGGTGTTCCCAGGCATCTCTCGCAGCGGGGCCACGATCACGATGGCGCTCGCGCTCGGCGCTTATCGCATGAAGGCTGCCGAGTTCTCGTTCTTCTTGTCGATCCCCGCCATCATCGGTGCTTCGCTCGTTGAGTTCGACAGCGCGGCGCTCGCGCAACTCTCCGGTGATCTCACGCCGTATATTGCCGGTGCCGTAGTGAGCGCCACGGTTGGCGTGGCTGCTCTGCTCGGGCTGCTCCGGCTGCTGCGGGCCGCGAAGTTCCATCACTTCGCCTGGTACTGCTTGGCGCTCGGAATTGCCGCGCTTCTCTTTGGCGGTTGATACCGGAGCATGGCCGCTGTCTCTGAGAGACACGCTGCCCCCTCTACAGCGTCGGCGTTGGCAAATCGTCTGAAGGGTAGCTGCCGAGCACACGCACGGACCGTGTGTGGTCACCCAGGCGCGTCAGTGCTTGTTGCACCTCGGCGTCGTCGATGTGGCCTTGGAAGTCGACGTAGAACATTTCTTCCCATGTGTTCGCGGGCACCGGCCGCGACTCGAGCTTCGTCAGCGTGAGGCCAGCATCACGGAAGACCAACAGCGCATCTACCAGCGCGCCCGGGCGCTGGGCGGTCGACATGACCAGCGACGTCTTGCAGGGGATGCGCGCATCGATTGGCTCCCGCTCACGCGCAACAAAGAGAAAGCGTGTGGAGTTACCCACCGAGTTCGCGATCTCGTCCTCGAGCACCATTAGCCCATGAATCTCGGCGGCTTCGGCGCTCGCGATGGCCGCGCACATTGTATCACTAGAGCTCACCCTGGCGGCGGCGGCGGCGGTATCCGAGCTGACTTCAACCCGCACGCCGAGCTGCTCCAAGAACTCGCTGCATTGCGCGGCGGGCTGCGGGTGCGAGTACACGACCTCGACGTCATCGAGCGAGACCCCTTCGCGAGTACAGAGGCAGTGTACGATCGGCATGCGCTGCTCGCCGACGATCGCTAAGCGCGTGTGCATGATGAGATCGTAGACCTCGTTGATGCCGCCAGATGTCGAATTCTCAATCGGCAGCGCGCCAATGTCCGCTCGCCCCTCTTCGACGGCAGCAGTCACGGCCCGGAAGCGCTCAGCAGGCACGGGAGAGAGACGCTGACCGCGCCCCATCGCAAACGCACGCATCGCCACATGGCTGAACGAACCTTCTGACCCCAAGAACGCGCCGCGCAGTAGACCGGTCGCCGCTTCGTCGCTCATGAGACGCTGCAGCTCCTCGTGCTGCAAGCGAACAGAATCCCCGATAATGGCGCGAAACACCTGCATCACGAAGGGCGCAGAGAGCCCCAGAGTCCGACCATGACGGATCGCTCTGAGCAGCAGCTCTTGCTCCCGACCGGGGTGCCGCAGCGCGAGATTGTCGCGAACCTTCGTCGCGGCGACGTCACGCACAGAATCGCGACGCGCGGCGAGCAAGCGCAGGATTTCGCGGTCAATGTCGTCGAGACGCATGCGGATATCGTCGAGACTCACGTACGTTCCGGGCAAGAGGATCATCGTCAGCCTAACGCGAAGGCGTCAACGTGACGAGCGAACTGGAGCATCGACGAGTCTTGGTGCGCCTAGCCAGCGAGGTAATCGCCATGAGTCCCCCATTGCAACGTGTGCTCTATGTCGAGGATGAGCCGGACATCCGTTCGATCGCCGAGCTAGCGCTTGAGACCGTCGGCCAACTCACCATCTGCTCGTGCAGCAGCGGCGAACTCGCCATCGAAGCAGCCGAGGCCTTTGCGCCACATCTCCTTCTTCTCGATGTGATGATGCCCGGCATGGACGGCCCGGAGACCCTCCGACGATTGCGCGAGATCCCTGCGCTCTCCGAGATACCGGCAGTGTTCATGACCGCGAAGGTGCAACCTGACGAGGTCAGCCATCTCAAGGCACTCGGCGCGTTCGACGTGCTGCCGAAGCCCTTCGACCCAATGACGATCGCGGATGAACTCCGTAAAATCTTCGACATCGCGACCCTGATGGCAGTTTGAACACAGGCCCCCAATCCGACCTTAGCCCCGCATCCATCCTGCAGGATGCCATCCGCAGACTACAGGCCACCTTCCTGCAGGAGAGCCGCGAGCGAACGGCGCCCCTCCGAGATGCGCTAGCGGCAGTCGACGCGCGCGAAGTCGTCGAGTGGCCGCTCGTTCACGCGACCGCCCACAAGCTCGCTGGGCTCGGCGGAAGCATCGACTTACCGGCCGTCAGCAACACAGCGCGCGCGCTCGAACAGCTCATCAGTGGATGGCCAGCGGGGCGCACGCTGATCGATCGGGACCGCGAGCAGGCCCGCGCCAACATGGTGGCGGTTCTGCAGTGCGTCACACCGAACGACTAGCGAAGCACGAGACGGCTGGGCTGTCCGGCGACGTGCGTCGCTCAGTCCGATTGCCTAATGTATCGAGCGACCGCTTCGTTTGTCTTGCGAAGGTTGGGCTCGACAGTCGCGATAACAAACTTCTCAATAGCCGAACCAACCTTGCCAGAGAGCAAACGAGGCACGCCTCTGATCTTGTTGGCGTGGATGATGATCTCGCCGCTAATCTCGACGTGCGTTACCTCGCCCGCGTCCACCCAGTGGTTCACCCCACGTGCCTCGATGGCTCCTGGGAGAAACCCAAGCTCCATGTCCCATGAGCACGTGAAGGCGTCGCCGTCCCATGTCGCGCGGTCGATCCAGCGCATCATCTCTGGCTTAATGAACGCCTGAGCCACCTTGGGGATGTCTCGACTCTCCGCCCGCCAGTAGTTCACCATGTGCACAATGTTGCCGTCTTCTTCGCGCGAGTCCACGCGAATGGACTCGATGCGGTCCAAGAACGGCGCGATCTCGTCGAGCTTGTCTCGTTGAACGGAGAACACCCGATCGCGGGGAAAAGGCACCGTATCTCGAATCGTGAACTGCATGTGTCTTCCTTGGTGATGAAATCGAAATGTTGCCCAGGACCTACCGCCTAAACCGCTGCTGGCTGCGCGGCGGTCCGCTGTGACTCGACCACCCAACGAACGATGTTCGAGACGCCCTGCGTCAGCGTCGCGGGCTCCGCCAGGCGAACGCTAAATGACTGCCGTTCGGCCGCAAAGGGCCCGCGAATGCGGGCGGAGAAGCGCGCTCGCCCCCTAGAGTCGACCGACTCCCAGCCAATCTCTAGGCACAAATGTGCGCCGTCCTTTAGCACATTGACTTGCGATGACACTCCGATGACACGGCTCACGACGCTCGCCCGCCATTGCCGACTGACCAAGTGAAGCACGTTGTGGCTCACGCCCATCGCCGCGTCGAACCAGATCCGTTCTATTGGGTGTTCATTGGCGTCCCCCCCCAAGGCGACCAGTAGCCGTGCTCCGCCCGTCGACTCGGCCGCGAGCGACGAGCCAAGGAGTGCGTCCTCGTCCACGGTCAGAGACAAACGCGACTCGTCGAGCGTCGACGGGAAGCGCTCAAGTATGCCGCTAGGCCCGATGCGAACGAGCGTAAGCGTCTCGCCTTCTGGGACCGCACGCCTCAACGAGAACCCACCCTCCTCACGGGACGCGACGGGGAGGAGCTTCCCGCTCACCGGCTCGATCGCCGATGCACACGTCCCCGTTCTCGCTCCTCGCGACACCACCACGTTCACGCGGCACGACGCAGGCACAGGGAGCAACGTTCTCACCCGTGTTGGAACGATCGCCGCCACAACAGCGCCAGCGCTGAAGCGCTTTGAGTCGACCGCGGCGACCGCGCGGATGGTGACATCTTGCTCCGGCGTCACCATCTCAAGCACGGCGAAGTCTCTGTTCACCGACACGTACTGCAGCAATCGAACATCGCCCACACATGCTCGTGCAGCCGATCGTACGACCGAGCGGGTTCGACCCGGTGACCGATCGGCGAGACGCTGGGTCTCCACCGGCTCAGAGAGCAGATCGTCTAGCATCGAGCACACACGGTAGCCCTCCGCACCGCCCGGCGAAACATCAACCGCTGACTCCCCGATGCCCTCGAACACTCGGCGACCGTCGAGCGTCGTGATGAGCACTTTCGTGTTTGGCTGCGTTGTCCGCCAGCGGATACACGGGACGCCCTCTGCTAACTCAACCGTCGCCTGCAGAGGCACTGAGGGGCGAATCAGCGACCGAGACGCTGTTGGCTCGCTCCACGGTTGCGGGGGCTCCATGTCGGACGCCCGACGCCAGCGTACCAGACACGCGGCTCCTTCTCTCACCGGCAGAGGTTGCGACCCCGACACCCGATGGTGAAGCACCTTTTGGGCATCAAACGATGTCTCGACATCGAACGACCAATCGTCGTCGACAACAACGTGCACAGAGCCTAGCGCAGACTCTACCTGCGGTGCTGGCAAACGCTCAAACACCCGCCCCACGACCTCAGAGACCGCGATCCGCTTGCCCTCTGCGTCCAATAAAGTCGCCCGCCATCGGTGTCGATCGTCGAAGGCTAAGCTGTCTTCGACAAGCGACAACTTCCCCTCTTCGTCAAGCCAATCGCTGGGAGGCCCACTGCGCTCCTGCAGCACGAGCTCGTCTCGTTCAACACGCAGCCCGTAGTCGCCCGTCCACGATAGCGCATCGCTCCCCACTTCGACGACGAATTCAAGCGGCAATACGTCGCGCACCTGCCGAAGAGTGAGGCTGGGTTCACGCGACGGCACAACGAGTGTGGTCGTCCAGCTGGGGCCCGTGGCACCCTCCGCGACGACGAAACCAAGCTCAAGTGTAACCGGCTCGTCCGACGGAACGCGGATGAGAACAGGAAGCGCCTCAAGCGGCACGGCCTTTGAGCGCGCCGTCGCTGTCGTCCATCGCAGCACGGCCCCATAAAAGGCATCGAAGCCCTCCGATACATCGAGCGTCACGCTGCCCGCCGTTGGTACCGCGCTCACGTCAGGGATAGCCGGCCAGCGCGTGACTCGGAGCTGACCCACTGGCGCCGAGCGCACTCCGTCGACCTCTGCCAACAACGAATACACTTCGCTCTCGTTTGCGCTGAGCGCCGTGTCGACCACGACACCACTTTCATCGACCGAAAGGGGGCGTTCGGCTCCGCCAAGGCCTGCGACGACTACCCAGTAGTCCGCGTCGGACTGCCAACTCATCACGACGCCTTCCGTGGTCTGTGACGCTACGAAGTTCTCGCAGGGCTCCACCGGCGCGAAGCCAGACGAGGTCGCAAATCGGCCGGCGGAGACGACGTCTCCGTAGCGCGCAAACGCCGCGAAGTGCATATCGACGTCGGGCTCCGACGGGCAAACAAAGTCGCCCGTGGGGGACACTGTCAGCTCCTCACCTTCTCCCGCGCCCATCGGCGGAGCGTCTCCCGACACGCGCACGATGGCGGATGTCGCGTGCGCCGCGAGTGCAATCCGCACGCGATTTCCGCCGAAGTATGGCGTGACCTCAAAGATGACCGGCGCCGGGCGTGCTTCTCTGCGGATCACGCGTCCACGGCTGTGCAGCACTTCACCGCCGCGCAGAAGAGCGGTCTGGATTCGATAGTTACGGTCGTCCACGATCGTGTCAGTGTCGATCCACTCTTCGATCATTTCGCCATCATAGACGACCTCCTCGACCGCCGTCAGGCGTACGATTCGCATGTGATGCAGGCGCGGGTCGACCGGCAAGAACCACGAGAAGCGCGCGCCCTCTGCTTCATATCCGACCGTCACCGCGCGCACGTCCAAGGGTCGTGAACGTGACAAGAAGAGGCGCGCGCGCTCGGCGGCGATCGTCGCAGCCTCCGCACTCGGAAAGCGCTGAGCGGGCTCGGCCAAACATGAGGTGACGACCTCCGCGACGATTGGCGCCAGCCCATGCAGGCCATGAAGTGGCAACGTAGGATACTCTTCGCCCGTCTCCAGCGCGACGCGCTCCGGGTTTACGCCCGTCATCAGATGCAGCGCCGTGGCGCCGAGAGAGTAGATGTCGAAGCGGTCGTCACAGCGCTCCCAGAGTTCGCCAAACTCTGGCGCCGCGAACCCATGGGTTTGCGTGCCGAACGCGACGGACTCGCGGTCCAGTAATCCATCGACCTCGCGCGGGCAAACCGCCGCTAGGTCGACCATGTACACGTTCTCTGAACCCGGATCGTAGAGGATGTTCTCTGGCTTTAGATCCTGAACGAGGTACCCGGCGTCATGGAAGGTCTGGAGAACCTCGGCGACTTGTCCAATCAAGCGCAGCGCCATTCCCGGCGAGAGTCGATTGCCCGGAATCTGCCATCCGTTCGCCCCCTCATAGGGCGCCGGCAGGAGGTCGAGGAGCGGAATACCTTTGATCCACTCCATGACCAGATAGGGCTCTCTGTCGGAGAGCACGGGCGCGAGGTCGAACCATGCACCTCGGCCTCGACCGTATACGAGGGCGACCGGCTGAGGGAGCATGCCCGTGTCCGCTGCGAACCGAACGAGCACATCAAACTCATGTTCGAGTTCGAGGCGACGGGTCGGCAACTCAAGCGCGAACGCGCTGCCGGAGTCGTACTGGTACTTGTTTGCTTTGATGAGCACCTTCACGCCAGAGCGGCGATCAAGCGCACGGTAGACGAAGCCTCGACCACCCTGGCCGAGCGGACCAAGGACCTCGAACCGGTCGGCGATAATCTCGCCTTCGTGGATCAAGTACGGAGTGTCCGACGTCTTCCCTTGACGCGTGTAGACCCGAGCCGGACGCGCGCGAACAAGGGCACGCAGACGCTGCTCCACGCGCTCTGGAGTCGCTTCAAAAGCATCGAAGTAGCCCAAACATCCGAGCAAGATGTGATGAAACTCCGGTGGCACTCGACGGCGCACCAGAAGAGTCTCCCAGCGCTCTCGATCCGCCTCCGTCGCGCCCCACTGCGGCGCGGCGACACCGGCCAACAAACTGATCAACAAGCGCCCGAAGGACGGCGGCATGCGCTCCCCGTTGGTCAGACCGTCGAGCAACTGCTGAGACTCGTTCGCGAGCGGCCCCCAGTTCAGGTCACCCGCCGGAGGCGGGCGGTGAGCAGCGACAGCCGACGGGTCCACGATCGAGACGTTCTCGCCCGCGCGATCGACCAGGAAGTTGGTGGCCGAAAGATCGGTCAGCACCAACCCCGCCCGCAGCGCCGAACGCACGATGAGCGCGACTCGTAGCGCGAGCTGCACAGCGCGCTCTTCATCGAGGCGCTCGTGTACAATTCCATGCTCCAGCAGTGATTCGCCGCGCACGAGCTCGCAGACCAGATACGGCTCGCCCTTTACGACGCTCTTATCCTGCAGAGCCACCCGGCGTACGGCCGGGTCGCCCGGGTACATGTGCACCAACTCAAGCGGCAGCGGCGCAGCGCTCGACGCGTTCTCGTGAAGCAACTTCAAGTTCGCCCAGCTCGACTCTACCTGAGCGCGGCCGGCTTGTAGCCCGCTGAGCGACGACACCCCCTCATGACGCGCGACCTTCACCGCGACACGCCCCGGGCCAAGAGCCTCTCCCAGCG
The DNA here is from genome assembly GCA_047610025.1 of Bradymonadia bacterium. Classification (GTDB taxonomy): domain Bacteria; phylum Myxococcota_A; class Bradymonadia; order REDH01; family REDH01; genus JBLFZA01. The sequence goes on along the minus strand of JBLFZA010000161.1, from coordinate 1,174 downwards.
CCTCGTAGACGCGGAACTTCGACCCGACGGCGATCAGGCGCTCGATGCGGTAGCGCCCGCCAATGACGAAGCCTGGGTCGAGTCTCATCGCGCTACCTGTTCACGCGGAAGACCATCGCGACGCTGTCGCTAATCAACACTCGGTCTCCCTCGCTCAGGGTCACGCGCTCACCGTTGAGCACATGATTCTTATCGTTGAGGAAGGTCGCGTCGTTCTCGCAGACGTCTTCGAGATACCACGTCCCGTTTACTCGGAGCAGCCGCGCATGATTGCGCGAGATATGCCCGTCGATATGCCGAAAATGCGCGAGATCAATCTCCGGATAGTGTCCGGCGTTCGGGTCGCGACGCCCGATCAACAGCTCATCGACGTCGAGCCGAAGCTGCGCGGTCATCCGGCCGTCGAAGAAGACCGTCTGCCCGCCTTCGACAATGAGCCATGTCTCGCTCTCTTGACTGACGGCAGCCTGTGCGCCTGTGTCGCCGCCTCTGAAGCGTGTCTTGCTTCGCTCGCTCGGCAGCGGCAGGTCCTTCGGGCTCCGCGGAGGAGGCGTCGGTGCGGGTGCGCGAGGCGCCGGTTGAGCGGCCGGGCGGGTTCCAAAGGGCTGCGCCGGCGCCGTCCCATAATAGGCCTGCGGCTGTGGCACACTCAGCCCAGCCGGGGTCTGGCCAAGACCTGTCGTATCTCCGCCAGGGGTCTCCCCGGCCAGCGTCGCCACGCGCCGTCGTTCGCGCTCGAGCGCCTCGTCCAAGCTCGGCGGGGCCCGGAAGAATTCCTCCTCGTCAATCTGCATCCCGGCGTTGAACTCATGTCCGCACACCGCGCAGCAGCCGTTCTCATCTGGGGGCGCGGACTCCGCGCAATCGGGGCAGACGACCGACGTCGCAGCCGCAGCGGCTTGCGCTTCTCGGGCCTGCTCCTTCGCGTGTTCTTTCGCGTCTTCAGAGGGAGGAGGCGTCGCTGGCTCGGCGGTGAAGACAAGCTCCGTGCCGCAATCCAAACAAATCGTCTCGCCCGCGGGAACGGTCGCGTGACACGATGGGCAGCGACCGATCATTCACCCTCCGGGCGGGACTTCTTTTGCGTCCCCATTTTGAGTCGGAACAGCTCTTCATTGTCCACCTTCCCCTCGTCGCGCAGCTTCTTGATCGTCCCTTCGGCCAACGCTCGTAC
>JBLFZA010000160.1:0-10693 GCA_047610025.1 Bradymonadia bacterium | reverse complement strand
AGCGTGCGGCGAAGACGACGGCATCATCTGCGCGCAGCTGGGCCTCGTTTGCCAGTTCGCGAGCACCATCCCGACGCTCGCTGCCGACATCGATGTCGATGGCAACGGCGTCGAGGACGCGGCTTCGGTCGGCGTACGCTTGGGTTGGGTCGGCGCATCGATCGATGAGCAGGCCTTCGACACCGAGTAAGCTCTTCGGATAGTACGAAAGCGGCGGAGCTCTTGGGCTCCGCCGTTTGTCGTTTTTGGTAATGGGTCGCCGACGACACTTTGCGGCTGCAACACATGGCGTCGCGCGCTACCCTGTTCTCGACCGTGACGTGAGCTGTGCTCACGCGCCCGTCGGGATGGCGAAATTGGTAAACGCAGGAGACTTAAAATCTCCCGGCCCTTGTGGCTTTGCGGGTTCGATCCCCGCTCCCGATACTCCTCTGCCACTTTGCTATCGCTCGGCACCGTTCTTGGGGTGGCTGATCGATGGGCATAGCGATGATGCTCTCTACCGAGAGTTGGCGCGCATTTGCTGCCTCTGGTAGCCAAGATTTGTCACACCAAAACTGCCAGTCACGAGGAGCCGATGGTCCGCCAACGCCCGATTCGTACGACCGCTCTGATCTCTCTTGCCGCCGCCGCGCTCTCGCTCACGGCCTGCAACCTCTTCGAGAAGCCCGATCAGGATGACTTCGAGCTCCCTGAGTTCGTCAGCAACCCAATGGGCGGTGAACCGTACGGCGGCGGGTGCGAGTCTCTGATCGACTGTCGCTTCGGGCTCATCTGCCTCGACGACGACACCTGCGGCGTCACATCAGCAGGCGCCGTTGGAGACGAATGCTTCGGCACGGCGGAGTGCGAGCCCGAACTCATCTGCGGGGCCGACCTCGCGGCAGAAGAACTCGAGGCGCTCTGCATGGAGCGTGGCGGCAGCGAACTCGACGGGCCATGCGCGCTCGACCAAGACTGTGCTGCGGGCCTGCGCTGTCAGTACCTCGGATTCACTGGCGTCTGCATCGAGGACGGCGACCTCGACTTCGGGCAACCCTGCACAGAGACAACCGAATGCCAGGCGCCGCTTGCGTGCGTCGATTCACCGGACTTCACGCAGGACGGCACCTTCTGCTTCTACCCGCTCGGCCTCTTCCTACCTGATGTAGAGTGCGCGCCGAGCGACGACGCGCAGGTAGAGGGCGAGACGCCAACGCCAGTACCGCTCGAGTTCTACTTCGACGTGCCCGGAGACACGGCGCCCGCCGAGTTCTACCGCCTGCCCTTCCCGAACGACATCCGCCTCGCGAACGGTCGCCCCGATCTCAGCGGGCACCACAACCCGGGCCGGCAGTACTTCGGAGGCGAGCTCCTCGATAACTACATCACCGCGCTCCAAGAGCGAGGCACGGGCTTCTCAACAAATCCGACGATCTACTTCCGCTCGAATCAGATCATCGATGGCGCGACCCTGATCGGCGATGGAGACAACGCCAGCATCTTCTTCCGCAACATTGACCTTGATTCGCCTAACTACGGCAACGCGCTGAGCTTCGCCTGGTTCGTGCAACCCAACCCAGCCAAGTTCATTTGCCAGAACTACATCGCCGCACGCCCCAGCTGGGCAAGCCCGCTGGAGCATGGCACCACCTACGCCGTTTGGGTGAACGACGGTGTGCGAGCCGGCAATTCACAGACCGCCCAGCGCGCCACGGACTTTGACGCTGTATTGGGTGAGGCGCGACCCTCGGATGCCCGTCAGGGGGCTGCGTGGGACGCCTATGCTCCCCTCCGCGCGTTTTACGAAGACCAAGGCATTGAAGCGGACGCCGTCATGAGCGCTACGGTGTTCACGACGAGCGACCCGGACGCCGATCTCGCTCCATTGCGTGATGCTGTACGAGCGCTCCCTGCGCCCTCTCTTGAGAACGTCACCGTCTGCGGAGAGGGTGTCACCAGCCCGTGCGAGTTCGGTGATGCTCAGCGCGCATGCGCCAGCGTAAGAGACGACGTCACGCTGGTACACGCGACCTATCGCAGCCACGTATGGCAGCAGGGTACCGCTCCCTTCCTCACAAGCGGCGACGGCGGCGCGATCGCGTTCGACGCCTTGGGCAGCCCAGCCGCGACAGAGGATGTGTGCGTCGCCATGACGATACCAACCGCACCGATGCCAGCGAGCGGTTGGCCGATCGTCATGTACGGCCACGGCACTGGCGGAAACTACCAGTCGTTCATTGGCGACGGGACCGCTGAGAACGTCGCCGCAATCGATGTCGACGGCGAAACCGTGCGCATGGCAGCGCTGAGCATTGACGGCGTACAGCACGCAAACCGCCGCGGCGGCACCGACTACGACGCGGAGACCTTGTTCTACAACTTCGTGAACCCGCTCTCGTCGCTCGGCAACGTGCAGCAAGGCGCCGCTGATTACTTCCTTCTCAGCTACATGCTCGAGACCCTCAGCGTCGATGTTCCCGGCGACGAGACCGTGACGTTTGACCCTGCTCAACGCTTCTTCTTCGGCCACTCGCAAGGGGCGACGGTCGGCAGCCTCTTCGCCGCCGAGGAACGTGACCTCGCGGGTGTTGTGCTCTCGGGAGCAGGCGGCAGCCTGACGCTTTCACTGCTGAACAAGACGAGCCCGCAGGACATCGCCGGCGCGGTGGAGTTCGTCCTCACAGACGGCACCGGTGACCCGAACGAGGCCAACCAATACAATCCGTTGCTCGCGCTGCTGCAGTGGTGGGTTGATCCGGTGGACCCGCTCAACGTGGCAAGCCGCTACTTCCGCCAGGTCGAAGAGACCGAAGAACCACTGAACGTGTTCATGAGCTACGGCTTTGAGGACACCTATACGCCCGTAGCGAACCAATCCGCCTTCGGGCGCGCCATGGGTGTGCAAGTCGCGACGCCGTCGCAGGGAACGCTCTCGTCGTTCGGCGAGAGCCCTTACCCAGTGACGGGCAATCGAAGCCCCAACGGCGTCCCGGTCACGGCCGTCGTCGTGCCAGGCAACCCCGGGGACTACGATGGCCACTTCGTCATCTTCCGAAACGCCGCGGTTAGGGACCCGTCCATGGAGTTCCTCGGCACCGCCGTGCTCAATGGCACGCCGACTGTCAGCCGCCCCTAGGCCTCAGTCCGACGCGCAAGAGACCGCCCAGATCCCTAAGAACCCGCGTCGAGCCTAACCAGCCTGCGCGGGTTCTGCGCGACGCCAGCTCGTGCGGAACGCCAGCCACGCTAGTACAGCGAGCACGTCCGCGCCGGCGGCGGCGTAGAAGGCGGCGTCTGTGCCGAGTCCATCGATTAGGTAACCACCCGCGACGCTCCCGATCATGCCACCCGCACCAAGCACGCAGGCGGAGAACCACCCCTGTAGAGTCGCGCGAGCGTTCGCTGGCCCAAAACGTCCGAGGATATCGATGCATGCCGCTGCCCACAGGCCGAACGACAGAGCATGCAGCAGTTGGATAGCCGCCAGCCACTCCGGTGATGGGGCCCAAACAAAGGCCACCCAACGGATAGCCGTGACGGCGTAGCAGGGCAGAAGCCACGTCACAGAACGACCCGGCTTGAGGAGGTTCCCTGCGAACGCCAATGCGACCACTTCAGCGATGATCGCGACCGCGACCAGAATGCCGGGCAGGCTCGCCGACCAACCGCGCGCCTCGACGTGCAACCCCGCGTAGATATTAAACACCATCACGCCGGCCCAATGGAGGGCGTTCACCGCGAAGAAGGTCACAAGCGGGCCTGTCCACCGCACCGAGGTTTCTCGCTGAGGCGATGGGTCGCGGCGGAACGACGTGATGAGCAGCGACCACCGCGCTCGAACACTGGCGACTCCTGATGGCACCCGCTCGCTGCCGCTGGCCTCCGAGCCACGATGGCGGACGAGCAGCGTGCCACCGAACGCAAAGAGCATGCACGCGGACGCCAGCCAAACGCTGATCTCACCGGCCCGCGCAAACTCGACATCGCGAAACGCGAGGCCAGCGAGGCCAACCACGACGCCATACCCGAGGCTTCCCCACAGCCTCACACGACCATAGCCTGCCGGACCTACCGCATTGACCGCCGTGGCATCCAAGACCGGGATCGCAGCGGCAAGCGGAGGTGCCACTGCCCACCAGAGCAGCGCGACGGCCCAGAAGGTCTGCATCTGAGTCATGGCGAGTGCGCCCATCGCGCCTATAATCGTCGAGACGCGAAGCAACACAACTGTGGCCGAACGACGCTCAGCCCAACTGGCTAACGCCGGCTGCGATAAGGTCCCAAGCAGCGTGCGGACACCAAAGATGATGCCGATCTGGCTACCGATCAGCCCCAGCCCCTCCTGCCAGAAAAGCGGCCAATAGCTTGCGACGAGCCCCATCGCGCCGAGATAACCAAAGTAAGCGGCTCGAATGCCGATGGCGTCGCGCGAAAACTGCATGTCGGCCGCATGGCGCGCCGCTAACGCGCCGTCAAGTCTGGAATCCGCTAGACAACCCCCACAGCAAGACTAGAGCCAGCACAACGCTGCGTTTACCCCAGGCCGAAGCATGTCAGACGTCTTCCAGCTCACCCGCGTTGATCCGCTCACAGGGGTCGCCGAAGCCATCCCCGCCCACGAGCGGATCGAAGCGCTGCTCGAACATCCTCAAGCGCGGCGCCTTATCCGTACGATGGATACGCAGGCGCTCTACTCTCTGATTCACGACGCCGGTGTGCACGATGCCTATGAGCTCGTGCTTGCCGCCTCTGGTGAGCAAGTTCAGGCGATGGTCGACTTCGACTGTTGGTCGCGAGACGCTCTCGAAATGGAGCGGCTCACGAACTGGCTCAGGCTCCTCCTCGAGCGCGACGACTTCGGCGTCAAAGAGATGGTCGACGACATGGATCCGGAGATCATCGTCGCGTGGCTACGGGCGCACGTGCAGATCTTCTTTTGGGAAGAGGACCAAGACCTCTTGGACGCCATCGATGGCCCCGTCATGAGTTCGCCTGATGGCGTCTACGCCCTCTTCCTCTCGGACGAAGATCTCGCGCCGCTCACCAGGCACCTCCTTGAGCGCCTCTACGCCATCGATATCCTCGTCGGGCATCGATTCCTTGAGGCGTCCCGATGGGAGGTGACCGCCGAGCTCGTCGAGCGCGCCTACACAATGCGGGAGGCTCGGCTCGGAGATCTTGGATTTGTGCCCTTCCACGAAGCGCTCGAGGTCTACACATGGCTGCCACCTCGTGAATTCGTCGCGAAGGCACGTGCCAGAGCCAACAGCCCAACGACGGAACCTCTGATCATCCCCGTCGGCGGACGCCTCGACCCGGTCGATCACCAGCTTCAATGGCTAGAGCAGCGGCGATTCTCCGAGAGCACGAACATTTTCTCGCAGGCCCTCGGCGCGCTACCACTTGTCGTAGACGCCGACCAAGTCGAAGACGTCGTGAGTTCACTGCTCTCCCAGTTCCGAGCGCTCGCGAACCGCGCGCATACTGCAGATCGTGGAAACCCCGGCGACATGACGTCCGCGCGAAAGGCAACGCAAGCAGCCGAGAGACTACTCAGCCTCGGCCTAGAGCTCGCGGCGGATACAGACGCCACACTCGCAGCTCGGGTGCTCTCGACGACGCCACTCAAGGAGTTGCACCGTGCCGGCTTCTCAGCCCAACTAGAGATCCAGCGCCAAGTCCGACGACTGGTCGACCGAGGTCAGTTGACGCTTACCGACGCGCCAATGAGCCTGCTTGACCCGATCGACGCCGATCTCTTCGCAGGCCTCCTTCGGGAACGCCCGGTGATGAGCGCGACGTACGACACCCCCATTGGATCGATGCAGGACCTCCGTCATGCGGCTCGCCGCGTCAGCGAGGTCGCGTTCCAAGAGCTCGCCCTGTTCGGCCTCCTCCGCCACAGGCATGAAGAGGTCAGCCAACTTGTCTTCGATCCCGCCAAGTCCGGCACCCCGGTCGAGCTGGTGCGCTTCCGGAGTCTCTTCGCGACTCGGCTCATCAATGACCACCTGGGCCGAAAGGACGAGCTACAGCCGCTGACCATCGGCGAACTACACCGCTTCGGTGAGTGGCTTCACAGTCATGACAACGCGCTGGAGACGCTGGTCGACCGTCTCACGCTCATGCTCACCCCCAAGACTGAACAAGCGGGCGACCTAGCACCGATCGCAACGCTTTTGGCTGGACGGGTCTCTGGCTGGATAATCGACGAGTGGGGCGACACCGCGCAGCCCTTGCTGGCCGAAATCGCGCAGCAACTCGTACTCGTTACACCGCTACAGTAGACGCCTGACGCTCGCCGCTCCGTTCGCCTGGCGGATATTCGCCCGCCAGAGCTATAGGGGCAAAACAAAGAAACCCGCCGAGAGGCGGGTTTCTTTGTTTTCGTCAGGCAGCCGGTTTCGTGGCCGTCCTCGTAGTCCCGACTAGTAGCCGCAGACCTCGCGCAGATCCTGCACAACCTCGATCTCTTCGTCGACGAGCACCGAGAGCTGGGGGCAGACCGAGCGACAGTCGACGAAATCGTCCTGACCAATCCGACAAATATCGCCGTCGATAGCCTGCACAGAACCGAAGGCGTCCTCTTCAAGAACTCGGCGACAGTTGAAGTTGCTAATTTCTGTGTCGATCGCGTCCGGCGGGAAGTTCACGAGACAGCCGTAGCAAATGTCTAGCGGGTAAATGAACTCGTTCGAGTCGACCTTGCGCCCGGCGATGGTCTGACCACTAACCGTTACGCGGAGTTGGATCGGAACGACCTCTCCGGAACGCAGCAGCGGGGAAAGCGTCAACCGCTGAATGACACTCGAGTTCAAGACCGCCATCGAAACGATCGCCGAACCGCCGCCCACATCAACCGATCCCGACAGCGGGATCTCGTAGGCCCGCGGAATGACAATTCCAGCACCGTCAGGGACGGAGACGCGAACCTGCGCGTTCTCCAGGCTGATGGTGTTCGCCTCCCAATCAGTGCCGGAGAGACCACCGCCACCGCCACCGCCACCGAAGCCGATGCCCTCGGAGCCCACCAACGTGTTCTCGACGATCAACGTGACTTCATACGACGGGTTCGCCCGCAGCAGCTCGGAGACGAGTATGTCGAGCGTGCCGCGCGCTCTGGTCGTACTCGCTGCGGAACCGGCTGGCGGCGACTCGCACGAATCGGACAGAGGCACGTTGGCACGAATGAACAGCTCGGGTGTCTGCTCAGCGCAACCAACGAGCGCGGTCGTTCCCAAGAACAACGCGGTGAGCAACAGTCGAGAAGATGGAATCATAGAGTTAGCTCACTTGAGACAACCAGTCACACAACTGGCTCAGAGGCACCGATTCAGTCACACAAGCACCCATACCGCGGCAGAGCACGAGACGCACATCCGATCCGACTCGCTTCTTATCGCGAGAGATCGGCTGCATCCACTGTTCTACCGTAAGCGAGGGCGGAGAAGACGGCAAATTAAGGCGCTGGAACAGCGTTGTTACTCTTTCTGCAACCGACGAGTCGCAGTATCCGTAGTCGGACGAGAAACGGCAAGCGAGTTGAACCCCTACCGCCACGGCTTCGCCGTGCGTCCAAGTGCCGTAGCCAGAGGCATGTTCGATAGCGTGGGCGAAGGTGTGACCGAAGTTCAAGATCCTTCGGACCCCAGATTCACGGGCATCCGCGCTGACGATCGACGCTTTGACCTGCGCCGCCATCCACACCACCTCATAGAGCGCGTCGTCGCTACGCCGCTCAAGCTCTGGTGCCAGCCTCTCCAGAAGCCGAACCTCGGACTCGCCGGCGATGATCGCGGACTTCGCGACCTCGCTCAGCCCACTGCGAAGCTCACGGTCGGCCAACGTCCGAAGGCCGGGTAGCCACGCCAGCACCGCCGCTGGCTGATGAAAGCTACCGATCAGGTTCTTACCGGTGGCGTGGTTGATGCCCGTCTTGCCACCAATCGCCGCATCGGCCATCGCCAGAAGCGTCGTTGGAATCTGAAGCACATTGATGCCGCGCAATACCGTAGAAGCGACGAAGCCGGCGATATCGCCCACAACGCCTCCGCCAAATGCGACGATCGTATCGCCACGGTCGATATCCTGAGCGAGCAACGTGTCCCAAAGCGTACGAACCGTATCCAGGCTCTTCGATGCCTCGCCCGCCGCAAAACTCTGCAAGGACGCCGTGCGGCCTCCAGCGACAAGCGCACGATGAAGATCTTCACCGTAAAGATCCCGTACGGTCGAATCACTAATCACGTGCAACCGACCACTCGGGGCCAGCGCATCGATTCTCGCGGCGAGAGTCTCCAGCCCGCCGACCGAAGTATCGATCGTGTACCGCCCTAAGGGGTGCTCTACGACAATCATTTCAGGCATGGGGCAACACTCGCTCTAACACCTCATCCAAAGCAGCCTCAGCGTTCACCACGACGTCGCTGCTCAAATACAGCGGGTCTCGTGCGCGGTGACGTGCACTCAAAGCGGCCGAAGGATTGGAGGCCAGTAGTGGACGCGACGCAATCTCCTCAGACGTTAGCCGGGCCAGCACGACGTCGGGTTGCGCCCTCAGGTAAATCGTCTTCGCACGCTGCCGACACTCGAGCCGAACATCGTAGTCTGTAAATGTACCGCCTCCGAGTGAAACGACGGAGCGATCCGGAGCCGCCTTCAGCGCTCGAACGGCGATATCACGTTCCAATCTGCGAAAATCTGCTTCCCCAAGACGCTCAAAGAGAGACGCAACGGGCTCGCCGGCTTCATGCATGATCAGCTCGTCAACATCCGTGAAAGACGAGCCCAGGCGAGAGGCCAAGGCTCCGCCGATGGTGGTCTTTCCGACGCCCATCGATCCCAGCAGCACCATGAAGGACGCCGTCGCCAACCGATCAGCGGGTGTTGTTGCGACGTCGACGACGGTTGCTCCGGTTGCCGGAACCTCCGTTGCTGCCACCGCCGTTCATCTCAGGGCTGGTGGGCGTGAAGTCAGCACCGCCCGACAGGCGGTCAATCGACGCTTCGCGATTCACGATGCGGGGCGTGATGAACACCAAAAGCTCGTTCCGGACGTCCGTCTGTGACGAGTTGCGGAAGAGCGGCCCAATCACAGGCAGGCGACCGAAGAATGGCACGCGAGACTGAGAGAAACCAGTGTTTCGCTGGAAGATGCCGCCGATGACCGAGGTATCGCCGTCTCTCACAAGCAGCTGTGTACGCGCTTCACGGCGGACGATGGATGGGTCACCACGTGCGCCAGTGTTCTCGAAGTCCGGCTCGTTCTTCGTCACCTGCACATCCAAGAAGACGTTACCATCAGCCGTTACACGCGGCTCAACGTCGAGCTGCAGAGTGGCGTCGAAGAAGACGGTTTGAGCTCCCGCGGCGGACACGATGCTGACCGGGATCGAGACACCGCTCGTGATGGACGCGCGTTCGTTGTGCAAGGTGAGGATGCGCGGTGCAGAAATCACCTTCGCAGAACCGGACTCTTCCGCTGCGGACAGACGCAGGTTCAGGTTGAACGCTCCGCTCAGGCTGCCGAACGTGAAGCCGAGCGCGCCACCAGAACCGTCGCCGGCTGGAGCAGGAAGATTGACCACGTAGTTCGGGCTGGAGGACGTGCCCGCGGTCGGTCCACCCGGCGCACCACCGGCGACGCCGACAGTCGACGGAAACAGGAGTCCGGTCGCGTTTCCGATCGACTGGTCCGCAACGTAGTCACCACCCCATTGGATACCCAACTGCCGGCGGAACTGGTCATTCGTCTCGACGATACGGGCCTCGATGAGCACCTGTGGTGTCTGCGTATCGAGACGCTCAACCAGCTGCTGCACCATGTCGAGTTGGGACGCTATGTCCGTCACCACGAGCGTGTTGTTTCGGGCATCTACCGACAAGTTTCCGCGGCTGGTGAGCACACCGTAAACAAGCCCCGAGATACGGGCCGCTTCGGCGTAGTTCACCGGGATGACCCGAACGCGGAGCGGCTGCCGGCGCCAAGCGCCCTGAAGAAGCTCGTTACGGGCCTCCAACTCTTCGATGAAGTCCTCGGCCGGCGCGACACGGATGATGCTGCCCTCTTGTTCCCAACCCAACCCTTGGCTTCGAAGAATCATGACCAGCGCCTCATCGAGCGGGACGCTTCGAAGACGGAGCGTCACCATACCTTCGACACCTTCACCAGCGACGATGTTCACGTTTCCTTCGTCTGCGATGAGCCGAAGCACGTTGGCGAGGTCAGCGTTGCGGAGGTCGATCGTGATCCGCTTGCGAGCCATCAGCGGGCGCGACGCGGTCGCACTAGTCGACCCGCGACCGGAGCCCACTTCGTAAGGCGTTGCCATGTTCTGGCTGGTGTACGGCGTCGCGTACGGTTGAGCGTTTGGCGCACTCGATGTGGCGACCGTGGCGTTGTACTCTTGGTCGCTGATCGCAGCGAACTCCCAGACAATCTCGTTGCCTTCGCGACGCACGAGCTCAGACGCCTCGCCCTGGTACTCGACCAGAACGCGCACGACGCCGGAATCGTCGGTGAAGCTCGAGACGAAATCGACAGGGCCGTCAAAGGCTTGGGTATCGAGCGTTCGCCGCAGCTCGTCGGGGAGCGTCGCGCCTGGTAGCTCAAGCGCTGCTCGGCCGTTGGCCGGAGGCAACGCGTTGAAGTCGGCGGTGTTTGCCACTTCGACAATCACGCGGTCGAAGCCATCAGCGTGCTCGAATCGAA
>JBLFZA010000159.1:0-10741 GCA_047610025.1 Bradymonadia bacterium | reverse complement strand
TGCTCTCGGTGCCTCGCTCGATGGGGCGCATGGTGGCGGTCGGGGATCTCGCCGATCACCTCAAGAAGCTAGCGGCGATGCTGGAGGATGAGCATCACGCCGAGTTGGTCGTGGTCGCTCTCCCTGAAGAAATGCCGGTCAACGAAACGATCGAGCTGGTGACCACGGCTCGAGACGTCCTGCGCGTCCCACTCCGCCACGTGGTCGTGAACGGGGTCCGGGAGCCCTCGGTTACCAACGCCGATGTTGCTCTTGTCGAGGAAATGGCCGTGAGCCTGGGGCCTGGCGCCTCGACCGCGATGGGCTCCTTGGTTGACGGGCTGCGCCTGGCCTCATTCTGGAGAACAGATGATGCGCAGCAAGTGGCGCGTCTGCGCTCATCTGTGCGCGCGAAGGTGTGCGAGACACCATTTGTGTTTCGCCCCACGGATGACCGTTCGCTCGTTCGAACGGCGGCGGACGCGCTTCGACGCTGCCTGTCTTCTGAGGTGAGCGCGTGAGTGTGACGCTCGATGCTCGACTGATTGTGTGCGTCGGATCCGGGGGAGTCGGCAAGACAACGACGTCCGCCGCGGTCGCGCTGCGCGGAGCACTCGAGGGACGTCGCGTCTTGGTCCTGACGATCGACCCTGCGAAGCGGCTCGCGAATGCGATGGGGCTGGAGAGCTTGGGTAATCACCCACAGCACGTGCCTCTTCCGGAAGCGGGGAAGGGCCGCTTAGATGCGATGATGCTCGACGCAAAGGCGAGCTTTGACGCACTGATTCGCGACACCGCTGGCGCGGACGCTGACCGAATCCTCAAGAATCGCGTGTATCGGCTCATGGCCGACCACTTTGCCGGTGTGCAAGAATACATGGCGGTTGTGCGTCTCTACGACCTCTATGAAAGCGGCTCGTGGGACCTCATCGTTCTGGACACCCCGCCCGCGAAACACGCGGTGGACTTTTTCAGCGCGTCTTCGCGCGCGGCTGCGCTGTTCGATGAGCGCATCATTCGATGGTTCCTGCCCTCGGGCTCGAAGGAAGGCTCGCTGCTTCAGCGAGTATTCAACCCTGGGGCGGTCGTGCTCAAACTACTCAGCGTGATTGGCGGTGAGCAGTTCGTCGCGGAGCTCTCCGAGTTCTTCGAAGCGCTTCACCTCATCAGCGACAAGCTCAAGCATCGCGGCGAGCGGGTTGATCAGATCCTGACAGACGACCAGACGAGATACATCGTCGTCGCGTCGCCCGACCCTCGCCGCGTCGATGAAGCGGTCGAGTTCCACGACAAGCTTGGTGAGCTCGGCAAGCGTGTGGATCTGTTTGTTCTCAACCGCAGCCATCACCACTTCGCCGAGACTGATCTCGACACGTTAGAGGCCGCCGTAAGACTGAGCGGAGAGGATGCGCCGGTTCGCGGCACCCTTCGGCGCGCGCAGAGATTCTACGACGACCTGCTCGCGCTGGCCGAGCGAGACCGGGGCGCCGCTCGCAGCCTAGGTCGCCGCGTGCAGCAAGACCGGGTTCGGCTGGTGCCCGTGTTTGGGAAGCCCATCCATGAGTTATCTCAACTCGACGCGCTCGCCGGGTACGTGCTCAACCCGTAGCCACCGCCTGTCGTCAGAGTCGCTGCTCGGCGTTTAGAGCGGGGACTCTTCCTGGACCTCACGCACGATGTGCGAGGTATCGTCAGTGCGAGTCGAATAATAGTGAACCGACCACGCGGCGATGATCGCAGGAAGCGCGATGGCCGCGACTACGACGATTGTCCCCACCCAGGACACGGGCGTCGATCTCAACGAGGAGCCGAACAGCTTCACTTCCCGCGCCTCATTGACGGAGATGTCTCGAGGCTTAGCGCGGTGCTGAGCTGAAGGGCGAGCCGGACGGACGAGAGGGCGGAACTCGCCGGCGGGTGTATGTGCGCGCGGTCGTAGTGAGAGCAGCGGATCCGGCAGCTCAACTGGCAGTTCGCCGGGCTCTCGGATGAGCGATGGCGGTGTCGTGACCTGTGTATCTGTCGATTTAGGTCGCGGTGTTAAGTTCGCCACGGGCGGTAGGGGGAGCGATTCCGCCGGCGCGAGACCGGATACGCCGCCCGTCTCTTGGTTCCGAGCGGCGGCGAAGGGGTTGTCTTCTTGGCCACGAGCCATCGCCGCTCGTCGCGCCTGTGAGTGCAGGGGTGATTGCACGACATCGCCCGGCGCAAAGCTTCGCAGCGGGTTTGTCTCATCTTCGTTTTCGTCTCCGTCATCGAAGGCGATCCCCATCGCCTGGGTTTCGACGAACTGTGACGTCGCCGCTGCCGGCTTGTCGATCGGGTCCCGGATATCCTCTTCTTCTTCCACGACGACAGAAGAGTCGGCGCGCTCTTCGGGGGACATCGCGTCGAAGGTCGCGCGAAGCTCGTCGAGCATTTCACTGGCCGTCGCGAATCGATGCCGGACCCGCTTCTCGCATGCTCGAGCGATGACCGGGTAGAGGGGAGAGGCCAGTGTCTTCGGCCCGAAGGGAATGGGATCGCGTGTGAGATGGGGCGACTCGCTCGCGCTGATGCCTTCGAAGTCGAACGGCGGCACCCCTTCAACGAGCTCGGCGAGTACCAGGCCGAGGGCGTATTGATCCGTCGCGTAGGCTGGCTTGCCGCGCAAAAGCTCTGGGGCGGCATAGGCGGGCGTACAGAAGATGGTGTCAGCACCTTCCGCCCCGCGGGCTTTCTCCCCTGCAGGGTCATGTTCGCCGAGTACGCGCGCTATGCCAAAGTCGAGCACACGCGGCGCCGCATGCGGCTCCCCGGTTTCACGCACCATCACGATATTGGCCGGTTTGATGTCCTGATGGATCACGCCAACCGAGTGGGCTTCGACGACCGACTTCAAGACACCAATACCGATTCGAGCCGCATCAGCCGAGGTGCATGCGCCCTGTTCGATGATGACTCGGTCGAGCGGGATGCCTCGCACGTACTCCATCGCGATGTACGTTCGGCCATCGTCGGTGAGCCCGTAGTCAACGAGCCTGACCGTGTGCCGATCGCGCAGCATGGCGAGCAGCGCAGCTTCTCGGCGGAACCCTTCGATGATTCGTGCGCGCGACTTGTGAGCCGCTCGCAGGACCTTGATCGCGAGCGCGAGCGAGGCGATCTCTAGGTGGCTGCAGAGCGCCACTGTCGCAAAGCCGCCTTCACCGAGCCTACGAAGCACACGGTATCGGCCGGCTAATACGGAGCCGGGTTGCATGTCGTCGACAGAATGAACGTTCACAGATACCGAATTGAGCACGGATCGTGCCTCGTCTATACCGGATAGACGGGGCGTCTGCCAAGCTGCTGGCCCGATTCCGGATCGCTATGGTCCAACTCAGCGGCGGAGTTCGCCCTTGGCGGCATCGCCAACGTGCTCTTCGACCCACGTGAGGAATCCCAGATTGGCAGAGTCAACGGGGAATTCGAGCACGCAGGGGGTCTCGTACGGGTGGTTTTCCTGCAGCCAAGATGCCGCTGCGCTCGATGCGGCGATGGTCGTCTTCACTAGCAAAATGCACTCCTCCTCGACCGTCAACTCGCCCTCCCACATGTAAGTAGATCGAACACCGGGTAAGACGTTGGCGCACGCCGCTAGGCCGAGGAGAACGACTCCGCGAGCGAGTTCGTCTGCGACGGCTGCAGTGGGAGCCGTGACGTAGATCAGTTGAAGACTCATGCGGGCCTCGCGTTTAGGAGCGGGAAAGAACGGACTGCCAGGATGTCGCTCGAGAGCCAAACCAACGGATCCGTCGAAGAAAGACGTCGACGACGAGAAGTCCAAGGGCCGCGAAGAGTAGCCAGGGCCAACGCTCGCGCCGTCGCTCGCGGAGCTCGTCGCCCGGGTCCCAAAGCGCGGCGTCATCTGGATCCCACAGGCCGCCGGTGCGATCGACCGCGCGCGCCACTCGGCGAAGATCCGGCTCGAAGGCGAGGAACTCATCCGGGTAGGGCCACGTGAGAGAGCCGAAGGAGACGGCGTACTCTCGCCCATCCCGCTCGTGTTCGGCTTCTAGCAGGTAGGCGCCGTACTCGCTTAGCGGGAGCTCGGCCTCGTAACGTCCTGCGGCAACCTGTCTCAGGGTGAGCGGCTGCGTCTCTCCGCTCGGAGTCGTGACGTCAATCCTAGACTGCAATCCCGAGATGAACCGGTCGTCTCCGTCGAGAGCGTCCACCCGTACCAGCGCGACTCCCTGCTCGACGGAGGTTTGCATGGCGAGCTCGTCGCGTGAGTCGAGTCGCATCATGTCCCGAATGACCTGCGCCCAGAACTGAGGATAGACGTGGCTGCGCACCCACTCGACGGCCCATCGGTTTTTCACATCGCTTGTGAAGACGGCCACGCGTCCGAGGCCAAGACGCCACCGCGCAAGGAGTGGATGACCTTGCTCAGTCTCCAACAGAACGTCCGCCCGCGGCTTGGCAGTCGTCTGCACGTAGCCGAGCAGGTAGGGGACGCTTGCCCAGTCGATTCCCCGGAGTGCCTGCGAACGCCCAGTAACCACGGGGCGGAACGGCTCTTCAACGAGGTTCGTACGCGCCACCGCGCTCGTCTCCTGTACGAAGATTTGTGGGATGTTGTTCGGGTCGTTGGTTTGATGAAAGCGACCGCCGCCGAGGTCAGCGATCATCTCCAGAAGACCACGATCCGCATCACTACCCACCGCGACTGCGGACACGGTGATCCCCTCGCTTCGCATCGCAGAGGTTAGGTCCGCGATGCCGTCCCATGGCGCGGCTCCGTCTGTGAGCACGATGACGTGCTTCAAGCGTGCGGGGCGGCTGGCGAGCTCAACATACGCTTCGGTGAGCGCTGGCAGAATGTCTGTTCCGCCCCCCACTGCGATGCGCCCGATGTCGCTGCGGATGCGAGCGCGATTTGTCGCCGGCTGCAGACGAACGACCGTTTGCGCTTGGGTGTCGAACGCGATCACCCCGATCGCATCCTGGGGTCCCAAGATCTCCACGACAGCCTGCGCGGCGTCTTTCGCCATCTCGATCTTGGCGCCGTCCATCGAGCCGGAGCGATCGATCACCAGCATGATCGCCAGCGAAGGCTGGTTCCGCTGCCGCTGCATGTCGAAGCTGACGGGAGAGATCTCCTCGAGCAGCGTATTATCGAAGCCGCCCGGCCCGAACGAGCGCTCACCACCAGCCATCAGGAAACTGCCGCCTAGGTCGCGCACGTACTCTTCGATGTTCCGCTGGTCGCGCCGAGAGAGGTAGCGGGCGTCCACATCGCTGAGGATCACCATGTCGAAGTTGCCGAGCTCCTCGACGGAGCCCGGGAACCCGCTGGCGGTGCGAACATCGAGATCGAAGTTCGCGAGGTCGTTTCGGTTTCGGTCGAGCGCACGCTGCAAGTACGAGCGGCTCCGTCCCTCGCCCTCCACGTACAGCACCCGAGGGCGTCCGGCGACGTAGCGAGAGACGAGGAAGCGGTTGTTGCCGGCGAAGTGGTCGTCACCGTCCGCTCGCGCAACGAGCTCGAAGGAGCGCAAACCCGGATCGTAGACTTCGAGTGTCACGTCGACACGATTGATGCCGGGCACGAGCGTCACCGCCCGCCCGCGGAGGTCTCGGAATCCGTTCTGTGTGATGGACAGCGACGCGCTCGTGCTCTCTGTGCTGTAGATGTCGATGACCGCGGTGAACGGTTCGCTCAGCTGGATGTCGTCGGGAAACTCGACGTCGCGGATCATCACCTCCGGTACCGGGACGAAGGGCACCTCGAACGCGGACAGCGCGATGCCAAAATCGGCCGCCGTTGCCGCCTCGGAGACGAGATCACCTCGCGTCTCGTTGCCGTCGGTCACCAAGACCACGCGTCGGATGGTGTCGGTGGGGCAGAGTCCGTATGCGAGGCGAAGCGCGGCGGAAGAGTCCGAGTTCAGCGCATCATCTCCGCCATGACGAGCGAAGGGCGGCAGCGCAGCGGCTCCAGGGGCCAGCGGTATCGCGCGTGGCGTCGCCGCGAAGGTCACAAGATTCGCGCGATGTGAGCCGGCCGCGTTCCAAGACGCCTGCACACGCTCCCGCGCCGCTTCCAGCATTGTATCCGGCACGGACGCCGAGACGTCCACCAGATAGGTCGTACACACCTCGGCATCGAACTCGGACTGCGTTGGCCGAGCGACCGCCACCACGAGCGCTGCGATCAGCGTCATGCGTACGAACGCGCTAGAGAGGCGTTGTGCCCACGAGAAGTCTGAGAGCGTGAACCACTGGAGGGCCGGCACAAGCGGCAGCGCCGCCAGAGCCCAGAGCGCTCGGGGTTGCTGGAGCGTGATCGTCTCTCCGCGCAGGGAAAGCGTGAGAGGGGTGGCGTCAACGGGGATCAACGAGAGCAAACTCCAGGCGATCGCTGCGGCGAATGCGAGGATACTTAGCCACCACAGAGTGGCGACGCCGGTTCTGAGCCACTTGGGCTGCTGCGCTAGACGGTCCATCGACGACTCCAGGTGAGCCACTCGACCAACAGAACCAGCAGCACGAATCCGACGAGAAGCATCCAGGGATCCCACGCGAACGTGAGGCTAGCGTCAGCCAGAGGTTCATCGTCGTCATCGGCCTCCCAATCGCCGGGCGCGATGGATGACTCGTCCGGGTCGCTGAGGTTGCCAGCGACCACCCACTGGCGATCTCCGTTCGACAATGTCCAGAACCCGACCTCGTCGCCATAAACGGCCACGTGGCCACTCTGCGCCGGGACGACGCTCGTGCGACCGCTGGGGCTCGTCACGGTCACTTCTTCGAGCTGCCGGTCGCCGAGCGGCACAAACCAAGTCTCCCCAGTCGCGAAGCTCTCGATCAGAGATGCGTCGTCCGCGGTGAACCAATCGAGCGCATTGAGCAGGAAGACGGGCCACGCGACGCGCAACGGGAAGTCCGAGCGCTCTATCGCGAACGCGAGCGCGAGCCGCCGGGAGCCAGGTGTCGTTCGTGCGATGATCATGGGCCCGCTGCCGACTGCGCTCACCACAGCGACATCGTCTTCGCCGAGCTCCAGTCGAAGCGCGCTACCAATGTTCACGTCGCGAAGCGCAGAGATCCAACGCAAGAGCGGGTGTCCGCTTCGGGTGGTCGTGATGATGGGGTTCTCTCTCTCTTCGCCAACGCTCCATGGGCTAAACGGTCCGGTGGGGGCAATGTAGAGAAAGTGCCCCACGTCGGACGTCGGTGGCGAGACGCCATCGAAGATTGTGGCGTCGAATCCTTCGCTCGGGTCCCGGTCGTTGGCGCCCGTGTATTGTTCCGGCGTGATCACGGTGACGTCGAGTGACGCGTTCAGCAGGAGCGGCGCCTCTAAGTAGAGGTTGCCATCCGTGACGGCGAGCACGCGCAGCGGCCGCGCGTCTGGAAGTCTAGCGAATGCGACATCATCGAGCGCGAACACATCGACGACGTCGCCGGCGATGACCTCGACTTCTGCCCGGAGCGCGTCGCCGGACGCTACGATCTCTGGCAATATGAGGGTGTTTGTGGCGCCAGGCGGGAGATCGAATGTCTCCCGAGCGAGCACGCGCGCGTCTCCGCGAATCGAGAGTCGAACGGTGGCATGAGCGTCACTAAAGTTCTCGACCTGTGTGAAGACCTCGGCGTTTGTGCGGTTCGACGGGTACCGCCGGACGTTGAAGGCGGTGATGCCCACGTTCTCCGACGAACGGCCCACGCGTTCACGGTGTAGCGTGACGTTGCTCGGCAACGCTGCAGGCGGCACAAAGGCCCCGGCCGCGTCCGTAATGACAACCAAATGTGGTCGCGTGCGGCCGCTCAGCGACGAAGTTGCGAACGCGAACGCTTCATCGAAGGCTGCGTTGGTCGCGCCTTGTTCTATGTCGTTGATCGAGGCGGCGAGAGCCGTCACGTCGTTGGTGAACGGCGTGAGCGGTTTGACGGAGTGCCCCACGCGCACGACCATCACTGCGTCTCTTGGCCCCACGTGATCTACGACCTCGAGCGCACGCTGTTGCGCACGCTCGATGCGGGTACGGCCACCCTCCTCGTCGAGCGCAGCCATGGACGCAGATGCGTCAATGAGCAGAATGATTGTGCGGCCTTCCTGAAGCGTGTCGTCGGTCCTCGGGTCTCCGAGAGCGAGGAGAATTGCGCCGAGCATCAAGAGCTGCAGCAGCAGACTGAGCAGGCGTTTGACACGATCCCACCACTTGGACGCTTTGCGCTCCCGCAGTACCTCAGCCCACAGCGGAGAGAAGGGCACCTCTACTTTTCGGCGGCGAACGCGGAGCACATACAGCAGCACCATCGCACCGCCGAGCGCCGCGCCGAGCGTGAGCAAGATGTCCGTCGAGACGCCTGTGATGACCCAACTCATCTCAAGAATCCTCCCGCGCGGAAGACCTGCAATACGAGCTCGTCAAAAGGGAGCTGTATGGGTGCCCGAAAGTGCAGCAGCGCCTTGCTCGCCGCAAAGCTCGCGACGCGGTCCATGTGCCGCGCGTGCGCCTGCCGGTAGTCGTCGAGCATGCGTGACGTGACGGTCACCCGAACGCCTTCCTTCGTTTCGCAGTCGACGAGTTCGAGGTCCCCGTTAAGGGCGGGGTTGGCTTCGGCCTCGTCCCATACTTGAAACAGTAACGGCTCAAAGCGCTGGTACCGGAGCGCGTTCACGCCAGCATCGATGCCTGCGTGGTCATAGAAATCGCTCAGAATGACGGCCAAACCAGGGCGTTTCGTTTGGGCCGCGAAACGCTTCAGCGCGGCTCCAATATCGGTTCGCTCGTCGGACCACTCTTGTTCGAGGAAAGAGAAGACTTTCCATATCTGTCCGCGTCCGCGAGACGGCGGGAGTTGTCCGAGTGGCGTCGAGCCGAAAGGCACCACGGAGACACGGTCGAGATTCGCAAGACCGATGTACGCAAGGGCGCCGGCCACGCGCTTGGCGTAGCGCAGCTTTTCACCGCCCCCGATTGACATCGAGGCGCTGACGTCGACCAAGAAGTAGATGTGAAGGTCTTCTTCCTCCTCAAACAAGCGAAGCAGAAGATCGCGTGTTGCGGCGTAGTAGTTCCAGTCGATGTGGCGCAGGTCATCGCCCGCTACGTAGGGGCGAAAGTCGCGCACTTCGATGCCGGAGCCCAGGCGTTTTGCGCGTCGTGTCGCCTGCGGCGAGCCGGCGAACACCTTCTTGGAGATCACGTGCAGAAGCTCAATCTTCTGCAAGAACTCCTCGTTGAAGAGGGGGGCCGACATCACGCTCGCGGCGTGGTGTCGATAGTGTTCTTCACGAGCTCGTCGACCAAGACGCCTTCCGCTTGACCCTCAAAGTTGAGGATGATGCGGTGCCTCAAGGCGGGCAGGGCGGCCGCCCGGATGTCCGACTCCGCCACCATAGGCTCGCCTCGCATAAGAGCGTGAATGCGTGCCGCCGTGAGAATCGACTGTCCGCCACGTGGGGACGCCCCTTCGCGAACAAATCGCTTCACGTCGGCCGTTGCGTCATCGAGACTCGCGTGCGTGCGCTGCAGAATGCGGAGAGCGAAGCGTTGCATGCTCGGCGCGATGGCGACGTTGGTGGCAATCTTGCGCAAGTCGAGCAACTCCTCACGCGACATGACCGGCGAGACCGTCGGCGACTTGCCGCCGATGGTGCGATTCATGATTTCGTCCAGTTCGTCCAGCGTTGGCGCGCCGACGTGGAGCTTAAATTGAAAACGGTCAAGCTGCGCTTCTGGTAGCGGATACGTGCCGTCCATCTCCAAGGGATTCTGCGTCGCGAGCACGAAGAACGGGTTGTCTAGCGTGTGGGTCTCTCGTCCGACGGTCACGCTCCGCTCGCCCATGGCTTCGAGCAGCGCAGATTGTGTGCGCGGGGTGGCGCGGTTGACCTCATCAGCGAGCACGATGTGGGCGAAGATGGGCCCTGGAACGAACGCCCGCCGCTCGACCCCATGCTCGTCCTGCACGATCTGATCAGCCCCAATGATGTCCTTGGGCTGCAGGTCAGGCGTGAACTGAATCCGCGACAATCCGAGTTCTAGCGCCTCGCTGAGCGTACGGCAGAGCAGGGTCTTGCCTAAGCCCGGGACACCCTCGAGCAGCACATGTCCGCCCGCGATGAGACAGGTCAAAACGCCATCGATGACGTCCGTATGGCCAACGATCATCTTCTGGATCTCTGCGCGAAGCGCACTGGTGCGCCCTGCGAATCGTTCAATCTCTTGGCTTGTCGTCGCGTCGCTCATTCAGTCTCGTGGGCTGATCAAATCGAAGTATTGTCTCACATAGAATCGGTAGCCACCCGGGATCGACTCTCGCTCCATCACTTCCTCCGTAACGCGTTCATACTCTTGGTACACGTCCCGGTACGGGGTTGTGGCGAACCCCCCAGCGGAAGCGCCTGAGATAATCTGCGAGGTCGTCGCGCCTTCGCCTGTGTCTTCCGGTCGTGCTTGCAGAGCCTCGCGGTCGCCGTCGAGCGCGGTTGGGTCATAGAGCTCGTTCTGAATATGGCCGTCGCCGAGCTCGCCGCCGCCGCCTGGCTGAGTTCCTTGTCCTTGTCCTTGTCCTTGTCCTTGTCCTTGTCCTTGTCCTTGTCCTTGTCCTTGTCCTTGTCCTTGTCCTTGTCCTTGCGCCTCCCGACTGATCTGCTCAAGCTGGCGAGAAGGCCCTCCTTCTTCGCTTTGTTGGTCGCCTTGGCCATCATTGGGTCGCCCCGGTGAGCCGTCAGAGTAGGGTGAGTGTGACTCGTCTTGTCCCTGCTGTCCCTGCTGTGGCT
>JBLFZA010000158.1:0-10776 GCA_047610025.1 Bradymonadia bacterium | reverse complement strand
CAAACAAATCTGGCAGTCTTCGTCACCATACACGCACCCTTCGCCCTCGATAGGCTCGCAGTCTTCGTCACCGTCCACGATGCCGTTGCCACAGACGCCCTCACCGAGGCAGAGCGAGGTGTCGAACGCGTCGCAGAACTCGGTGCATCTGAGCGTGCCGGCAGGCTGTCCGTGGCTCTCGCAGGTTGCATCGCCGAGATCGTCACCGTCGCAGACCTCGTCACCGAGTTCGGAGATTTCGCCATCACCACACTGCCAGCCGTCCGGCGCAGGTGCGGTCTCCTTTTGCATCGCCGCGTCGGGGTCGTCGGAGATGTAGCCAGCGTCGCACGCGGCGACGGAGAGCAGCATCGTCGCCGCGAGCAGCGTAGTGACACGGCGAGTAGAGCGATGTGTGTTTGATTGGCGTATCATGTCGATTGTCTCCTTTCGGGTGGGCCGAGCGGGTCTATGGGCGCCTGACGCTTACTCACGCCGCCGCCGGCAAAGGCCCAACCCTACGAGTAGGAACCACGCGAGACTAGGAGCCGCGGCACTCGCTGCGCAACCGCTCTTGTCGATCGGCTCGCGTGCGTTTTCGTCGTTGCCCGTGTCTTCGTCACCGCTGCCTTCGTCTTCGCTGTCGGGCAGACTCCCCACGTCGCCGTCCGCGCCGTCTTCGATGTCGCTGTCTGTGTCGTTGCCGACGTCCGTGCCAACGTCGGGCGCGCTGGGCTCTGGCTCGCCGGGCTGGCAGTCACCGCGGCAGCAGGTCTCATCGCCCGCGTTGCAGTACCACTCCACGTTCTGGTCGCCGTCGTCGCAGGCCTCGCCATCATCGAGCACTCCGTCTCCGCAGATCGGGCGCCAGCAGTCGCTCCGCTCGAAGAGGCAGCGCTCGTCGCACGCGAGCTCTCCGCTGACATAGCCCAAGTCTTGGCAGCCGAATCCCCCCAGGTCGTCGGTTTCGCAGTGTTCGAAGTTCTCATCTCGTTCGCCGTCGCCGCAGGTGCTTGTGACGCCGGGTGCACGTACGCATTCGGCCGTACACACCTCGCAGCTGGCCTCACCGTAGCGGCACGCATCGCTTGGCGTGGGCCCGCTATCGCAGGCCTCGTCGTCGTCGACGATGCCGTTGCCGCACTGCGCTTCGCCGATGCACATCGTCGTATCGTAGTCGGCGCAGTTCGCGTCGCACGCGAGCGTCCCTTCCGGCAGATCGAGTGACTGGCAGCTCGCGCCACGAAGGTCGGCGCCGTCGCACTGCTCGGTGAAGCGTCCGATTGCGTCCGCGCGCCCGTCTCCGCAGAAGGTCTGCACGTCATCCGCCGCACCGACGTCGGCGACCCCGCCCGCGTCCTCCTCGCCGCCCCCGACGTCGCCGCTGGTGACGTCAGCGGCCTTGTTTCGAAGGTCCGGCTGGGTGTCGCCGGGCTGGCAGGCCGCGACGAGGATGGCCGTCACGATGGTGGCAGGCACGCTAGTCTTCAGAATACGCATGAGGTCTCTCGGAGGTTCGCGATGCACGTCGATTCCTTTCTAGGCTCGAATCCTCCCCGCATTCGTTCGGTATCGCAACGCGAGCTAGGCAGTTTCTGTATTCCATCAGAATACACCTGCAAGAGTGCCCACCCGCCGGCCTTTGATAGTCGCAGAAGCCGAGAGCGAGGGCGACTCGTCGCCGTCCCGGCCTGTTCGCTCTAGGATGTCGGGGCTATCCGTTGTCTTTGGAGCAGTCGCCGTGCGGTGTCGACATTGCGTGCCCCATCGGATTCTCCGCTCCTGCGCCGGTTCGACGCGGCAGCCCTCGACGCCTCGCCGATGGCGAGTTAGATCTGCTCGCATGGCCTTCGCCCCTGGCAAAATCCTATGGTTCGGTGAGCACGCGGTGGTGTACGGCGTGCCGGCGATTGCGGCGGCCACGTCTTGCGGCCTCCATGCGACGGCGCACGCGTCCGCTGCCCCCCGTCTTCGGGTGCCCGCCTGGCAGCTCGACGTCGCGCCGGACGATGGCTCCCGCGTTGGTGAGGCGTTCGCGCGCTTGTTGGAGGCGCTGCCGGAAGCATGGCGGGCCTCGGTGGAGATCACGGGGACGCTTCCGCCCGGTGCAGGGCTCGGCAGCAGCGCGAGTCTCGCGGTCGCTTCGGCGCGCGCGATGGCAGAGCGGGTGGGCGAAGAACTCGACGACGACCTGCTCTTTGGAGCAGCGATGGCGTCGGAGCGCGTGTTCCACGCAACACCATCCGGCCTGGACCACGCCGTCATCATGACCGGCGGGTTGATCGCGTTTCAACGCATCGATGGAGGTCGGTCAGCCCCTCTAATCACGTCACTCTCCGTCTCAGCGCCCATCGAGTTGATCATCGCTCAAGTCGAGCGCGGAGCCGATACTGGCGCGATGGTACAAGGGGTCGCCGACCGTCGCGCCGCCGCGCCGTCGCGCATAAACGGGCTGCTCGAACGGATAGGCGACATCGTCGGCAACGCGCAGAGCGCCCTGGCCGCGCCGGCTCCTGAACTCGACCTGCTGGGCGGGCTCATGAATCAGAACCACGAGGCGCTCTCTGAACTCGGTGTCTCTACTCCGACGCTTGACGAACGCTGTCAGGCGGCCCGTGACGCCGGCGCATTTGGCGCGAAACTCACCGGAGCCGGCGGCGGAGGCTGCCTGCTCGCGCTTGTGGATGCTCGCTCCGCGGACAGCGTTGAGGCGACCCTAGCCTCGTCGGCATTGACGCTGCTTCGTTGCAGCATACAAGCATAACGGTCCTTCGCCTTCGCCGTCGCGATCGCTTGGCCATCGGCTTATGGGCGTCGGCCTCCGCCATCGGAGTCACAGACTCTCCCCTACAGACTCCCCCCTCGCGTTGACTCACTCGGCTTCGACCCTCCCGGCTTCTGCCATGACCGCTGTCACTACAATCGCCCACCCGAACATCGCGCTCATCAAGTATTGGGGTAAACGCGATGCCTCGTTGAACCTGCCGGCTGCCGGCAGTCTCAGCGTCACACTAGGGCCTATGCACACCCGCACAACGGTCTCGTGGGGGCACGAGGCCACCGCGGTCACGCTAAACGGAGCCGACGTCACGGCCGCGAGGTCAGGGCGCGAAATGACCGCCTTCCTAGAGCTGATCAAAGAAGCCAACGATGCCCACGGCAGCAGGGCGCTCGGCGAAGCACACGTCCTGACCGAGAACGACTTCCCCACCGCAGCGGGGCTGGCGTCGTCGTCGAGTGGATACGCGGCGCTCGCGCTTGGGGCAACCAAGGCAGCCGGGCTCGAGCTCGACGAGCAGGCTCTCAGCGTGCTCGCGCGTCGCGGGTCCGGATCGGCGTCGCGGAGCGTGGCGGGTGGCGTCGTGGAGATGCGCCCGGGCGAGCGGGAAGACGGCACCGACGCGAACGCGGTGCAGGTGTTTAGCGGAGATCACTGGGACCTGCGCGTGGTTGTCGCGCTCACGACGCGAGGCGCGAAAGACGTGGCCTCGCGGGACGGCATGAACCAAACCGCGGCGACATCCCCCTATTTCACAGCGTGGGTCGATACTGTCGCGCCCGCGCTAATCGAGGCGAAGGCAGCGATCGCTGAACGCGATTTCGCGCGACTGGCGCTCGCGGCCGAGGCAAGCGCGATGCAAATGCACGCGAGCGCGATCGCCTCGGTGCCCGGGGTGCTCTACTGGAACGCAGCCACCGTCGCCGTTATTCACGCCGTACGACGCTGGCGAGGCCAAGGGGTGCCCGCATTCTTCACCATCGACGCAGGGCCTCACGTGAAGATCTTCACGCTGGCCGGACATGAAGACGCGCTCGCGGCGCGGGTGCGAGAGCTTCCCGGCGTGCTGGGTGTGCTGCATGCAGCACCCGCAGATGGGGCGCGCGTGGTGCCGCTAGACGCCGCGTGAACCGGTGGCGATGCCCTGGCAAGCTCTTCTGGCTCGGTGAGTACGCGGTGCTCGAAGGCGCGCCGGCCATCGTCGCCGCGGTGGATCGGTATGCGGACGTGACGCGTGAGGCCTCCAGCGGGTTGACTGTCTCTGGCAGTGTTCTGTCAGCGCGCGTCGCGGTCAGCGATGCCCCGCCCTTCGTAACACCGGCCGGGCCAGACTCAGCGCTGATCGCGGCCGTTGCGCAAACCCTCGCCGAACGCGGCGCGTTGCGCGATTCAGGCGCTGTGCATGCCGACTCCTCTGCGCTCTCGACGACGGGCGCGAATGCCCGCAAGCTCGGTCTTGGATCCAGCGGCGCTGTGGCTGCGGGCCTCAGCGTAGCGCTCGCCACCGACGAAGCGCTCGCTCGGTGGTCCGCCGCCGAGCTGGTCGATATCGCGGTGCAGGCACATCGTGTGTTCCAGCATGGGCGTGGCTCCGGCGCCGACATCGCGGCGTCCGTCTACGGCGGCGTCATCCGCTTCGAGCGTGGCCGCGCGCCCGTGCCCATCGAAGTGCCCCAAACGCTCGAAATGGCGGTCTTTGATAGTGGCGTGAGCGCTCACACGCCTACGCTCGTCGGTGTCGTGAAGGCGCGCGTCGCCGCCGACCCGAAGGGGGCTGCGGACGTGCTTGGCGCGGCAGCACGACTCGCGGAGCAGGGTGCCGAGGCTCTCAGCGCGGGTGACGTCCACCGCTGGTGCAGCGTTGTCGACGCCTATGCCGACGCCATGCGGGCGCTCACGCGCTGGAGCGGTGCTCCGATCATGAACGACCCGGTCGAAGCGACCATTCGCGCCGCTCAAGACCAGGGATGGCACGCGAAAGCATCGGGCGCAGGCGGTGGTGACATCATCGTTGGCTTCCGAATGCGCGCCGGTAGTGGCCCGTTTGAACCCGCTGCTCCGCTCGACGGCCACGACTCTGTCCGCACCGCGAATGCGGTCGTCGACATTGTTGCTGGGCAGTTGCCCGATGTGTCCGGTAGGTTCTCTCTTGCCGTGGCCCCAGTGGGCGTTATAGCCACCCGCGGCTGACAAGCCGCCGCTGCTCGGCGATTCTATGGCGCTTTCGGTACACGCCCCGATGTCACCCAGCTCTCGGATTCCCGGTTTTTACCGCCTCTCTCGCGAAGAGCGATTGGAGACGCTGGTGAACCGAGGCCTCCTCACTCCCGCTCAGGCGGTGGAGCTGACGGAAGGCGGGCTGTCGTTCGACGTCGCCGATCAGATGATTGAGAACGTCGTCGGGCGCTTCGAGCTTCCGATTGGGATGGGCCTGAACTTCGTCATTAACGGCGTCGATCGTGTCGTCCCTATGGTCGTTGAGGAGCCGTCCATCGTCGCGGCTGTGAGCCACGCCGCGGCTGTCATGCGCAAGAGCGGTGGCTTCTTCGCCGAAGCGGACCGCGCGGTCATGACGGGACAAATCCAAGTCGTCGGGCTCAGCGACCTGCCCGCGGCAAAGGCCTCGCTCGTCGAGCACGCAGAGCGCCTGGTGGCGTTGGCGAACACCGTGGAGCCCGGTATGCAACGCCGTGGCGGCGGCGCGTTGGAGATCGAGGTGCGCGAAGTCGGCGACGTTAGCCGACCCTACTCCCACATGCTGGTCGTGCACCTCTACGTAGACGCGTGCGACGCCATGGGCGCGAACGTCGTCAATACGATGTGTGAGGGCATCGCTCCCGAGGTAGAGCGGCTGACGGGCGGCACCGTCGTGCTGCGCATTCTCTCGAACCTCACCGACCGCCGCATGGTGCGCGGGCGCTGCGAGATCTCGCCTAACGAGCTCGCGTGGCATGGCTTCGCTGGCGAAGACATCGCAGACGGCATTTGCCGCGCTAGTGAGTTCGCCGAAGCGGATGTCTACCGCGCCGCCACCCACAACAAAGGCATCATGAACGGTATCGACGCCGTCGCGATCGCCACCGGGCAAGACTGGCGCGCCATCGAAGCAGGCGCCCACGCGTACGCCGCGTCCCACGGGCAGTATGGGCCCCTCGCGGTTTGGTCGCGTGCTGAGAACGGGAACCTCGTCGGCGAGATTGAGATGCCCATGGCCGTCGGAACGGTGGGCGGCCCTATCCGCCTTCACCCGACCGTGAAACTCCTGCTCGACGTGCTCGGCGTACAGTCGGCTGCCGAGTTGGCGTGCGTGCTCGCGTCGGTGGGCCTCGCGCAGAACTTCGCCGCGCTCAAGGCGCTCGCGAGCACTGGCATTCAGCAAGGTCACATGGCGCTGCATGCTCGCTCCGTCGCCGCGACCGCTGGCGCCGAGGGCGCCGAGGTCGCGGAAGTGGCCGCTGTGCTCATTCGCGAGAAGGACATTAAGGTCGAACGCGCGACGGAAGTCTTGGCTGGGCTGCAGCGCTAGCGCGTCCGCGGGTCAAACGGCAGACGACCTGCTGTGTCATGACAGCAGGCCGCCTGTGCATCCCCCCGGAGCTGGGGAGTCGAGTTGTCTATCGACGCAATATTTGACGTCGCGATGGCCAAGGCCTTGCGCACGATTTGATTAGCAGTCGCATGTATGCGCCGCCGTTTCGTTCGGTTACCCCACGGTAGCGCCTACTCATCGAAACGCAAGTGCCCGGATTGCGCTACTCAAACAGGACGATGCCCCAGTCGGTGCAGATCTCGGAGACCTCGTCGGGAGTCGGTGCGACGCCTTGTAGTTCCACGCGTACGGGGAGGGCGTGGTACTTCGCCTGAAACGCTCCGCTCTGGATGTGTTCGAAGGCAGTGCGGAGTTTCCAGCGAAGCTGCTCCGCCGGCTCTTCGAGCTCTGACCAGCCAGCCAGTTGCATGATGGAGACGATGACCCAGCCATCGCGCACGGCGACGGCGTCTACGGTGTTTGTACGCTCAACGCTCATGAGCCTGCTGGTTTGAGAGCGAGCTCGTTGATGAGCACGTCTGCGAAGTGCGCGACGCCATCTTCTTTGCCGTTCTCGACCGCGCGTCGGATTTTGCCGATGAGGTTGATCTGTCCGCCGCTCTCAAGCGCGAGCACGAAGGGGTCCATTCCGTCGTCGCCTTCGGTCCACTCGGCTTCGCCAAGCGGCGCGCGAAGCACGGCGCCGACATACGCCGCTGCCTGGCAGGCGAGCGCGTAGGTGCAGGCGCCAAAGCCCTCATCGTGATAGCGTGACAAGATGGTGTCGACGTCGTCGAGCGACTCGAGCGAGAAGTCTAGCGAGCGGCCAAAGGAGGCTTCGACCGTTTGCACGAAGGCCGTGATGTTCTCTTCGAGCACGGCCATCGTGGTGTCAGCATCGGCGCGCACGTCGACCGCCGCGTCCACAACAGCGGCTGTCCAGCGCGCCACGCTGTAAGGGAGGGGATGGCGCGTGATTGGCACCACGCGGCAGCCGCTCAGGCGTTCGTCATGTACCGCGGCGCGGCACGTGGCGAGCCAGGTGTGTTCACTCGCGGCGGTGTGCATGCACGACTGCAAGATGAAGGCGTACGACATCCCCTCATCGCTTGTGACGAGGAGGTCGACTCGGAACTCAGCGTCTCCGAGTCTCAGCGCCCCAGGGTCTCGGTCTACGTCTAGCCCGGCGCTGTCACACTCGTCGGCGAGCTGCTCGATGTAGTCGGCGTGGCCTACGGAGGGCGCCCAATCGGGTATGGGAAGCGACAAGGTGTCGCACCACGCCGCGGCGATGGCTTCGGTCCATCGCTCGCCGGCCAGCTTCGCGGAGTCGCGGAGGTCTTGCCAGGCGTCGAGCCACTCCCCGACATCCCCGACTGTGGCTGTTGCCGCACGCGCTTTGTAGGCCACCAACGCCTCTGGCTCGATCTCGAGCAGCGCCTCGGCGGCGGCGGAGAGGGCTCCCCAGCGGTGGCCTCGGTAGGCCGCGCGAATGACCTCGGGCAGCAGCGCCGGGTCTTCGGTGATGTCATACGCTCGCGCCAGCAGCTCGCTTCCGTGGTCGGCGCGGCCAAACGCGACGGCGAGTCGTCCGGCCCGTTGCAAGACTTTGGGTTGGTTCGGGCGCTCTTTGAGGCAGCGTTCGTACGCGGTCAGCGCCTCTTGCGCCTGCCCCGCCTCAATGTAGCACTGCGCCAGCTCTCGCCAGACTGCGGCGTCGCTCGGGTAGGTCTCCGTCAGCTTCGTGATCCCCTCGATCGCCTTGCTTGGCTCCGGGTCGAGCGCCCAGCGCCGAAGCTCGGAGTCTCTCCATAAGGCATCGAGGCGCGGGTCCGCTGCGTCGGAGATCTCCACGGCCTTGGCATCGAGCGGCGCCCACCACACCTGCCGGTTCACCTTGACGCGGTCGTCGCCTTCCGAGCGGTCGAGCCGCAGGGTCACGGCCAGGTGCGCCTCTCCGCGCTCGCTGTAGCAAAGGAACACGTGCCGCGAACCGTCTCCAGACAACGGCTTCGCTTTGCACTTCCCGCAGGCCGCGCGGATGGTTCGGCCCACCTGGCGCAACATCTCCCGCTCGATTTCGTCGATGCACGTGAAGACGTGGCCGCGGTAGCGGTTCCGCACCATTGCCTCGTGGCTGCACGCGGTGCAGCGAACGATTTGAAAGAAGACGTCGGTCTTCCTTAGGCCAAAGCGGCGCGCGAGCTCACGCTCATGTTCGAGGAACTCCGTGGATTTCACCGTCGCAATATACCGATCCCTGCGGCATTGGCGACTCTTTCGAACATCAAGACCGCAACAAGCCGCTTCTTGCGGTGCTGCACCGCAAGGCACCGCAAGAAGCGGGGGAATTTTGCGTTCTACCTACATTAACCCTCATTATCCCACCCGGCTGAATCTCTTCCTCGATAGTGACCCCAGGAACGTCATGCGCGTTAACCGCACGATGAATACTCCCCTCCCAACTCGACTCGCCTCTGCTGCGCGCTCGGTTCACCCCGTCGCATTCGCCGCGACGCTCGTCCTGACGCTGCTCCCGGCAGCAGCGACTGCGGCGGTCTTCACGGTGACCTCGAGTCTGGACGCCGGTGAGGGCACGCTGCGCGCTGCGATTCTGGCGGCCAACGCGACCCCTGCGACGGACGACATCGCGTTCAGCGTGTCTGTGGGAGACCCCGGTTTCAACGCGGCGACAGGCGTGGTCACCATCAGACCGCAGACGCCGCTTCCGATCATCTCCCAGCCCGTCGTGCTCGACGGCAGCACGCAACCCACCTTCGTTTCGCGCCCGACCATTGTGCTCGACGGCAGCGAGGCCGGAGCCGGAGCGTCTGGCTTGCAGGTCACCGGCGGCGAATCAACGCTCAGCGGGCTGGTCATTGTAAACTTCTCTAACGATGGACTCGCCATCTCCGGGGCCGGCGGCAACGTCGTTGAGTTGATGACCATCGGTTACAACCCTCATGTCGTCGGAGATGCACCAAACGGCAGCAGCGGCGTCGCACTAAGCGACTCTCCGAACAACCGAATCGGCTCCACCGTCGCCACGCGCCGCGTCGTCGTCTCTGGAAACGATAACGCCGGCATTCTGATCAGCGGCGATCAGCCCGGCAATCGCGTCATTGGCTGCTACGTTGGCCTCGATTCCGCGGGGCTCGCGGCCATTCCCAACGGGGACAGCGGCATCACCGTGAGAGACTCAGACCGCGTCGTCACCATCGGCGGAGACGCGCCGGCCGATGGTAACGTCATC
The DNA here is from genome assembly GCA_047610025.1 of Bradymonadia bacterium. Taxonomy (GTDB): domain Bacteria; phylum Myxococcota_A; class Bradymonadia; order REDH01; family REDH01; genus JBLFZA01. The sequence continues at coordinate 1,236 of JBLFZA010000158.1, read as the reverse complement.
AGTGGAAACGGTGAGCATGGCATCGAGCTCGATGGCGACGCCGTAGAAAACACCGTCATCGCCCATAACATTATCGGCCTCGACGCGACCGGGACCGTCACGCGTGCGAACGGCGAGGACGGCATCAACGTCCGCGGAGCAACGGGCGGCACGATTCGCAACAACCTCATCAGCGGCAACCTCGCGAGCGGCATCGCGCTGCTCAGCGATGCGTCCGACTGGTCGATTGAAGCAAACGAGATTGGCCTCGCTCGCGACGGCGACACCGAAGGAAACACCCTGCACGGCGTTCGCATTTTCGACGCGCGTGACAACCTCATCGGCGGTGAGGGCGAAGCCCGTAACGTCATCAGCGGAAACGCTGGTAGCGGCGTGCAGGTCGCCGGTACCTCGGTCGATAACACGATCGAAAACAATGAGATTGGCTGGCCGCGCTTCGACCAAGACGACGCGTTCTCAAACGACCTCGACGGCATCACAGTCAACGGCGCCGCCGGTACCCTGATCCTCGGTAACCGTATCGCTGGAAACGGGCGCGACGGCGTGCGCGTGCTCGGCGATGGCGCAACGGGGACCGAAATCTCGGAGAACCAGATCATCAGCAACGGCGGGCTCGGCATCGACCTCGGCGGCGACGGACGCACGCTCAATGACGGGCGTGACCTCGACGACGGTCCCAATGGACTGAAGAACGCACCGGCGCTCACAGGCGTGCGTTTGGGCGCAACCAATATTGTTGCTGTCGGCGTCACAGCGCCCGGCGACCTGATCGAGCTCTACGTCAGCGACGAAGACCCGAGCGGTTACGGTGAGGGCCTGCGCTTTGTCGGTTCGGCCCAAGAAGGCAGCCTCGCGGACGACGCGCAGGGCAGCGGGTCCTACGACAACGACACTCAGGGGTTCGATGCCGGCGAGCGCTTCTTGTTTGTGTTCCCTATTCCGGAGGGGCTTGTAGAGGCTGGTAGCTTCACGGCTACCGCGACGGACGCCGATGGCTCCACGAGCGAGTTTGCCTTCAACGTCACGCCGCTCGACCCCGCAGAAGACGACGACGACGACGGGCTCACGAACGGCGAAGAGTTCGACATCGGTACCGACCCGCTCGATGCGGACACCGATGATGATGGCATTGATGACGGGACCGAGGTGCGCGGTGAGAACCCCACCAACCCGACGGACTCAGACTCCGACGACGACCGCCTCTGTGACGGTTCGGAGAGCTCCGTCAACTGTGAG
>JBLFZA010000157.1:0-10862 GCA_047610025.1 Bradymonadia bacterium | reverse complement strand
GCTGGGTCGGCTGATTGGTGCCAGCCCGCTGAGTTGCTCCTCGCGCGTACCGCGCGCATGTTCTGGTGTGTCGGGGAACCGTGTTGGGCCGTCGTTGCTTAGTGGTCCGGTGGTTCGGCCGAGAGCAGCTGGGTGGTGTCTTCTTCGTCAGGTAGCGGATTGTAGCGTAGCCCAAGCGTGGTCTCCGTTTGTAGCCAACAGAGTGATGCACCGGGCGCTCTTGGGGTGGTGTACTTGTGAATCGCCCAGTCATTCACGTCGTTGGTTGCCGCCTCGTCCCACCAAGTGGTTGAGCAGGTCACGGAGAACGGGGGTCTCTGTTGAGTCGGTGGCGTTCGCCGGAAGAGCCCCTGGCCACGGCGATGCTGAAATGCTCCGTGGTGCTCCGCCCCGGACTCCCGCGTGATGGATGCGTGTGCCGTGCCAATGCTTGTTACGGCGTCGGTCAACGGGGGCTGGTCTAGCCACAACGTCAGCTGAACGTTCTCACCGGCAAGGCGCGGGAGTGGCGTGGCCAAGAAGGCCGGGCCAGCGTAGAGCCAAAGGGAGCCCCGTTTCATCGTACAGCGGCTTGGTGCGCCTCGCGGCCGGATTTCGCCGGCAAGCGGTGCGACGACGGCGTGTGAGCCATGCTTCAGGAGTGCCTCTGCCATGAGTTCACACGTCAGCCCCAACGGGCGATCTGCCTGAAGTACCGCGACGGCACCGGTCTCCGAGATCAGTGCCAGCGAATCGAGGACCTCGCTTTGGTCGGGATGGTGATGGTCTGTTTCTAGAGGCTGGTCTCCTAGCAGCCTGCATATCCCACGGCTCCACGCGTTGAGCATGTGTGAGGTGGCGTTACGGGCCATTTCCTTCGTCGCCTTCGCGCGGGCGAGTGTCCCGCATCAGTTGGAACTTGGCTCGTTGCGTTTGGTAGTATGTTTCGCCTGGGGCGGCTTCGACAGCGAGTTCAATGGCGACGAGTGCTGCCTCTACGTCTCCTGCGGAAGCGTGAAGCTCGGCGAGTGTATCGAGCAGCCCGGCGTTGTCGGGGTCGATAACAAGACCGCGGTGGGCGGTGGAGATTCCCCAATGCAGCATCCTGTTTTCGTGAAACACGGTAAACGCGATGCTGTTGTAGAGTTCGGGCTGCTCCGGTGCGGCTGCGATCGCCGATTCGAAGAAGGCCTGTGCCTGTTCGTCTTGTTCCATCCGCATTGCCGCGATGCCCGACTGTATCAGGGCTCCGAGCACTTCGTCGGCGTCGGGATAGCGCTCAATGACTTCTGCGAATTGAGCGATCGCTCGTGCAGGATCGCTCGCTCCTCTCAGATAGCCATACTTCCCGAGCCAATAGTACGCGTGACTTGCGAGGCCCTGGGTGTTGTTGGCATCGGCGGCGATGACGGCCGCGAATAGACGCTCGGCGTCGACGAGTTCACCTCGAATGGTGTTGCGGCTGGCGAGCTCGGAGACGAGAGCAATGTTGGTCGGATCCATTGCGACGGCGAGAGCTAGCTCGGTGATCGTCCCACGACCTTCGCGGTAGCCGGCGAGTGTTTCGACGAAATCGGTCGTATTCATAAAGCCGAAGATTCGATCGATCTCTATGCCGTCTGGTGTCAGCACGAGAATCGTGGGGTACCCCACCACATGATAGCGCTCGACCAGGGCTGGTCCTTCGCCAGATTCGGCGTCGATTTTGAGTGCGATAACGTCGGCGGTTGCCTCGGCGAGTGCTGGAGTGGAAAAGACTTCTTCGTCGAGTCGTTGACATGGTCCGCACCAGGTCGCGTAGACGTCGACGAGCACGACGCTGTCTGTCGACTGGGCTGCAGCCAGCGCCTCGCTGAAGCTTGAGTCTCTAAACTCCACCTGTGCTTCGGCTGGTGACGCATAGCAAAACATAGCGAAGGCGGCCGTCAGCATGGGGAAACGGGGCAATCGTTTTGACTTCATAGATCCGCGCATTCGAAGATGAGGTTCGCTCTCAACGCTAACAGTGCAGCGGAGCATCGCAAGCGCACTGGTCGACTCGTCCCTGACTCGGGGTGCAGCGCAACGTCACGTGCAATGTGCGCCGTGGCGTAGATGACTTTTCAAACGGCACGAATGTCGGGCTGTGGAACTGGCCTAATCACCGTTCTCTTGTTGGTCGCTACGCGTCACTCGGTGCCAGTCCAGCCCTTTCCGCCCCTCGGTCGTCACCACGTTGCTCGTCCATCCGACGGCTCGCAGCTTGGTGGAGAGGGCGGCGGATGCTGATGCGGAGATCGCCGCGCCCGTGGTCAGAGTGGCGTGCTGCGCGTTGCTGTCGAAGCGCACCGTCAAGGTCTCCGCGATCTTGAGTTCGGTATGAGGGCTCGTTCGCATGGGTGACGCGATCACACTTTGGTGCTGACGGTCGACGCCTGCGTTGGGCTTCACACGAAGCTCGGGAGATGGCGAGAGCGCAGTGCGCTCCGTGCAGCAGCTTCCCAACAGAGGCGGAGGACAAGGCGCCTGCATGAGCGCCGCTGCGACGAGGTCCGATGCACCAGAACGCTCGTTCGAGGTCCTGGCTCCTCCCGGATCAACATCAGGGAGGAGAGAGAGCCGGCGCTCGAAGGGCGTCCTGTTGGCCGGTTGCGGTCCTGGTTGCCGGCCGAGGGGCCGCTCCCGCTGGCGACAAGTCGCCTCTATCTGAAGCTGCTGTCGGATTTCTTGCGCGCGCGACTCGGGTTTTCGGCGCTCATCATGCGCTCGAAGCCCGGCGTCGCAGCGCGGACTTCGGTGTAACTCTCGGAGGATTGGCATGGGCACTCGAGGCTACGGGTGGGGTGTCACTTAAGGTTGTCGAGTTGGAGCGAGCAATGTTGCGCGAAAACGACCGATGCCGGATTTGACTGCACCATCTTTGGCGGTTCTAGACCGACGAGTGCACCCACCTTGACGGTCCGCGCGACGTCAGCGCATGATACTTGGAGACCGCTGCGGAGCTTGATGATCACGCCGCCTCGACAATCGCAGGACCCATCAGAAGCGGATCTAGACTTGGTTCGCGCTGTCGCACGACGGATCCATCGCAAACTCAATTTGCGCGTGGAGTTCGAAGACGTGGTCCAGTTGGGCATGCTCGGATGGGTTGAAGCCCGAGAGCGTTGGGATCCGGACTCAGGCACCGAGTTTTCCTCCTTCGCGTACTATCGCGTGCGAGGCGCAATCTTAGATGGCCTCGGTTCACTCACCGGCGTGTCTCGCACTCAGATCGGGTTGGCGCGTCGCGCGTTCCAGGCCAGCAGTTTCCAAGAGTCGCACGGTGAAGCACAACGGGCGGCCGAGGAGTCGCGCTTTATCTCGGAGAGCGTGAACACAGTTGTCTTTGTGGCGGAGTTCGCTGCGCTCTGTGAGTCCAAGAGTGTGAACGATCTGAATCCGGACGCTGAACATGGCGCGAGTCCGGATGCGCGCCTCGAGAGGCTGGACGGCCTCGGCCAACTCCGGGACGTGCTCAGTCGCCTTCCGGAAGACGAGCGCCATATTCTTGTTTCGCACTACATTAAGGACCTGACGCTCGCGGAGATCGCCCGCGAAATGGGCGTGAGTCGGAGTTGGGCCTGCCGGCTGCATGCGCGTGCGATCACGAACGCTCGTGCGCTCGCCGAATCAGATGAACCGAAAAAACGACATCAACACGCAACATCTGGATGACGCCGTCGACAACTCTAGAGAACGGCCTCCAACCCTCTCTCTCGGACAAATGGCATGAGCGCCACGATTGTGAATCTCACGACGCCCTCGACGACTCGCGTCTCGTCGATGGCGCAGGCGCCTCGCAGCACCGAGGTGCGAGGGCCGCTACTTGGGCCTGTCGAGCCGAGCACGACGGGCTTCGCGGCGTTGATCGAAGCGCCGCTGAATCGCACACTGGTGCAGGAAACCGAGTTTCGCCAACTCATGAGTGCGGCAAGCTCGGGAGACAGAATGAGCCAGCGGGAGGCCCTGCTCATGCAAGCGCAAGTGTATCAGTATTCTCAGCACGTCGAGGTCACCACGCGGGTGGTCGACCGGTCCGTCGGCGCGTTGAAGCAGCTCTTGTCGACCCAGTTTTGATGCAGATGTTTCGCCATGATCACCTGATGAGGCTCGCTCGCTTTCGCGATCGTGTCGTTGACGCGCTTCGATCTTGGGCGCCGCTCGTCGTAGCGGTGTTCGTACTGTCCGCGTGCACCGCCGATGTGCATCACGGTCTTGATGAGCGCTCGGCGAATGACGCCGTGGTCGTACTCGCTCAGCACAATATCGTGGCCGACAAGGCGCGTGACGCGGAGGGCTGGCGCATCGTGGTGCCCCGAGCCCAGCAGCAAACGGCGATTGCGACGCTCGCCGCCCTCGGGTTGCCGAGGGAGCAGGCGGACTACGAAGAGATGTTCGGAGAATCGGGGGGCTTGGTGCCATCGGCATCCGATGAGCGCGCGCGGAGAGCGGTGGCGCTTGGTCGACATGTCGCCGCGACATTGGCGGCACTGGACGGCGTGCGCGACGCTTACGTGCACCTCACTCTGGCGCGGGATTCTTCTCGCCTCGGTGGAAGCGCCGACACGCGGTTGCCTGCGCGGGCATCGGTGGTCGTGACTCACAGGGCCGACGTGGAGCCGCCGCCCGATGACGTGATTCGTGGTGTCGTGGTTGGTGCGGTTGAAGGGCTGGAGCCTGGTCAGATTTCTGTGATCCGTTCGTCGGTCGCTGTACCGCCTCCGCCGGAGACCTCGTTGGTTGCCGTCGGCCCATTTGTGGTGTCCGAGTCGTCGGCATCTGGTGTGTGGGGTGTTCTCGGAGGCCTCAGTGCAGTGCTCGCGATGCTCGCGCTGGCCTTGATTTGGTGCGGTCTCCGGCAGCCCTCGGAGCCGGCATGACGCCGTTGGTGCCCGGGGCCCCGCTTCCGCTCCCGGGCCTTCAGCGCGCCCGCGTCTTCTGCGACGACTTGGATGCGCCAGACGCGCTCCGCGCGGCGGCGTCTCGGTCGCTGCGGAGGTCTTCCGCGGCGGCACGCGCGCTAGCGTCGGGGTCGCCACTCGTCCGGCGCGCGCTCGACGAGGACTCCGGTAGTGGTGGCAGTTCGTGGCCCCATGGGCGGTTTCCTGCGGCGTTCGCCGAGCCGGCCGCGAGCCCGTTCGAGAAGGCGGTCTTGCGGGCTGCGCGCGACGACGAGGCATTCGCGCGGCTCGTGTCGCCTCTGATCGCGGCGAGCGCGCTTCGACACCCACGAGCCGAACGCTCGGTTCTGATCGCGCGCTGGCCGGCCCGACAACAGGAGCCCGTCCGCGCCGCTTTTGCGTGGCTCCGGTCTCAAGAAGCGCGGCTTGAGACGTGTAAGAATCTGCCCCAGACCTTGATGCCGATCGCGCGTTGTCAGGATCTGAGATCGACTCGGGCCGCAGCGGCGTGTGCGGTGGCGTCTGTCTTTGGGCGTTGGTGGAGCGAAGAACTATTCGTGCTCGATCCGACCTGTGCATGGTTGTCTGTCAACTGGTCAACGAGCGAAGAGGAAGCCAGTCACCTTGGGTCATGGTGGATGACGACGGAGCCAACGTGGGTGTGACGAAACGTGAAGGGCACACTCCGGAGAGCGACGCACAGGACGACTCGGTCGCTTCGACGGCTACTCCTGCCGCCGCTCTGAGCCGTGCCGAGCAATGGGTCGTCGACAGCGGCTCAGCGCAGTGGGTCGAGAGTCAACAACTCGCGCCTCTCGAGGCGCTTGCGGATCGGGTGGCTGCATTGAGGCGAGAGTCGGCAGACCTCGAGCGCATCTTGGCGGCCGCTCGCGCGCAGGCGAGGAAGGATGTTGTGGAAGAGCAGGCAGAGATGGTGGCGCGCTATCAGGCTGACTGGTCGGAGCTCCGGGCGCGTGCCGGACGCGCCGGGCTGCGAGTGGCCGAGGCGCTGGTTGCTCAGCATATCGCGACAGATGACGCAGGCCTGGCGCCGATGCTGGCGCGTGCGCTGCGCGGCCAATCGGAGGTGCAGCGCGTGCGTGTCGCGACAGGGATGGGCAGCGCGGCGGAGTGCTTCTGCGCCGAGCATGCGCTTGGGGTCTCCGTATTGGAAGACCCGACGTTGTCTCTTGGCGACGTCATCGTTGAGCTGCCGCACGGCCGAGCTGATCGACGGGTCGGCACCTTGCTAGCGTTAGTCAGCGACGACATGGATGCGGAGCTTGCCCATGACTGACGAGCTAACCAGCGCGCTGGAGTCTCGCTGGGCCGCTCCGGCCACTGTGACGGGCCGCGTGGTCAGCGTTCGCGGCGGTGTTCTCCGCGCCCGCGTGCCGGACGCACGTGTGGGCGCGTGTTTCGAGGTCGCCCGTGAAAACGACTCGCTTGTCTGCGAGGTTGTTGGTTTCGATGACTCCGAGGCTGTGCTCTTGCCCTTTGGGCCCACGGCAGGCGTTCGGCCCGGCGCGGGAGTGACGGCAACTCAGCTTGGTGAACGCGCGCCAGACGCTCGGCGCGTCCTGGGCCGTGTCGTTGATGCACTGGGCCAGGCGCTTGACGGGGCACAAGAGTCAATGGGCTGCGAGGGATTTCCGTTGTCCGCCCCGCCACCACCCGCCTTGTCACGGCAACCGATCGGAACGCGCCTCCACACGGGTATTCGTGTGGTGGACGCGTTGCTGCCGATGGGTGTCGGCCAGCGGGTTGGCTTGTTCGCTGGTTCCGGCGTTGGCAAGTCCACACTGCTCGCGCAGCTCGCTCGGCAGACGAACGCGGATGTATGTGTCGTCGGGCTAATCGGTGAGCGGGGCCGCGAGGTCGGTGAGTTCCTGCGCGATGCTCTCCCGGAAGACGCTCGCGCCCGTACGACCGTCGTAGTCGCGACGTCTGATGCGGCGCCCTCTCTGCGCGTACGAGCGGCCCACACGGCGACGGCGATCGCAGAGCAGTGGAGGGCAGAGGGCAAACATGTCTTACTGCTCGTCGATTCGGTGACACGCTATGCGCGTGCGTTGCGCGAGGTGGCCTTGGCTGCCGGTGAACCGCCTGCTCGTCGAGGGTACCCGGCCAGCGTGTTTTCCACCTTGCCCCTTCTGCTTGAACGCAGCGGTCAATCGGCTGAAGGCGCGATCTCTGCTGTGTACACGGTGCTCGTCGATGGCGGCGATATGGAGGAGCCGATCGCGGACGAGATTCGAGGTATCGTGGACGGGCACTGGGTGCTCAGCCGCCGACTCGCCGAGCGCGCGCACTTCCCGGCGGTGGATGCCCTCGCCAGTGTGAGTCGCGTCGCGGGGAGTGTTTCTGCTGCCGCTGAACTGGACGCCGCACGCGGGCTCCGCAAGGCCTTGGCGCTACTGGCGAAGAACGAAGACGCGATCGACCTCGGCATTTATCGAGCGGGTTCATCGGCTGATATCGACGCTGCGATCGAGCTCCGCTCGGACATCGACGCCTTCCTTCGCCAATCTTCGCATGCGACTGTTTCTCTGCGGGACACGTGCGATCAGCTCTTCGAACTCGCCGACCAGCTGCGTTTGTGATGAGCGACGAAGCAAACGACCGTGGCATACAAGCGGCCCTGATCGAGGCGGCTGCGGAGCGAGAGCGTGTTGAGCGCGAGCTGTGGGCTGCGCATGCCGCTTACGAGCAGTGTATGGTCGACGTTCGCGAAAAGGACCAGGCGTTGGCACAGATGCGAAGAGTCCAGATCGCGTCTCACGCCCAAGCGCACGGAGGCGCTGCGGCGCTTCGATTTGCGCGAGATTCTGCACGGGCGCTTGTCCTTTGCCAAGAATCTGCGCACGCTCAGGCGATGGAGAATTTGGCAGTCATCTCGAGACAACGCGAACACGCCACAGTCCGGCTGACTGAGCGGCGCGCTGGAGAGCGCGCAATAGAGATCGCGCTTGAGCGGCGCAGCGAAGAGCGAGCGCGGGAGCGTGAACGGAGGTCGTACGATGATTAAGCCTCGTCGTCGTATGCAACCAGGCCCCGTTCGTAGACGAATCGGAGCGCCTGCGCACCCCAACGCTGCGCCGAAGGACTTCGTAGAAGGCGCCGAGATGGCCGTCGACGGTGAGGTCGTTCGCCTTCGCTACGACTCTGGCGATGGCACCTATCAAGTCGCGGTGATGAAGCGCGATAATGGAGAGACGTTTACCGCCGTTCTTCGGAATTCTGCGGCCGCTCCAGGCGAACGACTCGCCATTCGCGGAACGATCAAGGCGCACTCATCTGGTGAACTCCAGCTGCAGTCGCAGACCGTCGCGCGCTCCGTTCCGTCCACCCGTCAGGGCCTGGTCGCCTTCTTGTCATCGGGCGCGATCCCCGGTGTGGGTGCGACGATGGCCGAGCGTATCGTGACTGCGTTCGGAGACGACACCATGAAAGTGCTCGACGACGCACCGCAGCGCCTCAGCGAAGTCGAAGGCATTGGCCCCAAGCGCGCTGCGTCCCTCGAAGAGGCGTGGCGCGAGCAGTCCGCCGTGCGACATATCCTCATCTTTCTGCAGTCCCAGGGCATTTCGCCAGCGTACGCGAACCGCATCCATCGGGTGTACGGCGATCGTGCCGTCGCAATCGTGAAGCGGAACCCATACAGGCTCGCGCGTGATATCCACGGCATTGGGTTTCGAATCGCCGATCGCATCGCCCAAGAGGGAGGAATCAAGCCAGACGACCTGCGGCGTTTGCAAGCGGGCGCTGAATACGCGCTTGGCGAAGCTCGTGGGGCTGGTCATATCTTCGTGCCCCGAGAAGGGTTGATCGACGAAGCGACCTCGATCCTCGAAGCCGACCCGATTCGCGTGGAAGAAGCGATCGAGAGTCTGGTGCTCGACGGCACGTTTGTGCGGGAACGAATCGACGACCATGACGCGATCTACCGGCGCACCATCTATGATGACGAAGTCGAACTGACCGAGAGAGTGGCGCAACACATCGCGACGCCGGCGCGCATGTCCCTGGCCACGCCGGAGTCGCTTGGGCGCGTCGAGTCGCGGCTGTCCTTCGCCCTCGCGCCTGGGCAGCGGCAGGCACTGCAACATCTGATCGGTGCTGCGATGGGAGTGCTGACTGGAGGGCCAGGCACGGGCAAGACGACGATCGTGCGTGCGATCGTCGAACACGCGGAGTCCGTGAAAGCCACGGTGGCGCTTGCTGCACCGACCGGACGCGCCGCTCAGCGCTTGAGCGAGAGCACGCGACGGTCCGCAAGTACGCTCCACCGGCTTCTTGGTTTTGACCCCCAACAAGGGCTCTTCACGCGGGATGAAGCCGCCCCGCTCGAGGCGGACCTCGTCATCGTCGATGAAGCGTCAATGATCGACCAGACCTTGATGCTGGCGCTCATGCGTTCCGTCGCACCCGGCGCAACGCTCTTACTGGTGGGGGATGTCGAGCAGCTCCCGAGTGTCGGCGCTGGGGACGTTCTCCATGACCTGATCAGCTCGGCGGTGGTGCCGGTTGCCCGGCTAGATGCCGTGTTTCGGCAGGCCGCGGATTCCGGAATCGTGAGCTGCGCCCACGCCGTGAGAGACGGCGTCATGCCGGAGGCGACGAATGACAAGGACGGAGACTTCTTCATCCTGAACGCTGCGACCCCAGAAGCGGTACTCGAACGCGTCATGGCCCTCGTTACGAAGCGCATGCCGGCCGCGTTCGGGCTTGACCCGCTCACAGAAATTCAGGTGCTCGTGCCCATGCACCGGGGCCCCGTCGGCACCATCGCGGTGAATGAGGCGTTGCAGTCAGCGCTTGGCGTTGGCGGGGACTTTCTAGAAAAGGGCCGTCGCCGGATTCACGCGGGCGATAAGGTAATGCAGGTCCGAAACAACTACCAGTTGGAGACCTTCAACGGGGACATCGGAGTTGTGGTGGGCATTGATATCGTCGCAGGGAAGGCCACCGTGCGATTCGATGGGCGCGATGTCGAGTATGCAGGCGCCGCCCTCGATGAGCTCGAACTCGCGTACGCCGTCTCGGTTCATAAGAGCCAGGGCTCGGAGTTCAGAGCGGTTGTTGTGGTGCTCACCACGCACCACTTCAAACTCCTGCAACGCAATCTGCTCTACACCGCCATCACCCGCGCGCGAGAGCGCCTCGTGATCGTAGGGAATCGCCGCGCCATCGAAATGGCGATTCAGAACGTCTCGTCAGAGCCTAGATTTACCGCTCTCGCCGAACGGCTTCGACAACGCACGGGCATTCGCTAGCGGACGACGGCTCTGGAACTTGATGAGCGTGTGCGGCATAGGAGGCGCGGAGTTCAACAATCGGCATACGGAGCCAGGCTGCCCGCACCAAGACAGACGACCGACGCAGTAATGCTGGTGCGCATTGCGCTAGTGGCATCAATCGTGCGCGTCCTCGTGTTTGCGGGCGCCCTCGGCGATGACGCCTTCGCTGTGCTGCGATTCGACGAGCTAGCGTACGAGTCCTTTGCTCGCTCCATTTGGCACAACGGCTGGCGTGCCGACGGCCAAGTGATGATGCTCAGCCCGCTCTGGTCGTTCATGTGGGGCATGTTGCTGAAGCTCGGCTTCGGCACGCCGATCGCCCCCGTTGTGCTGCAGCAAGTCATGGGCGTCGCGAGCACCGCGATCGCGTATAAGTGCGCCCGCTGTTTCGCGTCGATGAATGCGTCGGCCGTGGCCGCGCTCTTGCTGTCCGTGACGGGTCCTGTGTTGTTCTACGAGACCCGCGCGCTTGCTGACCCTGCAGTGATGTTCAGCTTCTCGTTGGGGCTGTGGGCACTGCTCAGCGCGGCACGGAGCCCCTCGGCCCTTCGCTGGGCAGTCGCTGGCGTCGCGCTCGGGGTCGCGACCCTGGGGCGCCCGAACGTCCTGCTCATCTCACCGCTAATCGCGGCGGCTGTGCTTTGGAGCCTCCGCGCCGACTGGA
>JBLFZA010000156.1:0-10884 GCA_047610025.1 Bradymonadia bacterium | reverse complement strand
TCGATCGCGCCGGTCTCCGATAAGCAGCGGGCCCGCGTGAACATCGCGAGGTCATCCCCAGTGCGGCGCGAACCTCCCGCGGACTCATCCCACGGATCGCCTCGAAACTCCCAACTCGATCGAAGCACCGCCTCCGGACTCCGCTGAAGCGCGCGGGAAACCTGCCGGGAGCGCGCGATCGCCTCCGAGTCAGACCAAGAGGGGTGCAGACCCGCGTGCGTGATGATGTCGTGGGGGGTCTCGATCGCAAAGGGCTGAGAGATCAGCCACTCGACAAGCGCTTCACATCCGGGTTCCTCGGCCAGCTCGCTGACTGTGTCCCCGCGACGGCCTCTTCGGACGCCAAACCAGATCGCGAGCAGCAAGAGATCATGATTTCCGAGCACCGTACGCGCGCCCAAACTCAGGACGAGCTGCAGCGTTTCAAGATCCGCAGGACCACGGTTCACGAGGTCGCCGCAGAACACGAGGTCGGGCGTCGAATCTAAGGCGTAGACGGCGTCGAGGAGGCGCCGCAGAGCGTCCGCGCAGCCATGAACGTCACCAATTACCCACGTGGCGCCGCTAGATTGTGCGTTTGGGATCGCCACGACTGGCTCTCGCGAGGGACTTAACCGACGATCCCTTTGCCGCGAACACGCGGGGGATTCAAGCCCGCTTTCGCATTTGAGTCGACGTCGCTCGCTCCGTGACTGTTGGAGGCGGTTCGCACGAGCCTACGTTCACTCACATGAGCGCACACTGCGGCGCACTTATGGCGAATCGTTGGGTCGTCAGGTATCTTTCAGCTGAACGATTTTACTACCCGAGACCGCAGTATATCCATGTCTGGTTCTGGCGATCGCCGCGACAACAAAACCAACGCCCCCGCCCGTGACCCCCGCCTCCCGAGTTCGGGCTGGTCACAAGTACTCGGTGATTCGTCGGAAAAAGACATTCCTCGCCCTACACGACAGGGCTCGGAAGACTCGGAGTTCGATGAGTCGACGCTGCCGCTCGCGGCGGAAGTTCTGCCCAGCAACGACTATGAGACGACCGAGAGCGATGACATTGGCGACGACGACATCGACGCGTTTCTCGCGCTCGAGCCGAGCCTCGCGGGTAGCGTTGATCCGACGAGCCTTCCGTCACCGCCGCCGCTTGGCGGTCGTCTGCCGGATCTCGACGACATGTCGACGGCCGACATGGACGACTCCGTCATTGGTGAACTTCTGCTCGACGATCCCTTGGGGGAGTCCGAAGATGAACGCGAGCCTGGGGGGGACTCTGGAATCGTGCCCGTGTTCACCGGCCATCACGCTGCCATCGATGCGCGCGTGTCGTCAGCCCCGCTTCCGTCAGTGGCGCTTCAGGCGGCTGACGTGGGCGCCGAGCCACTCGACAGCGCGAGTGGAGACGAGGCCAGCTTGTTCGGCCGGCCAAGGCCAGAGAGCGACATCGGCGCTCGCACAGCGACAGGGGTTTTGACCCCCGATGACGCGGTAGAGGCAGCGCTGGCGCCCAGCCAGAGCCCGTTTGGGACGCCCGATGATCAACCGCCCGCCGCGAGTGATCAGGCCGATGCAACGTTCGCCGCAATCGCCGAGGAGGCCCACGCGATGGGCGAGGTAGCGGACAGCCCATCTCACGATTCGCAGATTTCGGAGTCGCTGGTATCACCGGAGTCGGCATCACCGCCGATCGGAACCGGTGAGGCCTACGCTGAGGATCAGCCTCTGCTACGACCCAAACCAAACGCGAACGCTGAGGAGGTGGCGCCAGCCCAGGACCCCGTCCTCTTCGTCGAAGGCTATGACGATGAGTTCGCCCAAACTCTCGATGCGCCAGCCGAGCAGTCTGAGGCCGCAGCGCCAGACGCGGAGTCGATGCCTGTCAGCCTCGGTTTTGGAGCACGCGAGACAAGCGAGGCAAACCTACGAGCGACGGTGCCCGCGGGGAGAGTCGAGCTTCCAGCGTCCGAAGTACGCCGCCGTCGCGAGACGCCGTTTGGAATCGAGCTGACACCCCAGATCACGTCGATTCCGCTCGAGGGTGGGACACCAGACGGGGAGTTCAACTGGCTCAACCAGTTCGATTTGTTCCGGAACGAGGTCAGCCAACTCGCCCGCGCCAAACGGTGGGAACGTGTCGCTGCAGTCACCGCACACGCGGTGCTTCACGCGCCATACTCGGCGGCTGGTACGCGGACGGGGATGCTCCTCGATCTCGCTCGGATTTACCGAGATCGCTTAAAGGATAACTCTCGCGCCGAAGAGGCGTTCGCTGCCGTGCTCGCCACTGAGCCTGAGAACGCCGAGGCGATCGCGTACCTTGAAGAACGGTATGCAGAGCGCTCAGACCACCGCGCTCTCTTCGACATGTACCTGGGCGCGGTTGAGGCAACTTGGGACCCAGGCGACCGCCTCGACTGGACTCGCCACGCAGCGGGTCTGGCGACTCAACAACTGCACAGCCTCGAGCTCGCGACTAACGCGTGGGAACAGCTCTGGCGCCTCGGCGATGGTGAAGACGAGTGTGCTCGCGAGCTTGCGACGCTGTATCGCTCTACCTCCCGGTGGGATGCGCTGGCCTCCTTCCTAGAGAAGCGCGCCGACGTATCCACAGGTGCGCGACGCCATGTGTTGTTGCGGGAGCTCGCAGAGGTGAGGCGCAGCGGGACACGTGACCTCGCGGGAGCCGCGGGTGCTCTGGAACGCCTCCGGGCCGAGCGGCCCTCAGATACTGTTGCCGTGGCGCAGCTTATTGATCTCTACGGGGCGTTGGAACGCTGGGATCGTCTCGCTGGACTCGCAGACAGTAGCGATCCGCACGCCGGGATCGTTCGGATGCGGGACGTAGCGGAGGCGCTTTGGGTAGCCGATCGGCACGAGGACGGGGCGAAGATCTATAGGCGCCTGCTCCAGACCGACATCGACGACGAGCAAGCGCAGTCGCGAAGCGAGATGTGGCTTCGAGAGAGCGGACGTTTTGACGAGCTCGTACAAATGCTGCGCGCTCGCGCGGAACGTGCAGAAGAAGACGATGATAAGGTTGCGCTGTACGGCGAAGCGGCACTTGTCGCTGACGCGCACCTCAGCAAGCCCGGCCTCGCTGTCGAGATGCTCAACGCTCGCTTGGCGCTCGAAGGGCCGACAGCCGAGACGCTGTCCGGCCTCGCGGGCCTGCAGCGCAGACTGGGCGACCACGCGGCACTTGCTGAGACCCTCGAAGGGCGGTTGCTACTCGAAGACGACGTCGAAGCACGAATCGACTTAATGCGCGAGTTGGCCTCCCACGCGGCCCTGAAGCTGAATGACAGCGAGCGTTCAGAGGCGGCGTGGAAGCGTCTGCTCGCTCTGAGCCCAGCAGACGGCGGTGCATTCCAAGCGCTCGTGGGCATCTACGCGGAGCGCGGTGACCATGAAGCGCTAGTCGCGACGCTCGAAGCGGAGATGGAGCAGGCGGACACCCCCAACCAAGCGGGTGCGCTCGGACGACGTGTCGCTGAGCACTTGGACCAGCACTTTGATGATGCGCCTCGGGCGCTTGCCGCGTGGCAGCGTGTTCTCGATGACGCACCGGACGATGACGTTGCGCTCGCCGCCTTGGCTCGTCACGCGGAGTCAGCCGGTGACGTGCGATCTCGGATTTCGGCGCTAGAGCGTCGGATTCGCATCGCCGGTGATCCTGGGGTGCGCATTACGTGGGCCATGGAGGTCGCCTCGCTTTGGGAAGGATTGGAGCAGCCCGCAAAGGCAGCGGCCGTCTTCGAACGTGTGCTGCACTGGGAGCCCGCACATCGCGATGCCCTCGAGGGCTTGGTGCGCATGCTCCAGCTGAGTGAGCGCGCTGATCTCGCTGTCGACGTGCTGGACCACGCGGCGTCGGGCGCTGAGGGCGGGCGCAAGGCCGCGCTGATGCGACGGGCTCTTGAGCTTGTCCCTGAGCAACAACGCGTTGAGCGGTTTGAGCGGTTGCGCAGAATTCTCCAGCTCACCGACGACCTGGCGGAGCTAGATGCTCTGGAAGTTGAAGCCGAAGCGGGTGATCTGTGGTCAGGATTCGAGTCCGTGCTGACGGATCGCGCCGGCCGGCTTCAAGGCGCCAGCAGGGCGGCGCTTCTCGACCGGCTCTGCGGTGTCTTGCAGACTCGGCTGGACGCCTCCTCGCGCGCCTATCTTGTGCGACAGGCCACGCTGCTGCGCGCGTCTGACGCCGCCGCGTTGACGACTCTTCGCTCGCTCGCTCCGGAGACCGGCCGAGTTGAAGACCTCATCGCCGTGCTGGAGCAGGCCGCCGCCGAATCCCCCGACCGGCGTGTCGCGCTCCGAGCAGAGGTCGCGACGCTGACGGAGACCCACCTGAACGACGCCAAGCGTACGCTGGAGTCTTGGCGCCGGGTGCTCGCGCTCAATGCGGCTCATGAAGAAGCACGAACGGCGCTTGGTCGCGTCGCGGAAGAGGGCTCACTTCATGCAGCACATGATGCGATCCTGGGCGCGCTCGAGCTGACGAAGTCGAGCGAGCTCGACCGCAAAGCATCAGCCTTGAACCGCGCAGCTCGTGCCGCCGATGTGCTCTCGAATCCTCGCGTGGTGTTCACCGAACGCCTGCGTGCCTTCCGGCTCGACCCCACCAGTGAGGACGCGCGAGATGCGCTCGCGAGCGAGGCGACGGGTCTAGGAGAGTGGCAGATGGTTTTGCCTGCAGTGGAAGCGGCGAGTCTCTCTCGTTTGCCTGAAGGCGACGTCGAGCCACTGGCCGCCGCGGCCGAAGCGACACGTGCGCACGGCGCCGACCCCACCGATGCCTTTGAACTTTACGCGCTCGCGCTTGACGCCGCTCCGGATGACGAACGCTTCTCTTCGGCGCTGATCGAACTGGCGACGACCGACGAGCTTCGCTTGGCCCTGGCGAGTCATTTGCGCAGAGCTGCCGCGCGCACAGAAGATCCAGAGCGACGGGTCTCCTTGCTGCGGCGAACGGCGTGCCTCTGGGAAAACGAGTTAAAACGTCCCGAGGAGGCCGCTGATATCCACATGCGAATCTTGGAGTTGGCACCCGACGACGTGGACTCGTTGGCGGTGTCGATTGCCAGGCTGCGTGACCGAGAGCGCTGGTGGGAGCTGCGAGAGCAACTCCAGCATGCCGCAGTGCTGGCGGATGACGCGTCGACGAGTCGCGCGCATTGGATGGAAGTCGCGTCGCTCTCGGAAGAGAAGATTGAGGACATTCCAGCCACGCTGCACGCCTACGGCCGTGTGCTTGAGATCGACTCGGACGACAGCGAGGCACGTGACAAGATTGAGCAGCTCGTTTCACGACTTGATGATCCGGAGCTTCGCCTTCGATACCTGCGCATGGAGACAGAGTCTGCAGACGAGAAACGTCGCGCGCAGCTGGACCTTGAGATCGCGACGTTGCAGCGAGAGCGGCTCATCGACATTGATGCAGCCGTTGAGACAATGGAAGCGTCGGTGGCGACACACGGCCTGGGCTCGTTGTGCTTTGACCCGCTTATTGAGGCCTTAGAAACTCTCGAGCGCTGGCCTCGATTGGCGAGTCTGTTGAAGGAGAAGGCCGACGGGATTTCGAGCAAGAAGAGAAAGCTCGTGCTCCTTCGCTCGGCCTACGAGGCGCTGGATGGCCGAGTCTCAGGACACGACGAGACGCTCGTCGCTCTGCGTGGATCAATTCTCTCGCTCAACTCGAAGGACCGCGTGCTTCAGCGGGCGCACGCGCAGCATCTGCGAGAGAACGGAGACTACGCTGAGTTACTGATTACGCTGTCGGCCCTTGAGGCGGTTGCCCGTGACGACGTCGAGCGAACGGAGTTGGCGCGCGAGCGTGCACGGCTGCTGGCTCTGAATCTCGCGCAGAGAGAGGATGCCGACGCCGTTTGGCGCGCACAGTATGGCGCGAATAAGGAGGACAGCGCTGCGCGATCTGCGCTGATTCGTAGCGCAAGACTGGCTGAGGACCTCGACCAATATGTCGCCTTAAGAACGGCGGAGTTGGAGAGCAGCCGGCCGCAGCATGCGGCGTTGATCCTGTGTCATCTTGCGGAGGCCTGCGACGAGGCGGGGCAGCAAACCGAGACGATCCCCGCCCTGTACCGCGAGGCCCGGAGACTCTTTCCGACCTGTGCACCGGCGATGGAAGCGCTGAAGGGCATCGGCCGCAGGAAGACCGATCTTCGCCCCGGAGCGGCACTTTTACCGGTCCAAGGCGAGAGGGAAATGAGCTGGGCCGCCCGCGCCGAGAGGCTGCAAGAGCAAGCAGAGGCGACGAGCTCCCTCGATCCTGCGCGGATTCTCGACACCCTCCTACGCAGCGTTTCGGTTGACCCCGACCGCGTCGAAGGCTGGGACGCGTTGGCGCAGACATACGACCGCAGCGGTGATGAGAGAGATGCAACCTGGGCGCGATTGGAAGCGATTGAGGCGGTCCGCCGTACCGTGCCGATCTCTTCGGAACGCTCCGCGGAAGAGGCCGAACGCTTGCTTCTCGTGGCACAGACCTGTCGCACACGCGGCGAAGAAGAGCGCTTTGAGGAGCTCGTGCGCCGCGTTCACGCTGTGGCTCCAATGCACGTACCTACGGCCCTCGCGATCGCGCACCGCGACATGGACGCTGGCCATCCAGACGAAGTCGTCGCGAGCATGGGGACACTCATTGCGCAATATGACGACCGTCTCGACGGAGACCAACGAGCAGACGTGCACTTTGCTCGCGCAGCAGCACGCAACGCGCTCGGCGACGATGATGGCGCTCGAGCAGACCTGTACATCAGTCTGGATGCCTCGCCTCTTCACCGCGGCGCTCTCGCCGTGCTAGCGGACCTCGAGGCCAAGGCGGAACGATACAACACCGCCATTCCCCATCAGATCCGTTCGCTAGTAGCCGAGGTCGATGCGGAAGCTCGAGCACAGGGCTTCTTACGATTGGGCGAGCTCTGGGAGGACGGAGTCAACGCGCCGGAAGAGGCGGGGGCTTGTTACGAGATTGCACACGATGAAGGTCTTGAGAGCCCCGCACTGCTCCAGCGTATGCTCGGGCACTATCGGCGCTCCGGGAACCTCGAAGCTGGCCTGCAGGTGATCGATACCTTGCTGCAGAGCGCACACCAGCCCACAGAAATGGCGTCCCTTTGGGTCGCTCGCGGCGAGATCTACGCTGGACACCCCGGCCGAGAAGAAGACGCGATCGAGGCCTTTGATATGGCCTTGAGTTACGACCCGGACTCGGGGGCTGCTCGACTCGCGCTGGCGTCTTTGCTTGAGCGCCGCGAGGACTGGCAGGGTGCCCTTCAGATATTTGAGGCCATCGCCGACGAGACAGAGGGGTCGGAGCGCGACGCTTTGCTCGTCCGCATGTCTCGCCTCGCGGTGTTCGAACTCGACGACGCGAGCCGTGCGGAGGTGTGGCTCAACGAGGTGGTATCGCGTTCGACGGATCGCGAGGCTCTCGAGCTGCTCGCAGACGTGGTGGCGAATCGAGAACCGGGCGGCGAGGAGCACTTGGCGCTCTTGAGCTCCGTCGTCGCCGCTGGCCCGCCTTACTACGAGCCCACCATGGCGATCGGCAATCGAGTGCTGAACTCGAACGCGGAGCTGGCGTGGTGTCTTCTCGCACCCGCCTTGATGGTGCGTTCGTCGGATGACGGCCTGAAGGCGAAGCTCCGTGACATGCGACGCGACTTCGAGCGTCCAGGCATCCGCGTGGTTGCCGCTGATGCGCTTACGCTCGATGATGATCTGCGTCCGCTTGAGGGCGTGCTCGCGGAGCTGGAGCAGACGCTCACCATCGGTCGCGCCACGGCGGGAGAGGTGGACGAGAACGCGGCGCCGATTAGTGTTCACTCCAATGTGGGGCGCACCTTCCAGCAAGTCGGTGAGGCCGCTGGCGTCGCCGGCGCGTCGCTGTACCGTTGTGACGAGCTCGAAGAGCCGGTGATGATCGCGTGTGGCGAAGAAGGGGTCGACGTGTTGATGCGCGCTGATGTGTTCCAACAGCTTGCTCGCGCAGAGATTGGCTTTGCGCTGACCTACTCGCTGTTTCTGGCTCGTCCGGGCGCGCGTGGCATGGCTTCTTTGGCGCCGTCTCAGCGGACCTCGCTCATCGGCGGGTTGTTTCGGGCGTTGGGGCTGTGGAAGGGGAAAGATGCCGCATCGCGGGATTTTGCCTCTCGTGTTGAGGCCGTCACGGACGCTCCGCTCCGCGGCCGGTGGGCAGAGACACTAGCGGGGCTTGCGGATGAGGAGCCTCGAGCGTTGAGCCGCCGCTACTGGGGCGCTTGCCGTTCGCGTGCGCTCCGCGCAGGACTCGTCGCCGGTCCGGACCTGTTCCAGGCCGTTCGTTTGGTGGCGCGGATGGCGGCTGATGCCGATCGTCCCAGCGTGTTCAACGACTGCGCAGCGTTGGACGAGTACGTGCTCGCGAATGAAGAGATGCTCACACTGCTCGTGTTTGCCACGACTCCGGCGTTCGCCGCGCTGATTCGAGACACGAAGGAGCTCTAGCCTCGCCGGCGCTTTGAGGCTGCACACGTCGTGTGGTTGTCAAAGCGCTGGCGGTGTCGTGAGGCGTCGCGGGTCTGCGCTCTGCCGGATTTGATGGCGCCGATTCCGGCGTCGCGCGCTCGACAGGGCGAGTACGCGTCGCGCCCGACTAGCTCAGCTTCGCGATCTCACGCTTGACGGCGCGCGCAGCGGACGGGTCCGTGCCGTCGTCGAGCGTGACGAACACGGTCAACGCGGCCTTTGCGTCGTCTACTCTCCCGCTGTCCAGCAGCGCCAGCCCGCGGAGTCTCCATGCGGATCGTCGCGTGGGCGCCAGGCTCACTGCGCGTGCGAGTGCCTTGGCCGCATCAGAAAACTGCTCGAGCAGATAGAGTGCCTTGCCGCGCGCTTCCCATGCCCACGCCGCGTCCGGATGCCGGCCGAGTGCTCGTCCGGCGGCGTCGAGCGCGTCGTCGTAGCGCTCGTCTGCGAGCATGGCGAGTACGAGCATTTCGTGCCCGGCTTCTAGTTTCGGCGTCGTCTCGACGACGTGGCGTAAGGCGGCGATTGCCGCTTCAGGTCTGCCGAGAACGAGCTGGATGGAGGCGTAGGTGACGCGCTCTTCGGGGCCTCGGAGGGCTTCCAAGGAAATGGATGCGAGCGCCGCTCCTGCCTCGTCAAATCGCAGCACGCCGAGTAACTCTTGAGACTGCTCGAGCGCCGCTGACGCGGCCATAGGCGGCTGGCTGCGACCGAGGCCGGACTCCCCCGCGTCTTCGTCCAGCGAGAGGGAACTCTCAGCGTCGAGCGAGAAGGAGCTGTCCGCGTCGCCTAGGTCGGGGGGCTCGCTCACCCACGCGAGGGTGTTCGGATTGATCTCGGGTTTGGCAGTATCCAAAAACGGCAGCGTGCCATCGGTAGGCGCCGCGTCGTGAGTTGGACCGTCGTCCAGCGAGAGGGCCAGACTGCTTCGGGCCGCAGGCAGCTCGCTCGGATCTGGGGGGCGTATGCCGCCGGGGACTGCGGTGTCTGCTTCGGCTTGTCTGTTCTCTCGGATCTTGCGGAGGACGGACGACTCCGTCGTGATCTTGACCTCCGCTCCGCTGCTGATCGCCTCGGCAGAGTCGCTTGGCTGCCGAGCCTGGAAGTCGCCGCTTCGGTCGTCTCCCGCAGTCTCGCGTTCGCCACTCGGTCGGAAAACAGGCGATTCTCCGCTGTTGGGGCGAAACCCTCCGAGTTCGGCATTCAGCCGCTGAATCTGCTGTTTCACGTGCTGTGAGAACGCCTTGTCGTCACCGGGGGCAAAGCGCAATGCGCTGTCATAAGAGCGGAGCGCGTCATGATGACGACTGAGCTTCTCCTCTACGAAGCCGCGACAGAACCAGCCCTCACACAGCGATGGGTCGACCAGCACGGCGCGCTTGAGAAACTCCAGCGCGAGGTCGTAGCGCTCGTTGCGAATGTAGTCGGTCGCTTGGTTAGCCCAGTCCATCCCGTCTTCCGCGCGATAGCCCTCTTCCCCGAGCTGCGCGCGGAGCTTATCTGCGAGCTTAGCGAGGCCGTCCGATTCGCCATTCTTTAGACGTCGATAGGTGGCGTCGAGGGGGCAGAAAGCTCCGCCTCGATCGAACTCTACGCGAAGAAAGAGCGGCATGCCTGGGTGTGCCGCATCGTCCGCCCAATTGCCGCCGAAGCGTAATCGAATGACCTCACCAGCGTAGCTGCCGATCCGTGCGATCCAACGCTTATCAGTGGCCGTCGGTCGCCATGTGTCGTCCAATCCGGCGCCGTACTCGCCGTCTCGGTCGCTGAGCCACTGGTCGACTGCGGCCAAGCTGGCCACGGAATAATCGAGCTTCAGTCCTTCTGCGCCGAGCGTTTCAACAGCCTCCTGTGCGACCGTCGCGTGGTCGAACAGAGAAGTCTGCGTTGTGCCGCCGGCCTTTGCCGGCTCGCGTTGGAGCTGCTGCTGCGATTGCGTGCTCGCATCTTCACCGCAAAACGGGCAGCGCGGTGCGCGGTCCGACATGCGTTTCGAGCATTTTGGGCAGTTAATGAACATCAAACAAACGGGCGCGAATGCTTCGAAGGATCTCGCGCGCAATGGTTGTTGTTGTCAGCGCAGTTGTCCAGAGTAGCGTGTGCTTGTCCCGTCTGTTCGCCCTCGCTGTCGTGCCGGAGCCCATGAATCGCGCAGATTTTCACGCAGAACTGCTCGCCTTTATCGATAGCGGCGCCGACGAAGACGCCTTGCTGGAGACGATCGTGAGCGTCGACTCTCCCCCTCTCTATGAGCGTGGGGTCGAGATCTTTGGCAGTTGGGACGCAGCGCTTGCCTCGACATTGGTCTACCTTCGTAATTTCGACGCGGCCTTGGGCGACGCTGACCACGGGCCAGCGGCCG
>JBLFZA010000155.1:0-10909 GCA_047610025.1 Bradymonadia bacterium | reverse complement strand
GCGATCAATACTTCGAGCAGCGCGTCGTCTTCGCGGTGGCCGGCGCGCCAGCGCTTCAGCAGATCGAGTTGCACGTAGGACATTGGGTCCACGTAGGGGTTTCGCAGCGCGATCGAGCGCTGGAGTACGGGGTCCGTTTCTAGCAAGACGCTCTGATTCCGCACGGCGAGCACGGCGGCGACGGTGCGCTCGTACTCACCTTGCAAAACCGGGAAGAGGCGGGCGCCGATCTCGCCAGCTAGCTCGGCGTAGCGTGCCGCGATATCAATATCGACCTTGGCGAGCACCATTTCGACATCGCCTAGCCACGCGTCCATAAAGCGCCATTCGCGGGCCATGATTTGTACGGCTTCAAGCCCATCTTCGGCGATGGCTTCTTCGAGCGCGGTGCCTATGCCAAACCACGCCGGCAGCACGAGGCGGGACTGGGTCCAGGAGAAGACCCAAGGGATAGCGCGGAGCGAAGCGATGCCGGACTTCTTGCGGCGCGACGCGGGGCGCGAGCCGATCTTCATCTGCTCGATAACATCGATGGGCGTCGCGGCGCGAAAGTACGCCTCGAAGTCTGGAGTGTCGTACACCATCGAGCGATAGGTGAGCCGGCTCGTCTCGGAGAGGCGCTCCATCGCGATGGCCCACGCGGGCTCTTCCGGGTGCGTCGGCTCCGGCAGCGCGGTGGCGACGGCGGTGGCGCTGACTTCCTTTTCGAGGGTGCGCAGCGCGATGGCGCGCAGACCGAACTTCTTATGTATGGTTTCGCCCTGCTCGGTTACGCGAAGGTGCCCGGCAACAGCGCCACGAGGCGCAGCCATGACCGCGCGGTGGGTGTTGCCACCGCCGCGGCTGATCGTGCCACCGCGGCCATGAAAGAAGCTGAGGTGCATGTCACTGCCAACCCGCTCCACCAGCTTCTGCTGGGCTTTGTGCAGCGACCAGCGCGATGCCACCAAACCGCCGTCCTTGTTCGAGTCGGAGTAGCCGACCATAACAACTTGTTTACGATTCCGTGTCGCCAGATGCGGGCCATACACCGCGTCATCACGCAGCTCGGCGAGAATGTCCGGACCAGCGACGAGGTCGGGCACGGTTTCGAGCAGCGGGGAGACATCGAGGGGGTAGGTTCCGCCGGTGTCAATGCCGGCCCATTTGGCGAGCAGCAGCACGGCGAGCACGTCGTCGGCGCCTTGTGTCATCGAGATGATGTAGAGGCCGATCGCCTCGGGGCCAAAGCGCTGGCGGCAACGATGGATGGTCTTGAAGACGTCGAGCGTTTCGCGCACTTCTTCGTTGTCGGGCAGCGCGGGGATGTCTGCCTTCAGAAGCTCGTGAATCGTCGCGCTGCGTTCGGCTGCGGGGCGCTCGTGCCAGCCCTCGTCGCCGATAACGGTGGAGATGACGTTGCGGTGCACCATCGCGTCTTGGCGAACGTCGAGCACGGCGAGGTGAAAGCCGAAGGTCTGCGCGCGACGAATGGCGCGAATGACAGAGAAGCGACCGCCAGCGGCGCCGCCATTCGTTTGAAGGCTGTCGGCGATGAGCTGCAGGTCGGCCCGGAAGACGTCGACATGCTCATAGGCCGTCTCCGCATCGACCAGGGTGGCGTCGAGTCGGGCGGCGACGAGGGTGAGCAGCACGCGGTAGGGCATGTCGCGATGGCGCGGTCGCACGCTCTCCATCGCGCCTGGGAACATCGTCGCGTAGAGGTCGACCCGTTGCAGTACAGCGTCGTCAACGAGCACCCGCGTTGTCGACTGCGAGAGGCGACGGGCAAGCGTCAGCAGCTCTTGCCTGTAACGCGTGAGAATGAGCTCGCGCTGACGCACGAGCGTGCCCTCGATCGTGACGGCGCTCACGTAGGGGTTGCCGTCCATATCGCCGCCCACCCACGAGGTGAACTTCATCAGCGTCGGCATCGGGTGCGCTTCAGCGGCGGGGCCGAACACCTCGTCAAGCGAGCGCTCAAGCTCTTCGTAGAAGGGCGGCACGATGCGGTAGATGATGTCGTTGACGTAGAAGAGCACGTGCTCCGCTTCGTCGCTCACCGTGGGGCGCAGGTGCGGGTGCTCGAGCGTCTGCCACGTTGACGCGAGCTCGGTGTGAATCCGCGCGTGCGCAGCCGACTTTTCGGGCGGCGTCATCGAGGGGTCGAGCAGCTCCACCAGTCGCTCGGCGATGCGTTGATCCTTCTCGAGGATCGTGCGGCGCGTCGCCTGCGTCGGGTGCGCGGTGAAGACGGGCTCGACGAGCACGCCGGAGAGCAGCTCCATCACGCGCGGCCTGTCCCAACCGGCGTCGGAGAGCTGTCGCAGCGCGTGCTCGAGGCTACCGGCCTGGGGGCCGCCCGCCGTGTCGCGCTGGTAGTCGCGCTTGCGGCGAATGCGGTGCACCTGCTCGCAGAGGTTCACGGCCTGAAAGTACGTCGAGAACGCGCGCACGAGATCGGCTGCGGCCCCGCGTTCAAGCCCATCAACAGACGAGTGCATCATACGTTCGCCCGCATCCGACTCGGCTGGCGTGCCCGCGCGACGTGCGATGGCAGCCTTGCGCACCTGTTCGACGCGCGAGAACAGCGCGGCGCCACCCTGCTCGGTGAGCACGTCACCGACGATGGCGCCCATAATGCTGACGTCCTCGCGGAGCGGCTGATGGCGAGGCGGGAAGATGGGGTCGCGGCTGCTCATAGGGTCGGCTCGAAGGCTGAAAGGGTCAGGGGTCATCCCATAGGAAGGTCGCTAATGTACACGCGATTGGCGCAACATGGGGCGCGCTGTGTACGATGCGCGTCCGCGGCGTCTCAACCGCGAGATCCAACTTAGTCACGACAAGACATGCTGCCATCGTCAACCACCTCCCGACCCTCACGCGAGCAGACGCTAGCGCCGCCCGCCGCATCGCGCGGCGTGTCGTGGCTTCGCGTCGCCGTCTTGGCATTAGCGAGCCTTGTGGCGGTAGCGTTGGCGACCTTCACGACGGGTCGGCTGCCGAACCATCTCGCCTGGAATGCTGTGCTGGACGGGCTGCACTTGCCTGTCGCGTTGATTATGACGCTGCTGCTGGCGTGGACGATTCCGCCGCGATGGCCGAGACAGAGTCGGGCGCTGATTGCGGTCGCTGTGATGGGCGTGGCCGCTGGCGGCGTTGAGATGGTGCAGCCACTCGTGGGGCGCAGCGCGCAGCAGTCGGACCTCGTGCTCGGTGCTGTCGGCGCCCTGCTCGCCGGAGCGGCGTTCATCAGTCGCGGGCGGGCGCGAATCGTCGTGTTCGTAATCTGCGCGGGAGTTCTCACCCTGAACGCGCTGCCCTCGGCGCGAGCCTGGCTAAGTGTTCGGGAGCGTATCCTCAGCTTTCCTGTGCTCTTTGAGCAATCTCAGAGCGAGCTCGCGGTACACTGGCACGCCACCGGCGACGAGCGTAGCGCGGCCCGGCGGCTCATCGCTACAGAGAGCGGCGCGCTGCTCGCGCTTGAGGTCCGCGGGCCATGGGAGGGGCTGCGTTACGAGGCCGGCGACCAGGACTGGCGCGGTTATGATCGGCTCGAGCTTCGGGTACTCAATCAGGGCCCACGCGTCGATTACCGTCTTCGCGTCGATGACCGCAGCGAGTCCGGTGACGGCACGCGCTCGAATCATGTGCTGGTGCTTGAGCCTGGGATGAACGAGATATCCTTCCCCGTAGAGGATATTCGGCTCGCCCCCGAAGACCGCCCGCTCGACCTTTCGGCGATTGATCGCATTCACTTCACGCTGCCGCCCGACCAGCCGAGCACGGAGCTCTGGCTCTATTCGGTGAGACTCACGGACCTTCCATGACGCCTGAGCACCTGCAACTCGTCGCGAAGGCGGTCATCACGATTGCGCTGATTGTCTTGTTCCTCCTGGGGCGGTTCACGCTCACTCGCGTTGTGCTGCCTCAGATTGTGAAGCCCGAGCGGCGCTACTCGGTGGGCAAGTACACCCGCTACGCCCTGCTCGCTCTGCTCATTTTCGCGCTTGTATGGACATGGGTCGGCGAGACTCAGGGGTTAGTCACCTACTTTGGCATCGCGTCGGCAGGTATCGCGATCGCGCTGCAGCAGCCGCTCCTGAACTTGGTCGGCTGGGCATACATTGTGAGTCGACGCCCTTTTGAGAACGGGCATCGGATCGAGATCGGCGACCTCCGCGGAGATGTGATCGACATTGGTTTAATGCACACCACGATGATCGAGGTTGGCAACTGGGTAAAGGCAGACCAGTCCACCGGGCGGCTGCTACACGTACCCAACGGCTGGGCCATCACCAAAGCGACGGCGAACGCTAGCGAGGGCTTCGGCTTTGTATGGGATGAGCTTGAACTGCTCGTCACCTTTGAGAGCGACTGGGAGTTCGCGAAGGACCTGATCCTCAAGGCCATCGAAGCGGACTCTCAGAGCACGCGCGCGCAGGCGATGACGCAAATGGACAACGCGTCATCTGAATATGTGTTCTTGTACCGCAACCTCACGCCTATTGTTTGGACGACCATCGAAGACGCGGGCGTCTTGCTCACCGGCCGCTACTTGTGCGAGCCGCGCAAACGTCGTTCGACGCGGACGCTCGTATCCGAGCGGATTCTAAGAGAGCTCCGCAACGCTCCACAGGTCGAGTTGGCGTATCCAACGACGCGCTTCTTCCACCGCTTGGCAGAAGAGCCCGGTGCGCGTCAGGCGATGGACCGTGAACAGAAAAAGTCCGAGACGAACGGCTCTTAGCGCTCGTCGATGAGCGCTAAGAGGGTCCGGTTGACTGCGCATCGTTGCCGCTCCAAGCGGCTCCAAATGGCTCTAAATGGCTCTGAATGGCTCTGAATGGCTCTGAATGGCTCCAGGCGGCTGGCCGCGTTGCTAGTTGCCAGCGGAGTTCAACGACCAGTCGTAGTCGACATACACAACCTCGTACCCAGCGTCCCTCGCTCGACCTAGCTGGTCAGCGACGTCGGCGCGCGCAAACATGAGGATCCAGTCGAGCGCGCTGTCGCCCACGCCGGCTTCCACGGCATCAGCGACAAAGTCCTCGGCAAACCACTGGTAAATCGGCGTTAGCTGTATCTGCTTCGAATCGTCATCGATTACCACGTGTGGGGCGTCTGAGGCGAACGAAATGGTCGCCGCGTCGAGTTGCTCATCGAGCGTCTCTGCGCGATAGCTCCGCGCGCTCAAGGCTGGGCAAGACTCACTCGCACAGTTGATCGCAGCGTGAATGCGCGCGTCGCCAAAGTCAGCGCGGATCGTATCGTTCTCGAGGTCATAGAGATTGACGCTTCGCCCATCGAGCCGAAAACGCGTCGCCCAAAAGAAGCCAAAGCCCTCTTTGATACGAAACCATCCGTGCACGTCATGCACGGTCTCTATGGGCCAGTGAGAAGCGACGCCGAAGAGCGTAAGCGCGTTGTATGCGTTAATGTAGTAGGCCAGCTCTTCGTCGACTGTGCTGTAGCGCTCGGGGGTGCTCCGCGGGCCGGTTTCGGCGAAGGCGGCGACGATGCGCTCAAGGTCGGCGCGGCGCCCAATCAGCGCCAGATAATCGACCCCGTCGGGCGTCACGACCTCAGCGAGCAGGTCGTCGAGCGCGTCGTTGACCGGCACGTCGGACATCACAAGCGTCGGGCGCACTTGATGAACGCCGAGAGCCGGGAAGGCGAGGACCGCGAGCACAAGAGAGACAGCGCTGCCGATCCGAAGCAGCGACCAGCGCTTCACCGCCGATGCTGGCGGGGTGACGTTCGTCGTATCGGTAGCAGTAGGGGACGGTTCATCGCGCAATGACATCGGTGGGTCTCCTCGTGTGGGTTGGGGCGGCAGTTGGCGCTATGACCTCTCAAACTCGGTCCAGTCCAGCACTTCAACCCCCTCACCATCGCGGAACACGTTCGTCACCGAGCGTGCAGATCGCAGCGTGGTGGCCCGCGACGAGATGTCGGTAGGTCTCCGGATCGAGCACGTCGACGACGTGCTGTGCAACCCGAGGGTCCGTTACGCCTCCGAGCTCACGGCGGCCGAGCAGGGTCAGCTCTGCCATGCGGCGCGCGACTTCGGGTGCGCCACTGAGAGATCACGGGGTGGCTGTCTCGTGAGATCTCTGAGTCACAGTGCGCGTGACTCTCAAAAATCTGAACCCAGAGCGAGCACCGTCGCTGCGCTGCGCCTGAAAGCGGGAACGCCTGGTGGCATGGGCACGCGAGCGCCGAGGACAAACGTGACGCGGGTTTCTTTCGGCGCTATGGTCGTTTGCGCGCGATTCTCCAGTGTCGCGCCGGTGAACCGCGGCTCGATCTATTCCCTGATCGACGTAACTCGCCGTGACTGGCACGCGGTCTGCAGAGACTCAACGCTATCCCGTTCAACAAAGCCCCGTGAGGTTGCCATGTCGCGTACCACTATTCGAACCAACACCGCTTCAGCGTGTATCACCGGGCTGCTCCGAGCGAGCGCCCTCTGTGTTTTTGCGCTGTTGATGAACGCCTGCGGTACCGAGGTGCCGCCGGACTTCGTGCCCGACAGCGGATCCGATGCCGGCGGCGACACCGTCGAGCTCTGCGAAGACGGCGCAACGCGCGAAGCAGACGACGGGTGCAACACCTGCTTCTGCGAAGCCGGAGCGTGGTCGTGCACCGAGATGGCGTGCCCAGAGCCCCTCTGCGAAGAAGGCGAGACACGCGATGCGGATGATGGGTGCAACACATGCTCTTGCCTCGAAGGCGAGTGGGCATGCACGCTGCTGGCGTGCCCAGAGCCCCTCTGCGAAGAAGGCGAGACACGCGACGCAGACGATGGATGCAACACGTGCATTTGCGACGGCGGCGACTGGTCGTGCACCGAGATCGCGTGCCCGGAGCCAATCTGTGAGCCTGGCGACACGATGCAGTCGGAAGATGGCTGCGATTGCGTGTGCGACGAGACTGAGCAGTGGCTGTGCGACGACGACTGCGGCGTAGCGCCTGAGTGCCGCCCCGGCGACACGAGGGAGTCGGAGGACGGCTGCGACTGCTTCTGCGACGACGGCGGACACTGGATCTGCGACGGCGAGTGCGGCCCCGTGTGCGACGACGGCGACGTCTCCGTGAGCGACTGCCTCGCCTGCGTGTGCATCGACGGCAACTGGGCCTGCGATGAGATCGACGACTGCGAGCCATCACCGATCTGCGAAGACGGCGACATCTACAGCCCCGACGACTGCACCTACTGTGAGTGCGAAGACGAAGACTGGGTCTGCTACCCGAACGCAATTCCGGAGTGCGAGTTCGAGTGCCGCCCCGGCGCGACAACAGAGACGGAGTGCGAGTACTGCTTCTGCACCGCTGACGGTTCGTGGGACTGTGTTGTCAACGACTCGTGCGTGCCCAACTGTGAGCCTGGCGACGAGGGTGGCGCTGATGCCGCGCCGGTGCCGCCCGACGAGCTGGGGTGCACCGAGTGCTGGTGCTCACCAGCCGGCTTCTGGGAGTGCGCGACGATCCCTGGATGTGGGGAGTGCGTGCCTGGCGACGTCGAAGAGAGCGAGTGCGAGACATGCGTGTGCGGCGACAGAGGCATGTGGTCATGCGAGGTCGACCCTGATTGCGGTATCGCCTGCCGCCCCGGGGCCGAGCGCGAGGGCGACTGCGAGTACTGCTTCTGCGACGACACCGGGGCGTGGGTTTGCGTGGTGGAGCCCGGCTGCGGCGGAGAGTGCGATCCAGGGGACTCCTTTGGCGACGAGTGCGAGTTCTGCCTCTGTGATGACACCGGCAGCTGGCTCTGCACCGGGACCGACGGCCCCGAGTGCGGTGGTGAGTGCGAAGATGGCGACCGCTCCGCCCCCGACGAGTGCACCGTGTGCGAGTGTGATGGCGGTGAGTGGGCGTGCTACACGCTGGATATCCCAGAGTGCAGCTTCTTCGAGTGCGAGCCCGGCGAAGGCAGCGCGACGCCTTGTGAGACGTGCTACTGCGACGACACGGGGCGCTGGATCTGTGAAGAGAACCCGGACTGCGGCGGCTGCCCCGAAGATGGCGCTGATTTCGCGCCCCGCCCGTGCGAAGAGTGCTTCTGCCGCGATGGCGTGTGGGAGTGTGTGCCGGTCGATGGCCCCGGCTGCGGCTTCGAGTGCGAGCCTGGTTCCGCGATGCCAGCTCCGGACGGCTGCAACAGCTGCTTCTGTGACGACTCAGGCAGCTGGGCCTGCACCGAGCGCGCTTGCCCGCCGGACGACGGCTACGCCTGCGAGACCGACGACGACTGCTTCCGAAGCGGCTGCAGCTCCCAGATCTGTGCAAGCGAATCGATCACGACGACGTGCGAGTGGCGCGAGGAGTACATGTGCTTGAACGAAGAGCTCACCTCATGTGGCTGCAACGCTGGCGTCTGCGGATTCGCGACGACCGACGCGTACCTCGACTGCTTGTCCGAGTTCGCTACGCCCTAATCGGCGCGACGACGTAACATCCCGCCGCAGCGGGGACCGCAGAACTGCTCGGTCCCCGCTGCGGCGGGATTGCGTTTTGCGCCAACTTCTAAGGCGCGATGACGACATACGCGGCGCCGGCTTCGGCGCCGCGTTCGTCGTCTCCGGGAGCGCCAGCGACAAAGAGGTCGCCGGCCGCGCTCAACGACTCACCGAAGCGGGCGCCAATGCTGGCGTCGGGGGCTTCGTATACGCGCGGCGATGTGTCCCACCGGGTTAGCCCAGCCTGGAAGACCCAGACCCGCCCCGCAGATGCCTGGGTTTCGTCCGTGTCGCCGGCTGCGTCTGCGTTTGGCGCGCCCACCGCGATCGTCGACCTGGAGACGAACGCCAGAGTCGCACCGAACTCCGAGCCGGTCTCTTCGGGAGAGTCCGCGACCGCTTCGGCGAACCACGTCGCGGCGCCGGGGTTCAGCGCATAGATCACGCCCTCGCCGGGCGCGGTCACAAGCACCTCTTCGCCGTTGCTAGCCGCTGCGGCGCCAAAGGTCGCGCCGGGGGTGTCGATCACTCTCGGTGGCAGCGCCACAGGCAGTGCGCCGTCAGCAACATACTCAAATGACGCGACCGCTCCACCCGGCGCAAACGCCGGCGCACCAACGAAAAGGGACGAGGGAGTGATCGCCAGGCCTGCGCCATACTCGGCGGGCGCGTCGGCGGCCGCACGCAGCTCTGCGTCGACCTCGTCGAGGCGCGAAATCAAGACCCAAACGCCGTCATCGGTGAGGCGATACAGCCAGGCGCCGCCGCTGCCGACGCTGTCAACGCGCGTTGGCGCACCGACGAGCAAGAGCTCGCCGTCGAACGCGACGCGCTCTCCGAAGAGCCCGCCAGCCACAGCGTCTGGCGCGCGGATCGTCCCTGCGGTCGACCACGCGTCGACCGCCTCATCGTACGCGAATGTATAGAGGCTGCCGGCATTCTCTCCGTCGCGGTCATCGAGCGTCGCGCCCACGACGAGCACGCCGGCGGCGAACGACAGGGACGACCCGAAGCCCTGCCCGGCGGTCGGCTCTTCGTGAGGCAGCGTCCCGCGGTAGCTCACGACGCCGTCACGCAGCTCAAACCAATGCACGGCACCGGAGAGCACGCCCTCGTCTTGGTCGAAGGGGCTGCCCACGAAGATGAATCGACCATCGGTCGCGACGGCGGCGCCGAAGCGGTCGTCCGCCGCAGTGTTGCCTGAGAAAACGCGGATAGGAGGCGGGGCGGCCTCGCTGCGCTCATACACGTAGACGGCGCCAGCGTCGGACGCGACGGTGTCGTCTTCGATAGCCGAGACGGCGATCGCGCCTCCGCTTACGGCGACCTCGAACCCGAACCGATCGCCCGCGAGCAGTGCGGGGAGCAGCGTCTCCTCAAGGCGCCACTCGGCGCCGTCACGTAGGAAGCGATAGGCGATCCCGCTGCGAGCTGCGGTCGCGGCGGAGCGGAAGGCGCCTGTCACGATCGTGTCCCCGTCTATGTCGACGCTTGCACCGAAGCGATCGCCAACGAGCCGATCGGCATCGAAGAGTTCCTGCTCCAACACTGGGACGTCGAGCCCGCGAAAGACATACACTTTGCCCGACCGCACGCCATCGACGCTGGCCTGCTGCGCGCCCACCACAAAGCGGTTAGCGGAGACGGCGATGTCCACCCCGAAGTTAGACGATTGGGGTTCACCGGGCTCCTCCACAATGACGGGGGAAGCGTCACCGTCGAGGTCGAAAATACTCACGGATCGGTTGAGGTCATCAGCGACCAAGAGTCGGGAGTCACTCAGCGCGACGGACGCTCCAAACCTGTCCGACGCGACTGCGCGCGTGGACCCAAACTCCGCGACAAACGACCAGTCGGCACCATCGCGCTCGAATACGGAGACGACGCCGGCCTCGAGGCCTTCTCCAATCGATGCGACGGCGACACGGTCTCCCTCGATGGCGCAGCGCTGCCCAAACGCGCCTTCGCTTCGGGGGTCCGGTGACTCTAGTCGTGCGAGCACCTCCCACTGCAAGCCGATGCGCTGTAGTACATAGGCCGCGCCCGCTTTGAACATCACATCGGAGTCACCACGCGCTCCGACAACGGCGAGGTTTCCAGACACTGCCGCGCAGCTACCGAAGCGGTCACCGGCGCCGACCGAATCAGGGACGAAGCGTTCGAACACCCACGGGGCCCCGGCGCTTCGGGATCCGAGCAGCACCATGCCGGCGCTCACGCCCGCCGCGCTGTCTTCATCGGCGCCGAGCACCATCAGGTCTCCGTCTACCGAGACCGCGCGACCGAAGGAGCCGCCAACAAACCACTCGATCGGGGCCGCGTTCGGGTCGACGAGTTTGATGATCTCGGTTTCGGGGTCTGGCCCGACGTCGCCATCTGGCGCGTCGACGGTGTCCGCATCTTCAACTTCTGCGTCTGTTTGCACATCGATATCCGCAGCGTCGAGTGCGTCGGGCGCGTCAAGCTCG
>JBLFZA010000154.1:0-10938 GCA_047610025.1 Bradymonadia bacterium | reverse complement strand
TCGTCGAGCAGAATAGCGCCCAGGCGTTGGAGGGCGTGATCGAATCGCTCGGCTGTGGCGGACTCCGAGACGCCCGTCTCACACGTTGCCAGCCAGACTCTGGAGCCGGCGCGCGCCGCCGCGAGTGGTGCACAGTAGACTCGGAGGCGAGTTGCGCTCGCTCGGCCGGACTCTTCGTCGCCGATAGAGTCCGGCTCCGTCGTGTCTGCGCCGGTCGAGGACGCACGCTCATGACGCCAGTGCTCGCGCTGGGCCTCACGGGAGATAGGAAAGCAGCCAGCTCCCGAGTCGCGCAGAACCCTAGCGGCAAGCTCTACGACTGACGTGTGACCGGCAGGCGCCCCCTCTTCTAACAAGACCACATCGATCGACACATGGCCCTCATGAGCTACCTCTACCAACGACTCGATCCAGGCGAGGGTGCTCTCCGGGCGTGCGTTGCGCGCGATGAGACCCACAACCACCGCTGCATCTCCGCGGCGAGGAACTCGCGCGGGAACACGAGCCGGAGGGCCGTCCTGCATCGGGGCGTCAAAGATACTGTCACAGCGCTCGGCGAACGCGTCTCGCTCTGCGTTGTCCATTCGCCCATGGTACTTCTGCCAAAATGCGGCGAGGCCTTCCCGCTTTGCCAGTGAGCCCGGTGTGCTCAGTCGATCGCGCGTGTTCTCCGCGTAGTGGTCCACCAGTGCTTGACCCACGCGCTGGTAGCGCACGACTCCGAGGTCGGCGACTCTGATGCAGAGGTCTCGGTCGGTTGTGCTGCGGAGCGCTTCGTCGAAGCCGCCTGCGGACAGCAGAACGCTGAACCGAAGGAAGAGGTTCGAGCCTTGGATCCCCGGGTTAGTCGTCAGGAACTCGTTCGCGACCAGGCTGTTGGGCGCCTCAATGAGAATCGCTGGCGTCTCCGGTGCCTCGATACGGCGTAGATCGGCGGCGACCATGTCGAGTGGGTTCGTTAAAATGGTGGCGTAGCAGGTCTCAAGGTAAGCCGGCGCCCAGGCGTCGTCGTCATCGAGCACAGCAACGAACACGTCGTGAGGGTCGAGCCCTTGTTCTGCGAGGCGATCGAGCGCCGTGTTCCATGCGCCGCTAGCCCCTGGGGTTCTGTCATTCTCGCAGTAGAGAACACGGCACTCAGGTAAGTCGACTGACTCGACGCTCCCTCGGTTCCTCGGTCTAACACTCGCTTCCGAATCGTCGACGATGATGAGTAGGTCCGGCCGACGTGACTGAGCGGCAACCGAGGCTAGCGCTCGCTCCTTGAGCAGGCTTGGTCGATTGTGTGTGGCGATGACGACCGCCAACTTCAGGTCATCGGTGGCGGGCAACCAAAGGCCCATGACGTTCGGGTTACCGACCTGCTGATGCGTCGGCGCAGCACTGCTGGGTAACGGGATACTCATACCTGTCCTCTCATTGTTGGCGTCCCGAGAATATCGCCGATAGTCGCGAAAGTGTCCACCTCGTTGGAGGCAACCCAGTACGTGGTCACCAATGCACTCCCCCGCTGCACGACCTCAACGCGAGTCGCCGAGGCCTCGTGGCCCGGCACGGCTGACTGGTAGCGAGTCGAACCGTCGGGCGCACGGTGCACTTCGCCGTACCTGACCGCGTAGCGAACGAGTGAGAGCGGAATGCCGCGTGTCTGCGAACGCTCTCGTAGGTGCAGCGTCATCTGAGGAACAGGGCGAGGCCACCGGCGCGGCGCGCGCGTGTTGCTGCGCGGCGGCGGATTGGCGGGAGTGGGCCGCGCAGCCGATGGTGCCGCCGGCCCACCCGTGCCTTGCTCAGGTGCCGGGGTGTCCGGCGCAGGCTCGAGTTCTGGCGTCCAGTGTTTCCAGTCCTCGGCGACACGCCTCACGATGTGCACCATGCCGACGACCGCGATGACGAGTGTTGTGAATGTGCGAATGTGATTTCCCATAACGTGTCCCCTCCAGCTGTTGTGCGCCCCGCCTTCGGCGTGGCGCGAGTCTATGTGTGAATCGCCTGTCGCCCGCAGGCCGCCCCGCAGGCCTACGCCCGCGGGGCGGCCCCTAGCTCAGCGCCGATGCGGCGCCAGTAACGCGTCCCACGCGCGCACCTGCGAGTCGTACTCGTCTTGGCAGCGAGGTAGCCGCGCCTGCATCTCGGGGAACCTCGTTGGCAGCGAGGCCCAGCGCACCGGGTCGGCACCGTAGAGCAAACACAGGACGGTGTAGAAGCGTTGTTCGCTTAGCCCATGAACGCCGGCGAGTTCGGTTGGCGTGGCGCCTGGCTCGCTGGTGAGAAACCAGAACGCCGCGGCGGCTTCGGCAACCTCGGCCTCGCCGCCATCGATGAACAGCAGGGTCGAGAAGTTGTCGACGGCTGACTCTTCACCGCCCACAACCGCGAGGTCGAGGATGTCGACCAGGGCATGCCCCAGCTCGTGGTAAAGCACCCAAATCCATGCCTGCACGGCGGCATCGACCGCGGCTTCTGCCTCGAGCCCACCGGCATCGATGAAGGTATCGATCATCGCACCGAGCAGCTCATAGCAGAGATAGATTTTGCGCTCGCTCGGAGAGTAGAAGGCGTTCGCGACGCCACACTCTTCGATAGAAACCGTCAGGTCCTCCGGCAGCAAGAAGGCATCCTCGAGCCAATCCGCGAACGGGTCTAGCAGGCCCGACTCCGCGAAGCGCTGCGAGACGTCGCGATACCGCTCGGCTTCAGCGAGCGGGTAGAGCACTGTCACGGTGCCCGAGCGGCCGGCGTCACCTGTGTCGCCAGCATCGGGGGCAGGGAAGGGCGCCAGGGAGTAGGCGCCATCATCGCCGCAAGCGAGCAGCAGGGTGGCGAACAGGCAAAGTAAGGCTGAGAGTAGAGTCCGGTTCATGTTCCCTCCGTGGGGGGTGTGGCGTCGCCGCCGTGGGTGTTCAGAGTGGCGACCGGGCTTTCAAAGCGCGTCGTCGCCTTGCGGCCTGTTTGGTGGCAGAAGTGTTCGGCAAGGTCTGGGCGCCCTGCGCTGGCCCAACCCTTGAAGCAGCACTTGCAGTAGGGGCGTTTGCTCTGGAGCGGCACGGCGCTTCTGCAGCGGATGCAGAACCCCTTGTTCGGATTGCTTCTCGCGACCCACGAGACGAGCTCCGCAGCACGGACCTTCGCAGCGTTCTTTGCGATCGACACGGCCGTGCGTGCCGCAGAGCGATGCGCTTCGCTGCTAGACTCGTAGAAGGTGCCGGTTTCAATCAGCGTCACCTCGGAGCTCACGGTAAGGTTCGCGGACGAGACGATGCAGCCACGGTCCGTGATCGCGAGCTTCGAGTGCAGCTTGGGTACGTCGAAGAAGGTCGCGCCGAGCTCCGCCAGGGGCTCAAGCTGTGCTCGGTCGAGCTCGCGCACCCGGCAGAGGATGACGACCGACACGCCGCGCTGCTTGGCACCCCAGAGCAACGCTCGCATGTACTCCGAGGGCCGAACAAAGGGCGAGGCCAGCAACACAAAGCGCTGTGCCGTCGCGACAAGCTCGTACGTCGCTTGCGTGAGGGCCTTTCCGTGCAGCAAGTAGGCCGGGGACGCCTTCGCCTCAGCCTCCGTGATCGACGCCGGTAGCCACGCTCGGCGCGGGGCCTGAACGTCGTGTTGACGGGCGGCCGGGGCGACTTCTGGAGCGTTGCGTCGTGCGTTCATCTTGGCGTCTCGGTGTGTGGGCGGGATGCCAACACATAGAGCGAGCGCTATGCCAAGATGGGGGGGAGTCTTCTAAGTGGTTGTAAACGCTGAGTTTGGCCGAGCGTGGGAGATTTGTGGCGTCTATGATTGGCGGAAATCCGCTCACTTAGAGCGACAAGTCGCCAGCTATCCGTTTTTCTCCCAGTCTGACAGCGTGCGATCGGGGACCCCACTCCACGCGCGCATGCTCACGCCCAGCCGACGCTTCGACCCCTTCGCCTCACGTGCGAACCACGCCTGAAGCGCGTCGACGCCCGCGCGTACGTCGATCGCCTCGTGCTCGCTGACCAGCGCGTCGAGCGTTCGTTGGTCCAGCCACGCCCGCACCACGTCTCGGAACGGATGGTCGTCTGTGACAGCCGCGGTCTGGCGCCGGTTCAGTTCGGTGACCGCGCTATCGACGGCGCCAGCGTTTAGCCGACCGTCTTCGATGGCGGCGCACAGGTGGTACGCGACGAGATAGAAGTCCCGTAGGTTGCCCGGCAATGGGTGCGACTTCATCGCGTTGAGCACCCGCTGATGCAGCTTCTTGGTCAAGGCCTCGCCGAGGTCGATGTTCGCGCGGGCACCGGCACGCTGGACCACGTCGTGCCACAAGAGTGCGTGGTCCGGCTGGCAGTCTCGTAAGGGCGGTACGGTGAGCCGAAAATAGCCAATGCGGTCCAAGAAATCGGGATCGAGCCGCTCCGCGAGCGCTTCCTCAGGGTGGTTGGTCGCGAAGACCAGTCGTGCCTTGGTCGTTTGGAAGGCGTCGGCGCCGACGGCCCGATATTCCCCTTCTTCGACCACCTTGATGAGCTGTCGCTGTAGCCGACGGTCGAGGTCGGCAATCTCGTCGAGAAAGAGGGTATCGTCACCCACGCCGGCGATGAGCCCCTTGCGCGTCTTCTCCGCGCCAGTGAATGCGCCTTTCTCATGACCAAACAACTCGGACGCCAAAAGGTCTGGAGAGAATTCGCCGCACGCCACCTGCCACACATGGCTCGTTAGCTCGGCTGCCCGCGGCGTTCGGTGGCGAATCCAGGCGGCGAGCGTTGACTTCCCAGTGCCGCGTTCGCCGAGCAGCAGTAGAGGTGTGCGAAGCTGCGCGAGCTTGCCAGCACGTTCATATAATCGTCGCAAGATCGGTGTTTGAAGCGCGCCCGGGTCGGCGATCCCGGGTCGGTCAGCTGATGCGCCTGCGCCGACGTAACGCCGAAAGAGCTGGTAGCTCTCCGGAAGATTCACCTCGACCCTGCGCGTTGACTTGCTCTTGTCTCGGAGAGACTCGACGAGCACCCCCTCCGCGCCCGCAAACGCCGGCGCCGTTGAGCACAGCAGCAGCCAAACAGCGTGCATTGCCGGTGTACCCGGCGAGACGTGCACGAGTGGTGCGCCGCCGCCAGAGTTCGCTATCAGCGCGCTTAGAAGCGGCTGCACGGCGGCGCGAATCTCTTCATGATTCGTCGGACCATCGAGCGGAACCTCACGGACGGTGACGCGGATTCGTGGGTCTCTTGCGGCGAGCGCAGATACCAAGGCCCGCGCGCGTTCGCATGAGACGTCGTCTGCCTGATGCAGGAGCGTGTAGTGATCCACCTTGCCACGGAACTCGCTGTGTCTCGCTGTAAGCAGTGTGAGCGTTGGCCCATCTTGTCGGCCCAGACCGTCGTCGTCCGAGCTTCTGTAAGGGTCGTTGTTGCGGGCCAGCCACCCGATCGCATGGTAGCGCTTGCTCATTCTCCCCCCACGCATGCGCCGGCTTCATCGTTCCATTCTGAGCCTAGGGGGCAGAACCGCACCAACCAAAGTCGGTTCCGGGTGTTTGCGTTTGAGGGAAGCGTCGATGGGCTTTCGAGATTCACGGTGCCGAGCTCTACAGAGCCGTGCGTCCACGCGTGACCCTGGGCGCGGAAGGACGGGTCCGACTGCGTGCGGTGGTCAATAAGGGCGCGCAGTTCGTCTGCATTAGGCAAGCGCCAAGCGAATGTGCCGTTGGCCGAACAATCGTGGCGAAACTCTCCGTTCGGTTTGACGCCTCGTTGCGGCTGGCTCAGTTCT
The DNA here is from genome assembly GCA_047610025.1 of Bradymonadia bacterium. Lineage (GTDB taxonomy): Bacteria > Myxococcota_A > Bradymonadia > REDH01 > REDH01 > JBLFZA01. Next base: position 5,199 of record JBLFZA010000154.1, on the reverse strand, counting down.
TCGAGCAGGCTCCGCGCCTCTTCTGCTCCCCAATAGGGCTGGTCAGGAATGAGCCACTCGTTTTGTGACGCCGTATCGACCAGCGTTGGGCACGGGCCCCGCGCCGCGTAGATCGTCGGCAGCACGTCGGTCGACAAGCCAAAGTGCGCTCGAAACCTACCGATGTGTTGAGCCAGAACCTCGCCTCGCATGACCCAGCGCTCCCCATTGCGAACCATTCGAATGACGCGCTGGTGGCTGCGCCAGGCCAGGTGGTCGGCCCGCGCGTCGAGGACTCGATCTTCGGAGAGAAGCCACACCCCGTGCTCGTTGGTGACGAGGTGTTGAAGCTCGTCGATCGTGATGTCGGTACGATGCCATCGGTTCCCATTGTAGATGTGCCGAAACACCCAAGAGACCGACTTGTCGCCTGAGCGCCACCAACATGGGTAGCAGCCCTCGCCCCAGAACTCCGTGAGCGGCTCGAGGTCATCATCCGAGAGTTCTTGGTCGAGCAAGCGCCGTTGCAGCTCCTGCTGCGCCGCACGAAACTCTCGGTACGCGTTCATCGCGGCGTTCACGTCCGCTTGCTCGCTCGTTGCCACGGCTGGCGTCGCGCCGGACCCCGCGTCGGACGCCATTCGTTCGCTGCCAAGGACGGCCGCCAGCGCGCCAACAATTAGCGCCAGCGGAGCTGCTACAAGCCAAAGGCGCCAAGACCGTATTCGCGGTGAACCGGGCACGTTGGGAGCAGGCGCGGCGGCCGACGATAGTGTCTGTACGGCCTTCACCCGCTGCGAAGTCGCGTCGAGCAGGGTGTTGATCCACGCCGCAACCTCAGCGGGCGCGCCGATGCCTGGTCCGTTGGGGCCAGGGCGAGTGCCCGTGGCCAGCTCGTGGGCGGTTACCGCAAGCGAGTAGCGATCCGTTGCTTCAGACGCTGAGTGGCCTTGCAGCAGCGCCGGCGCCATGTAGGCCTGAGACCCCACAAGCTCTAACGTTCGCGTGAGCTCCAACCCGTCATCCGCGACCGCAATTCCGAAGTCGGCGATCATCACGCGGCCCGCCTCGTCGACCAGTAGATTCGACGGCTTGATATCGCGGTGCAAAACCCCGAGCCCATGGATAGCGTCCAGGCCCGCCAGTGCGTCGTTCATCCACGCGAGCACCTGTGAAGGCGAGGTCGCCTCGCCGACGCGATCGTGAAGCGACCCTCGCGCAGCAAGTCGGGTAACCAAGTAGGGCCGGCCATCATCGAGCGTGCCGACGTTCAAGAGCGGCACCACGTTCGCGTGGCGCATCTTGTTCAGAATACGAGATTCTCTCCGGAACCTCTCGAGGGTCGTGTCATCGCCAACCAGCGACTCGCGCAACACCTTGATCGCCACGCCTTCGTCGAGCTGCGTATCCCGCGCACCGTAGACGACGGCCATGCCGCCGTAGCCGATCGGCGCACCAATCTCGTAACGCGCGCGCAAGCTACCGATGTGCTCGTCTGGCGCTCCGTCGACGGCGAGCGAGTGGCCGTCAGGCGCAACGTCGACGCGAGCGAAGCGCGCTCGAATCTCGGGTTCGTCGCCGTGCAGAAGCGTCTTCCAGGTCGGCGGCTTGTCAGCTCCCGATGCCTTCAGATCGTTGTGCCAGCACGTATCGTCTGTTCGGCCGTCCCCTAGGCCCACTCCGCCATTCTTACCGAGCATCTTCCAGAGCAGGAGCTGCTCCGGAGCATCCGCACGCGGCGGCGCCACGGCGAGCCAGGGTGCAAGCGGCAACGCGCGCGCTCCGTCAGGGGAAAGCAGGTAGAGCGCCCCTTCGGGCAACCACCCGCCCCATGACGCGGTCGACGACCACGGCACGTCGTCACTGCCGACGTAAAGAGACACTGCACCGCTGAACAGGCCATTGGTATCCGGTCGCGCCGACTCCACCCGCGCGATGCGATAGCCTTCTAGCCACGCGAGGCTGTTCATGGTCTCGCGCAGCAACGACTCTAGCTTCTCGCACCGCGACTCGCTTACCGGTCCATCCGGCGACGCGCCGTGCGCGAACACGTTCCGCAGACGAATAGCCTCGTTCAGCGCGCGCTCCCGCGAGGTGCCTTCGACGGCCTCACGCCACCAGTCGGCGAGCTCTGGCACAAACGGTGTGACACCAGCCTCAGTAGCCGCGCGCTCGGCTTCTAACGCGGCCTGGTACGCGAATGCATGCCAGACCCCGTCAGGCGGCCGGCGCAGCTGGCCTTCGCTCTTGCGCAATACGGGTGGGAGCGTCTCATGCCCGAGGATGTCGGCGATCGCGATCGCGGCAAGCAGCCGCGCCGTCGTCTCAGTTACGGCTGCGAGCCGGCGCATGCGGGTCGTTGGCTCGTCGACTGTGACGGCCCGCGCCCATGCGAGCGCAATGGGGCGCGGGAAACGCAGCCGAATCACCCGGTCTTGCGCTCGGCGTTCGGTTGGCGTCTCGGCTTGCCGCGATGGTGGCAGGCCGGGGCGGAGTGTTGCTCCCTGTCGCGTCTCTGGCACGATTTGTTCCGTTAACAGTTGGCCGGAATGGATAGCTCCGCAGGGTACGCTACGTCAACGAGGGGGTTGGAAAGGGTGAGTGATCAGAACGCCGCGTGGTTGACCTCCTTCGCGAGCGTCTGCCAGGTTTTGCGTCGGCGGATAACGCTCGCAGACTCACGATGGAGTTTCTGGACTTGCGCGACCAGCCTGTAAGATCGCCGATCCCTCGCTCGCGTTCTGGTCGAGGAGCTTTGGCTCTTGGACCTCGCCTACCGGCGGCTGTCACTGCACGGCGAAGATACCCTGGCCAGAGCATGCGACGGCATCTCACCGGCGACGGGTCAGTCCGCCGTCACTGATGCAGGGATGAGTACGTGTTGCTCGCTGGTCGAGTCAACGTTCCGTCAATCCCTTTGGATATCTTTCGCGGAAACTAACTTCGGCTACCCGTGCATCCAAACAAACCGGCACGATACGTTCCGCCATTAGCGAAGAGCGTCGTCGCGCACCACTGACGCGTTAGAATGAGCTTGATTGAATGGCCGAGATGCGGTTCTTAGAGGCATCGCTTCATTCCGCCAGACTCAGCTGGATTAGACGAGCCATTAGCCGCCTTTAGTGGGATCGTCGATTAGTGGGAATGCGCTGCTATGCAGCTTGACATCGACGTCATAGGGACGGGCACGGTCGTGCAGCGCATCGAGCATGTCCACGAGCACCTGGTCGCTACGGAGTATGTGCTCGAGACCTCAGCGACGGCTCTGGCGACCACTTTATCAAGGCGGAGGCGCCACCTCCGGTCGTGCTCGGTGCCGCATGGGGCGCAAGTGTGTACGCCCGCGTTGTGGTCAGCAAGTGTGTCGATTCGATGCCCTTGTATCGGCAGAAACGAACTCAGTCGCGCGCTGGCTACGGCGTGGCGTGCAGCACGCTCTGCGCGATGGTGCATCTTGCGGCAGGCCTTCTTGAAGCCATCTGCGCCCGACTCATGACGCTCGCGTGCGAGCACCTTATGTGCACGCCGACGAAACGAAGCTGCGGATTGGCGAGCCGAGGATGGCCCGCGACCGTTGGGTGTGGACCGTGCTTTGCGAGAATATCGTCGGATACGTCTTCGTGGATGCTCGTCGTGGACAGGCGGTGCCCAAGAGTCCGCTCGGTAAGGCCGTCGAGTACGCGTTCAGGCAACGTAAAGAGCTGTGGCAGTTTCTGACTGATCCGAAGATTCCGCTCGACAACAACATCGCCGAGCGAGCGCTGCGTGTCGTGGCAGTCGGCCGGAAGAACTACGTGTTCGTCGGCCACGCCGAAGCCGGCCAGAACCTCGCTGTGCTGCAGACGATCTGCCACACGTGCCTGCTCCACGACGTCAATCCCTACGAGTACATCAAAGATGTGCTGGTGCGGGTTTCGAGCCACCCCGCTTCGAAGCTCGACGAGCTGCTGCCGCAGACTTGGCAGTCGCTGCCGTAGTCAACCCATCCTGCGCTGATCGGTTACCCACGCTCTCTACGACGCCCTGCGGCGCCCTCGCCGCTAGTCCTGTCTCGTGCGTGGTGCTAGACGGACAACTCACTCTCACTAGCAGGCCCATGCAGCGAACTTTGGCAGAAGCGATCAGCTCTACACTGAACGCCTCAGACTCCGAGGCTCTCTCGGTCGACAACGCGAAGCCCTGGCGTCGAAACAGCTTCTTCTCGGCCGACAAGGAGGTGCTGACGTCCATTCGCATCGACACGAGCGTCGGGCCGGTTGTCGCGGTTGTGGTCGACTGGAAGCCCAGTGTCGATGGCCGATGGGCGATCGTGCTCTTCGACGAGAACGAGTTAGCGATACTCGCGGAGATGACGCACCTCGCCGATGAAAGTGAGCTCCCCGGTTTCCTGTGGAGGTACACGGCGAAGAAGCAGGACGGGCGAAACGATGAACGCAAAGCGCGATTCGCTTCTCAGGTGGGCTCGAACACGTTGCATGTGCCTGCTCCTGTATCGGCGGCGCAGGTAGGCCTGTTCGTTTCGGCCATCGAACGCTTGTTCGCAACGCGGACCTATGCCGAGGCCCTGCCTGAACCGGAGGACAGCCACACCTGGATTCTCCAAGCGAACCCTGACTACTACAACCTAGATGCGGCGCTGCGACTTCTCGACGGCCCGCTGGACTGGACGCTCAACCAGCACGCCAACCGAGTAAGTGAGGGAGATGTCGTGTTTCTCTGGCGCGCATCGGGGCGAGCGAAGCGAAGCGCGGGAATTGTAGCTCGCGCGCGCATCGGCAAGCCTGTAGCGCCCGGCTCGCCTCACAATGACGAGCACTTCACGATTGGCGAGTTTGTGCCCGACACGAAGCCAAGGGTAGAGTTAGTCGATATTGAGCTGATCGCTTGTGGTGTTGCCGTCACGCGGGCCGAGCTGCGAGCAGACTCGGCAACAAGTGATCTGCTCATTTTGCGCGCGGCGAATCAGACTGTCTTTGCGGTGACGGCAACAGAAGCAAAGCGACTGAACGAGCGCTTCGATGTTGTGCGGGAGCATTGGCGCGGGCGGCCAATGGCAGTCTACGCGTCGGCGCTGACGTCCGCGGCCGCCGCCTCGGTCGACGCAGCACGTGATCGGGCGCTGCTCTCCTCGGAATGGTGGACGCGGGTAGACGACCGGGTCTCGAAGCGCAGCGCATTTCGTGAGACGGAACTCATAACTCTCGGCAGCTTCCTCGATGG
>JBLFZA010000153.1:0-10938 GCA_047610025.1 Bradymonadia bacterium | reverse complement strand
CCGCCGGCAACGCGACAGGCCTCGATCTTGGGGCTGGTGTCACCAATCTAGTGGGCGTGCTTGCAGAGCAATTCAGCTTCGCACTCGTGCTGCCGGCTATCGGATTCGCGCTGCTCGCTCTCCGCGATCGCCTCTGGGCTGCGGTGTTCGGCACACTGATCGCGTTCAATCTTGCGACCCAAACGCTCTTCGCGTTCGATCCGCACAATCCAGACGTGCTCGGCTACTTCATGCTGAGCAATTGGCTCCTCGGGCTGCTCACCATTTACCTGTTCTGTGGAGCATTCCAGGGTGCCGAAGCCCCAAACGGCGGAGTACCCCGGGCCGCCGCCGTGCGGATGTTTGCCGCGCTAGCCGTCGCGTGGTTGTGGATGACCCCTGGCGCTGAAGACGGGGCGGCAGAGCGCAGTCTCGCCAGGGTGTGGGACTCTGACGCTCTACGCGACGCGCTGTGGCTAGATCCGGAGCCGGAGAGTCTAATCGTCACCGCGTACTTCGAGACCAATTTCAACGCTTGGTACGGACGCGCTGCCGAAGATCGCCGCCCAGATGTGACGCACATCCATCGGGGGTTTCGCACGTATCCCTTCTACGACGAGATGCTGCTCACGACGTCACCTCAAGCGGCACCGCTTCTAACCCCTCCGGCGGAGACGGGTCTGCTCTCCGTAGAAGGTATGCGCTCTTGGGCGTTAAGCGCGCCGGTCCTGATTGAGACAGAGGTGCTGTTTGAACCGGAGCTGCTACCCAGCAGCCTGCCCTACGGGCTGTATCTTGAGGTCACGCCGCGCGTGCTTCCGAGCGGAGACTACCCGGCGGACTTCGTACGCAGCTCCCATGCGCGGCTCGAGCGACTGGTGGCGCAGCTTCACCAGCCGCGTGAGCGCCAGACGGCCCGCAACCTTCTATGGTCGAGTTACAATGTTGGCGCGCGCCTTTGTCAGGCCGGCCGCGACGCCGTGTGCCTCGACATGGCGCGCTGGGCCGCACAGATCGCCCCAGACGACGCCGACGTGAGTGCGCTGCTGGAGCACGCGCAGCAGCGTGCGGACGCTACTGTCCCCTAGGCGGCCCCGTTTGAAGACCAGCCCGCCATCACCAAACCCGGTAACAACTCCGGCGTCCGCCACAGCCGACTGAGGAGTCGTCGGATGGTTAGCCGAGTCGCATTTTGAGCTTGAGCACCTGCGTAACGGCCTCGCGCGCAATGTCTCCCGACATCTTGCTCACGCCGGCGACGCGGTCGGGGAACACGATCGGAATCTCCTTAATGGACTTTCCGAGCTTGTAGACCCGATACTTGAGCTCGACCTGGAAGACGTAGCCGGTGGAGCTGACATCATCGATGTCGATAGCCTCGAGCGTTTCTCGCCGGTAGCACATGAACCCCGCCGTGAGGTCTTGGATCTTCACACCGAGAATCGTGCGCGCATAGAGCCCGCCTCCTCGGCTGATCAGTCGGCGAGAGAGACCCCAGTTCTCGGTTCCTCCACCGTCGACGTAGCGTGAGCCGATCACCAAATCGTGAGCCTCGGCTGCCTCGAGCATGACCGGCAGGTACTTCGGATCATGACTGAAGTCGGCATCCATCTCAAAGACACGCTCAAAGTCACGCTCTAGCGCGTACCTGAAGCCCGCAATGTAGGCGGTTCCCAACCCGAGCTTACCTTCACGATGCAACACGTGAATGCGGTCATCCGAGAGGCTCAGCTTGTCCGCGATATCGCCGGTGCCGTCCGGCGAACCGTCGTCCACCACGAGAATGTTCACGTGCGGGACCACGTCGTGGATCGCCGCGATAATGTTCTCGAGGTTCTCCCGCTCGTTAAAGGTCGGGACGATGATGAGTGTAGATCGTTCAGTCACGGAGCATCTTCTTGAGGGGTCGCGAGCGCCATCGCCTTTTCGGCGGGCCGCAAGCAGAGCAAGCCTAGCAGCATTCTGGGGATGTTGAAGCCGAACGCGAGTGCCAAGCCGTAGGGCACGATCTGCGCTTCCGTCGCATAGCTCGCATAAAGGACGAGTTGCACGGCCTGGACCGTGCCTAAGCCAGAAGGCGAAATGGGGATCGCGGCCACGAGCATCTGAATGGGCACGTAGACGAGCATGCTAACAAAGGGCACCTCAATGCCGAATGCCTTAAGCGTGAGCACGTGCATCGCGATGTAGATGGCCGTAACCGGAGCCCGAATGATTGCGAGCTTCGCATAGTCGAGCACCGTCGCCTCACGGAACCCCTTGAGCTGCGGTAAGTCGCGGATTCTCTCCAGCGGCCCCCACGACCACGTCGCCCGCCAAAAGACGAGGTGCCCTAGCGCGCCAGCGCCGAACGCGGCGCCGATAGCAAGAATCCACGGTCGCGCCTCGGCGGCTTCCGGTGGCAACGCGGATCCGCCGAGCAACACAGCCAAAATGACCAAGCCGAGATCGACCACCATCAGCAGCAGCAGCGACGCGCCACCCGCTATGATCCCAACATTGAAGCGGCGCTTAAAATAGACGGCCATCGCCGCCGACCCCGCCGCGTAGTTCAGAATCCCCAACAAGTACGATGCGCCGCGCGCGGGCCAAACGTCCGCAAAGCGGATCTCTGGAACGTGGTAGCGACGATACACCCACCAGACACAAGCGGAGTCCACCGCGAAGAGGACCAGGTAGAGGCCAAACATTGTGCCCCAAAAAAGTCCCCAGTCAGCACCCGTCAGGCTCGCCTGGATTTCCGCCATCGTGGTCTGCGACAGCGTAAACGCGATCAGCGCCGCGGCGACGACCCACGGCAGAAGCTTCTTCCAGGACGCCGCCGGAGCGGCACTCTCGACCGACTCCTCAGAGGTGGGCGTCATAACGCTCCCTCCAAGACTCGAGCATCATCAACGTCCACAACTGCTTGCGGTGGTCGCAAACCCCAGAGCGATGCTCCGAGATCAGCCGCGAGACAACCGCAGGCTCGAGCAGGCCCGCCTCGGCGATGCGGTCGGGCGCTAGCAATCGGTCGAGCTCGGCTGAAAGCGGGCCGTTCAGCCAGCGCGCGACGGGAATGCCGAAGCCCTTTTTCTTCCGGTACAGCACGTCGTGGGGCAGGTCCCGTTTCAGCGCGCGCTTGAGGATGTGCTTCGCCTGCAGGCCGCGCAGCTTGAGATGCGGCGGCGTGCGGGCTGCCAAGGACACGACATCGGGATCCATGAACGGCGAGCGCACTTCGAGACTCGTCGACATGCTCGCCCGGTCGACCTTCGTGAGAATGTCCTCCGCCATGTACGTGCGCAGGTACATATTGGAGAGCCGCTGTTGGTGCCGCGGATCGGGGCATGCGAGGTACGCGCGCGCCATCGCGCCGTAGATAACGCCGTCGGGCACTTCGTCGCGCAGCTCACGGCGCAACGGATCGATCGCGCTGCCGGGCAAGAACGAAGAGAGCCACCGAGTGTGCCGGAACTCCGGGACAGCGTCCGCGCCCTTCACAAAGGACTTCAGAACGAAGTCGAGGCTGAAGTTGCTGTCGTCGACGGGCATCTCGTTGACCGCGTCGGCGATAGCTCCTCGGAGACGACTCGGCGCGCGGCGGTAGAGTTGAGCTGCGACATCAGCGCGAAACGTCTCATACCCGAGGTACAGCTCATCACCACCGTCGCCGCCGAGAGCCACGGTGACATGCTCGCGCGTGAACATTGAGAGCAGCGTGGTGGGCAGCAAGCTCGCGTCCCCGAAGGGCTCATCCATATGGTCGAGTACGCGCGGAAGCAGCGCCAGCATGCGATCGGCAGAGAGCGTCTCTTCACGGTGCGTCGTTCCGACATGGGCCGCGACCTGGCGAGCCCACTTACTCTCATCGAACGACGCCTCCTCGAACGCGATGCTGAAGGTCTGGATTTCTTCCGGTGGGCGGTGCTCGGCCATCAAGGCCACGATCGCGCTGGAATCTATGCCGCCGCTCAGGAACACGCCGAGCGGCACGTCGGACATGAGGCGGCGCCCCACAGAGGTGCTGAGCGCTCGGCGAGTATCCGCGATCCAGGCCGCGTCTGGCCGACGTTCACGCCGCCGTTGAAACGGTACGCGGTAGTGCGTCTGCATCGAAATCTCGCCATCCCGCCACGTGAGCACTTCGCCGGGCGGGAGCTTCTTAATGCCGCGGAATGCGCTGTGCGGGTACGGGATGTATTCGTACGTCAGGTAGAGCGCGATAGCCGTCGGGTCGATGGTCGGTGTGATGCGGGGATGCTGCAGCAACGCCTTCAGCTCAGACGCTACGAGCAGCGTGCCATCGTCGAGGTGCGCGTAATAGAGCGGCTTCTGCCCCATGTTGTCGCGAGCGACGATCGCCTCCTTCGTCTCCGTGTTGTAGGCCGCGAATGCGTACATGCCGTTGAGGCGCGGGAGTACGTCTGCGCCCCACTCTTGGAGTCCGCGGATCAACGTCTCCGTGTCGCTCCGTGTGCTGAAGTCGTGCCCTCTGCTGGAGAGCTCTCGGCGCAAGAGCCCGTGGTTATAGATTTCGCCGTTATAGGTGACGACGAAGGGGCCACGCTGCATCGGCTGCGCTCCTCCCTCGACATCGACGATCGAGAGGCGCCGGTGCGCGAGCCCCACGCCGGGGGCGTTCCAGACGCCGTGCCCGTCGGGGCCTCGGTGCGCGATCGCCTTCGCCATCTTCCGTAAAACGGCTTTCGGAGGCTTAGCGGTGGTTGGCGTGAACCAAGCGACGATTCCGCACATTAGGTCGCGGCGGGCGGCGGGTTCAACACTTCGCGGACGAGGTAGATCGGCTTGCTCTGCGCCTCGTGGTACGTGCGCACGATGATCTCCGCGAGCAGGCCCATCATCACCAAGACGATGGAGACAGTCGCGAGGAAACTGCTCAACAGGAGCAGCGACATCTTGTGCACGAAGGCGTCGAAGAAGATCTTCTCAACGATGACCCCGCCCACGATCAGGACGGCCATGGCGAAGAGCACCGCGCCCATTCCCCCGAACAAGTAAATCGGCTTCGTTGAGTAGTCCCCGAGGAACTTCACGGTCAGCATGTCGAGCAAGACCTTGAACGTCCGGTTGATTCCGTACTTTGATACGCCGAATTGGCGCGCGCGGTGGTTGACCACCAACTCGGTCACGCGTGCGCCCTGCCAGCTCGCGTAGATCGGCACAAATCGGTGCATCTCGCCGTAGAGCTTCACCCCGGTGATCACCTCTGCGCGGTACGCCTTGAGGCTGCACCCGTAATCATGAAGCGGCACGCCAGACCACGCCGAGATGAGCCGATTGGCGATCATCGACGGGAGCTTCCTTGAGATGAAGGTGTCCTTCCGGTCCTTGCGCCAGCCACTGACGACGTCGAATCCCTCGTCGAGCTTGGCCAGCAACCGGGGGATGTCTTCGGGGTCGTTTTGCAGGTCCGCGTCCATCGGGATCATCACGTCGCCTGTGGCGTGATCAATCGCCGCGGCGAGGCCAGCTGTCTGGCCGAAATTCCGTCGAAAGCTGACCACCCGAATGCGTTCGTCCTTCGCTGCGAGCGTGCGCAGCACGCCGAGCGATCCGTCCTGCGACCCGTCATCCACAAAGATCATCTCGACTTCGAGTGTCTCGCGTTCTGACACGGCGCAGATTTGGTCGTACAGCCGGGGAAGATTTTCTTCCTCGTTGTACACTGGGATCAGAAGGGAAACTCTCATGCGTTGCACTCGGCCTGCGGGGCCGCGTTGTGTTAGCACAGCCGTCGCATGCCGCAAACCTCAGTTCCCGCCGCGACCCATTGTCCAACGAGCTTCCTGACATCCCGCTCCTCCTAGCCCGACGCTTGCGGCTCGTCGTGTTTGTGATCGTGGGCTTGTGGCTCACCTGCTGCGCGTGGCAACCGCACATGACGGACAATCCGGCCAGCCGCTTTGCCGGAATGGAGGCCCTCGTCGAACATGGGACGTGGGCCATCGACGACACCCGCCTTGTGCAAAACACCGTCGACAAGGTGTTTTGGGACGGACACTATTACTCATCGAAGCCTCCCCTCCTCTACACGCTCGCTGCGCCGCTCTACGCAGTGGTGCGCGCCGTCACCGGGCTCTCGTTCCACACGGACATGTACGCCACAGCGATGTGGATGCGGGTCTTCGTCGGCGTACTTCCGTGGCTATGTGGGCTCGTGTTGTGGTCGGTCCTCGTCGACTTGATCTGTCGTCGCGAAGACACCCGACTTTGGGGCTTCTGCGCGATGGCCCTCGGCGGACTCCCGACCGCATACGGTTCTCATCTCGACAATCACTCGCTCGCCGTAGTGGCGCTCCTGGCGTTCGCACTCTTCGGCTCAGCGTTGGTCCGGCCCGATCGCGATTGGACGCCAAAGGCCGCAGCCACTGCGGGCCTCTTCGGCGGACTGGCGGTTACGTTTGACCTAGGAGCTGGCCCTTTGGTTGGCGCCGTAGGCCTATGGGTCGCGGCGCGTGCGTGGCGCCGCGGAGAGCGGCTTCCGTTGGCACTTTTCATCGTGTGTGGCTTCCTGGCGCCGATTGCTCAGGTCGCCATCCAGATGCAGATTTCCGGCACTCTTAAACCCTTCTATCTACTGCCCGAGGCCTACGACTATCCAGGCTCTTACTGGTCGCGGCCCGCCTCGTTCGACGCACTGCGGGAGTCCAAACCCATTTATGGATTCCATGCTCTCTTTGGGCATCACGGCATTTTCAGTCATACCCCATGGCTGCTACTGGGCTGCCTCGGGCTCGCTAGCGAGCTCCGCGGGAAAGGCACACAGCGGGCGCTGGCCGCGGTCGTCTCCGCCGCGGTGGCGTTCATCGTGGGCTACTACGTTCTCCGCACGAACAACTACGGAGGACGCTGCGTTGGGTTCCGCTGGTTCCTAGTGCTTGTCCCCGCGTTCGGACTCTACGCTCTGCGCTGGGTGGACCAACATGGGGGTCTCACGCGGCGGCCCGTGGCGCTCTTCGCGTTGTTGGGTTGGTCGTCCTTGACGGCTCTCGGAGGCGCAATAAACCCTTGGGAAGAGGGGGTTATCTACGTCCTGTTCCGTGCGGTAGGTTTGGGCAGTCTTGCGGGCTGATCACTCGCTGGCAGCCCAACGTCGCTGCGCTGAGGTCTCGCGCGGCGGCCCGACGGCGGCCTAGCGGTGCTCAAAGTCCGAGCGCTCAAGCTGAAGTTTGTCGGGGGAGACCTGCAGCATCGCGCTCTCGATGGCGGTTTGCAGCTCCCGGACGTTTCCCGGCCACTGCAACCCTTGTAACCACGCTAGGGTCTGCGGTTCGACATGACGGGCGCTGCGTCTGTACCGCTTCGCAAAGCTCTGCACGAATATCCGGATGAGAGGAGCGATGTCCTCGCGACGTTCACGCAGAGACGGAACATGCAGCTCGTTTCGGGTCAGCGCGATCGCCAAGTCTCGGCGAAACGTGCCTGCGTCGGCGAGCGACATGATGTCGAGGTGTGTAGCGACGACAATGCGAACATCCACATCGCGAGCGCGAGCCTCTCCGATCCGAAAAATCTCGCCCTCGGCGATCACCCGGTGGAGCTTCATCTGCAGCCGCGGCGACAGCGCGTGCACTTCTTCTAGGAAGACGGTTCCGCGATCTGCGAGTTCGAGCACCCCTCTCCTCGAGCCCGCGGACGACTGCCCTTGAGGGGGGGCATGCCCGAAGAGCTCATAGTCGAGCGCGTCTTCGCTGAGCGCGCCGCAATGCTGCTTGATAAGCATACCTGAGGCGCGGGCGCTGAGGTGATGGAGCGCGCGGGCGAGCAGCTCTTTCCCAGTGCCGGCTTCGCCAGTCATCACGACGGGCGCGCGGCTCTGGATGAGCGTCTCAAGCTGCTGGTGCACGCGCTGCATCGCCTCGGACTGCTGCGCCAGCGCCTTGTGCAGGTAATGACGCCTCTGCCGGTCACGAAAGTAGCGGTTCTCCTCTTCAATTGCCTCACGGTGCGCGTGCTCAGGAACGAACGCAGCAAACCGCACCAGCGCCGGGCGCGCTGCGTTGACCAGTGCGCGACGCGCATCCCTTCCTTCGTCGCCGTGCCACGTCACGATACCGACGAGTGTCGACTCCGTGCGCAATGGCAAAAACAGCTGCGCCGCGCCCCCCCTTGTCACCACGACATCTTCGCCCTGGCTTAGCCGGTGCAGGAGATTCTCGTTGGAGACCAGGAGCGAGTTCAACGTACCGCGACGCTCGACGTCGCCGACGACCGCGATAGACGACCACGGGTCGCGTTCATCATCCGGCAGCACTAACGCGAGCCCGGACAACGTCGACGAGTCGGCGCGGCGAAGGCACCGTTCGAGACCGGCGACCACACGCGCGGGCTCTCTCTCCCAAGCGATGTCGGCAAAAAGCAACGCCAACTCAGCAGCAGACGCGTCCGCGACCACCGGAAGAGCCTCGATCAGAGTCGCCTCACCGGCCACGACACGCTCGACGCACACCGCGATCGCGCCTTCTTCCACTGGAAAGCGAAGCATCACTCCGGCGGCACATTTCGCTTCGTTCTCATCATCTTCGACATGGCGTTCCACGTCGATCGCGACGTCGCTGAACCTCAACGTCCAGAGCCGAAACGGCGCGTCCTCATGGGCGAGTACAATGTCACACCGTGGCCCGGCTCCAACGGAGATCTCTTCGCGTTGCAGCCTGTAGGTCCGCGTCGGTTGCCCCGGCTCATTGACAGTCAGGTGGACGTTCATTCGTCCACCATAGCCGCTGCGTCGGATTCGTCTACCGGGAGAGGCGCCGGCTCGTTCAGACCTTCGGCGAGCGCTGTCGCATGGAGCCGAAGCCCGCGAACGTTCTCGCCGTCGAGCGCCAGAAGCTGCAGCGTGAAATCGCGACACAGTCGATAATTCTCAGTCTCGCAGGCGAGCTGAGCGTTTCTCAGCAGGTCTCGAATCGCAATAACCCGCTCGGCACTCGCAGCGCTCTCTGCCGCCGCGTGTTCGAGGCGAATCTCTTCTTCGGCCGCGGCGACCAGCGCCAATCCCGCCGCGTGGCGTTCGTCCGCAGCTGCCTGGAGCGCTGCTTCGTCAAGCACCACGGGGGTGGGATTCTGCGTCGCTGCGAAGCCGGCCATCATTCCGACGACGAGCGTGAGAACCACCGACCAGAACACCCCCACAAACGCTGCGCCTCGAAGCACGCTCGCCGAGCGTCGAGGCAGAGCCGCGCCCGATTCCACGCGGCCGACTTCCGCGCGAACGTCTGCGAGGCCGTCGTACCAGGGCTTTAAGAGGGGTGCGCCGAACGCATAGACCAAGCCCTCTCGAGCGCTCGCTAGGTAGGCTTGCCCTGCCCCGGGCGCGAGGACAGCAAAGAGCGTGGCTAGGGTCAGCGTAGGCCATTCGATTTCGCGGTGGGCGAGCTCCTCATCTCGGCGGAGCAGCGCGAACCCATCTCCGAGCTCGGGTGATGTGTTCCAAGCGCCAGATGGCGTCTCCACCTGCATGCCGAGTCCGGGTGACTCTGGCGGCTGAACCGCGGACCTGGGTTGACTCACCGCACGTTTGCTAGGAGCGGCCTCCAGAGGCTTCTCGTCCGCGTACTGCGAAGGCCAGGCGGACTGAATCTGCGCAGCAGCCTCGTCGAACACCTGCGAGGTAAACTGTTCGCCCCGCGCCACATCCCACGATGGACCATGAACGCGGGTGCTGCCAGCCGCTAGCTGCGTCGCTGTCGACGCCGAACGAGCCGAAGCTGGCGCCATCGTCGTGGCGGAGTGGGGGGTAATCGGCTTGCCTCGCAGCGCACCAGGCGCGGCAGCCGGCGTCTGACGATCCAAGGGTTGTTGATGGTCGCCTAACAGCTTAGCCCCCAGCGCGCCTCCGAGGACATCGGACCACGCTCCCGGCTCTGGAGCCGACGACAAGAGCCTCTTGGCACTGACCTGCTTCGCCGCATTCCCCGCGATGGCGAGGTGCGCTCCGGTCGGCGTCTTCCCCCCAAGCTCGGGCTCACCAGCCGGGGTTGGCGGCTCGGCAACGGACTGCGGGGCCACCCGCGCTGCGACCTTCAAGGACTCGCTGGCCGCATCGCCGAGCGTGGTCGTGCGTTGCGGCGACTGGTTCAGACTCGGCATGCCAACCACCGTGGCACCGTCCGCCTCAGGGGGCAGCGGATCACCTCCGAGGTCCTGCCTCCACCCTGCTTGAATCGTGGCGTCTGACGCGATCGGTTCCGTAACGTCGACAACGAGCGGAACTCGGACGCCTCCCACGAGCGCGGATGCAGCAGCGACTCGAACCGTGGCGAAGATTCCGGCATCCCTCAGCGTGGCGACGACTCCCTCTGCTTCACCGACGCTGGCGCACTTCGTCACAGGCGTTCCGGGGACCGCGAGCGTCGCTCGCACCCGGCTCGCGGGCTGACCAAGCAGGTCCGCGACGCGCTGGGCAAGGACGTCTCGTCGGCCTTCCCATCCATTGGAGTCGACGAGCACTTGATGTGTGGCGGCGTCTGTCAAACGCGTTCCGGCATAGCGAATAAAGAGTCTGAAATGGTATAGTGGTTCCTCGTACGATTCGACAAGATCCCGCCCCTCTGGAACGACATGAGCATTGAGACCGTCGCGCGGAATGCCCGCGCTGCAAGTTTGCAGATGGCTCGGATTGCTGGGGCTGAGCGAACGACGGCGCTACACGCAGTCGCCAACGCCCTGCGCGACGGCTGTGACGGCATCCTCGAGGCGAACGAGCGCGACGTCGCGGCCGGCCATCAAAAAGGCCTCGCGCCTAGCTTTCTTGATCGCCTCACGCTGACCCGCGATCGTGTCAACGCGATGGCACGCGCCGTCGACCAGATCGCCGGCCAGGATGACCCTATCGGGCGAATCGAGCATCACGCGGTGCAGCCCAACGGGCTATCGGTGGCGCGCGTGCGGATTCCGCTCGGTGCGATCGCGGTCATCTACGAAGCCAGACCGAACGTGACGAGCGACGCAGCG
>JBLFZA010000152.1:0-10966 GCA_047610025.1 Bradymonadia bacterium | reverse complement strand
TCGAAGAGGACCCGTCGACACAAGACTCGCTCAACGCGTTGGACCGACTGTACGCGTCTGCGGGCTCAGCCGAGCTACTCGCAGAGATACTGCAACGTCGGGCGCAAATCGGCGGAGTGGATAACGATCCGGCGGAAATGCGCCTTCGCCTTGGCGCTCTCTACGCCGAAGCACTCGGGGACTCGGCTGAAGCGGTCATGGTCTATCGTCAGGTGCTCGATGAGAACGCCAAAAATATGGACGCACAGGCGGCACTCGAGGGTCTGTTCTCGCAGGGTGTTGAGCAGCTCGACATCGTCGAGATTCTTGAGCCGATCTATCGTTCGCAGTCGGCCTGGCCCAAGCTCGTGTCGTTGTATGAAACGCGTGTGCGTCATGAGGACTCTCCGGACGAGCGCTACCGTTTGCTGCTTTCGGCCGCAGACGTGCAGATCAGCGAACTTAGTGATCGTGCGGCGGCGATGATCTCTATGGGCGCGGCTCTGATTGAGCGCCCTAGTGACCTTCCGCTTGTGGAGCGAATCGAAGGCGTCGCCGCGGAGGCTGATGAGTGGCAGCTCGCGGCAGCGTTGTTCGAACAAGCGCAAACAGACGACCTAGGCGATACCGAGCAGTTGGAGTTTAGCGTGCGCCGCGCGCGTATTCTGCAGGACCGGCTCGGAGATGAAGAAGGTGCAGAGAAGGCGTGGAGAACGGCGCTGGAGTTCGAGCCAGGCAGCGAGCCAGCGCTGCGCGCACTCGATGGCATCACGAGCCGCGCAGAACGGTGGCAAGACAACGTGGAGATCGTGGGTCGACTGCGTGAGGTGGTCTACGACCCGACCGAACAGTCGGCGCTCGCGTTCCGACAAGCGGCGACTTATCGCGATCGACTTAGCGACTTTGACGCGGCGCGAGACACGTTCCACGAGGTGTTGGAACTCGACCCAACGCACAACCAGGCACAAAACGCGTTGATCTCGCTCTACACCGACGCGGAGCGTTGGTCCGACTTGTTCGATGTGTACGAGCAAGTGCAGAGCGCCTCGAGCGATGCGCTTCAGCGCCTGGAGACCACGCGGCTCATGGCGCGTCTGGCCGCCGGTCCTCTCGACAGGCCGGACGACGGCATCGACCTGTGGCTGTCTGTTCGTATGGAGCGACAGGAAGACGTCGAGGCGCTCGACGCGTTGATCCAGCTGTATGGGCAGACCGACCAGCCGATGGACCTTGTCGACGTGATCGACAAGCGTGTCGAGTTGGAGACGGACGACGCGACCAAGGTAGAGCTGCTTCATCGCTCTGGTGCTCTGTGGAGCACCCAACTCGATAACCCGGATATGGCGATTCAGCGCCTACTCCAAGTGCGCTCCCTCGCTCCCTCGGAACCTCGCGCACTACAAGCGTTGCGAGACCTGTACGAGCGCGTGTCCGATTTCGCCGCTCTGGCGAACGTCCTGACCGAATTGCTGGCAGCGGGACTCATCCCAGAGGCGGACGAGGCGGCTGTCTACGAGCAGCTCGGCAGCATCTACACCGACACGCTCGGGCAACCGTCGCTCGCTATTGAAGCCTGGAAGGCAGTCCGAGCACGGCGCACGAACGACATTGAGTCGTTGGAGCGACTGGAGCAGTTGTACCAGCAGGGCGAGCAGTGGGCGCCACTCGTTGAAGTGCTCGAGGCACGCGCGGCGATCAGCGAAGAGGAGTCAGACACGCTGAACTACCTCAAGCGCTGTGGAGGCTTGTGGCGCGACCAGTTGCAGGACCCACACAAGGCAACTGAGGCGTTCGAGCGCGTCCTTGACCTTGACTTGGCAGATACGGACGCGGCGATAGCGCTGGAGGCGTTGTATCGGCAGACGGAGAGTTGGGAGTCCCTCGCTGGTCTGCATCTCGATCGTCTCGAGGTCATGGAGGAGTCGTGGGAGCGACTCGAGGGGCTGCGCCGGGCGTCCGCGCTGTATGAACAACAACTCGGCCGCGCAGATGGGGCGTTCCTCATTATGGGCAAGGCGCTGACCGAGGCTCCGCTCGATGAAGAGGTGCGCGCTGAGTTGGAGCGTTTGGCCGCTTCTGCGGAGAAAGAAGAAGAGCTGGTGCAGATTTATCGCGACGTGATCGCGAACGTCGCGTCGGATCCCGAGCACGGTGAAGAGGCGACCCTGCCGCTGCTGCTGGCTGTCGGCCGGCTTCAGGACGAGGGGCTGAACACCCCTGACATGGCGGAAGTCTATTACGACAAGGCGCTCACGCTGGACTCGGAGAACGAGGTCGCGCTGACGGCGTTGGAGTCGATCTATCAGCGCACCGAGGACCACGAGTCGCTCGTTGGCGTTCTCAAGCGCCGCGCGGGGCTCACCTTCGACGTCGCGGAGCAAGTCAGGTTCTATCGACGCGCTGGCGCGTTGTTGGAAGAGAAGCTGCAGAACGTGCCCGAATCGATCGAAGCGTACAAAATGGCGCTCCGTATCGACGAGACGGATACGGAGTCGCTCGCCGCGCTCGAGCGCATCTACGCGGAGACCGGACAGTGGCGTGAGCTCATCGACATCCTCGAGCGCAAGGCCGAGACGACGTACGAGCAGAACGTATTGGTCGCTTACCGGTTCCGAATCGCGGAGGTTTGGCGGGACGAACTGGGCGAAGATGAGCGCGCAGTCGACGCGTTCCATGAGGTGTTGTCGCTGTCACCCGATCACGCTCCTTCACTTGACGCGCTGGAGAGCCTCTACGCAGAACTCGGCGACTGGGACCGGTTCCTTGAGGTGCTGGATAACAAGCTTATGCTCACTCAGGATCCGGAGTCTCGGATCCGTGTGTTTACCGCTCAGGCGCTCGTGCACGAGACGCAGTTTGACGACATTGACCGGTCGGTCGATTGTCTCAATCAGGTTCTCGATCTAGAGCCTCACCGGCTGGAGACGATTGAATCGCTGGAACGGATCTTCACTGACCAAGAGCGCCTCCCAGAGCTGATCGACACACTTGAACGGCACGTCGAGGCGGTTCAAGCGACGCCCGATAAATGCGCGGTGTTGACGCGTATCGCAGAGGCGCAGGTTGATCAGCTGGATGACGCTCCGGCGGCGATTGCGACATACCGCCGCGTGCTCGAGCTGGACTCTGAGCACACGGACTCACTCACGCGATTGGGTGCGCTGTATGAGAGTGAGCAGCACTTCGCGGAAGCGGTGGAGATGTACGAGCGACTCGCGGCGGTGGGTGAGGAGCCGGGACCCCAAACCCGTTTGATCTACCGCGTAGGGCGGTTGTTCAACGAACATCTTCAGAACCCAACTGGCGCGGAGCAGCGTTGGCAGCAGGCGCTGCGAATCGAGGAGTCATTCCTGCCAGCGATGGAGGCCCTTGAAGGCCTCTACGTCGACCAGGAACGTTGGGATGAAGTCGTCTCGATGCAGCAGTCGCAAATCGACTTCACACCCGCGCTGCCCGATCGGGCGCCGGTGATGATGAGAATGGCGGGGGTTAACCGCGACGCTCTCGATAACCGCGTGCGTGCCCGCGAGTTGTTCGAAGAGGCGGTCGCGCTTGATGAACGGTACATCCCCGCGGCCTCGTCGCTGATCGACATGGCGTACGACGACCAAGATTGGGTGCGGTGCAAGCCGCTGCTCGAACTTGTCCTTGGCGATGACTCCCGAGAATACACGGATGAGGAGAGGACGGAGCAATGGACCAGGCAGGGCGTGGTGCTGGAGAACCTCGGGTTCCTTGACCCAGCGACCGATGCTTTCGAGCAGGCGCTCCACCACGAGCCGCAACATCTCGAGGCGCAACTTGGCGCGGCGAGAGGACACGCCCGACGTGGCGACCGTGAGGAAGCCTACGCACTGACGGTGGAAATTCTCGAGGTTCATGCCGCGCGACTGACGCCTGAGCAGTCCGTCGCGTGTTGCTACCAAGCGGGTGTTCTGAAGTCCGAACTCGGCGACGCGGCCTCAGCGCGACGAATGTTTGAGTCGGCGCTGGACATCGACAACCGTCACGAACCGTCGCTCCGCGCCGTGCTGACAATCGTCGAAGCGCAGGGGGATAAGGCGGCTCTTGTTGATGCCAAGCGTCGTTTGCTCGACATCACTCCTGATACGCAGGAGCGGCTCGCGCTGTTGATCGATATCGGCGACAGCTACAAGGATCTCGGAAACTTGGAAGAGGCCGAGTTGGTGTACCGGCAAGCCGTTGAACTCGACGCGTCCTCAAAGATCGTGCTCGACCGCCTGTTGAAGGTGTTCATGCAGACCGGCAACTTCCGTCGCGCGACGGAAGTCCTTGGGCAGCTCGCCCGCTTAGAGGAAGAGCCGGATCGATTGGCGAAGCTGTGCTTCACGATCGCGGCCATCTTCAGGGACGAGCTTGGCGAGAAGGATGACGCGATCAGCTTCTTCAACCAAGCACTTGATGCGAAGGTCGGCTACCTTGAGGCGTTCGAGGCGATCGATCACTTGCTCACCGCATCCAGAGACTGGACCGCGCTGCAGCAGAACTACCGCCGCATGATCGAGCGCGTGATGAAGTCCGGCACGGATGAATTCGCTCAGCTGCATGTCATGCTGCTGAAGAACTTGGGAGAAATCTACCGGAGCCGGCTGCAACGTCCAGATGACGCGATCGCCGCGTACGAGGCGGCTGCGCAACTCGCTCCGAGCGACGAGGTCTTGCTCACCATCCTGACCGAGTTGTTAGAGCGCTCAGGAGCCGAGCCCGAACGACTGGTGATTCAACACCGACGCTTGCTCAAGACGAGTCCCTTCCGCATCGATAGCTATCGGGCGCTGTTCCGAAGCTACGCGCGCGCCGGCGAAGAAGATAAGGCGTGGTGCATGGCTTCGGCGCTGTGCTTGCTGCAGAAGGCGACGCCCGAAGAAGAAGAGTTCTACAAGCAGCGCCTGCGCGGTGCCCCTGCGACGCTTTCGGGCACGTTGCGGCCCGAGCACTGGGCGCGTTTGCGTCGTACAGAATTGGATACCGCGCTCGC
This sequence comes from Bradymonadia bacterium, assembly GCA_047610025.1. GTDB lineage: Bacteria > Myxococcota_A > Bradymonadia > REDH01 > REDH01 > JBLFZA01. The sequence goes on along the minus strand of JBLFZA010000152.1, from coordinate 5,988 downwards.
GTCGATCTTCGAGACGATCGCCACGAACCTTCGCGCGGAGTTCTCACTCGACCTCCGGAAGAACTGGAACGTGAACAAGCGCAGCGACAAGCTGAGCCCAGAACTCGCGCTGGTGAAGGCCGTGCAGCTGGTCTCCGAGAAGACAGCGCTTGGCCCGGTTGCGGTCTACAAGAAGCCAGAGTGGTCTGGACTCTCGAACGCAAATGTGGACCCGATGGCGATCGTCGCAGGCAACGACATGTTGAGCGGCAAGTCTCCGCGGGAGCTGCTCTTCCAGGTGGGTCGAACGCTCGCGCTGATGCGCCCGGAGGCCTATCTCGCTAGCGCATTCCCCGATACGCACTTCCTGAAGACGTTCTTCTTCGCTGCCTATGCCTTCGTCACGCAGCAGATTGGCGACCCGAGCAACGAAGACGCCATCAAGCGCTATGCGTACGACATCCAAGACATGCCGGAGATCGAACAGGGCAAGGTTCGTCAGGCCATCGGAGAGATGAGTCGGGAGGAGCGAAACCCGGACCTCTCGGCTTGGCTGCGTGACATGGATATGTTCGCGAGCCGCGTCGGCCTGCTCTTCTGCGGAGATGCCCGCGCCGCTGTCGCGTGTATCAAGGACGACAAGCAGAAGATCGGCAAGGCGTCTCGCAAGGAGAAGGTCGGGGACCTGATCCTCTTCAGCATCTCCGATGAGTACTTCGAGCTGCGCAGGGCATTCGGAGTCGCTCACGGCAGCAATTGACGCTCTTCGTCGTCGCGACGCCCATCGGCAATCTAGCGGACCTGACACCTCGAGCAGTTGAGGTGTTGGGTTCCGTAGATGTTGTGTTGGCGGAAGATACGAGGCACTCGCGAGCGCTGCTCAACCACGCGGGCATCGAGGCGAAGCTCTCTGCCTACCACGACCACAGCTCTGCTGAGGTGCGCGCAAAGTGGGTGGACAGGTTGGGAGAAGGCGCCTCGTTGGCGCTGATTTCGGACGCGGGTACTCCCGCGATCTCGGATCCAGGCTACGCGCTCGTTCGAGACGCTGTGCGAGCCGGCATTCGAGTGGTGCCGGTACCTGGCGCATCCGCCGTCGTCGCCTTTCTCTGTGCGAGTGGTCTGCCGACGGATCGATTTCAGTTTGTTGGTTTCGCGCCGCGAAAAGACAAGGCGAGGCGCGAGCTCGCCGAAGAGTGGCTGGCGTACAGCGGCACGACGGTGTTCTACGAGAGTCCGCAGCGCGCCGTGGCGATGCTCGACGTGATCGCTGAACTAGCGCCGGAGCGACCGGTCACGCTTGGGCGAGAACTCACCAAGAAGTTCGAGGAGTTTGTCCGCGGCACGGCCATTGATGTCGTCCGCGAGCTGCGCTCGCGAGACTCGCTGCGCGGCGAATGTGTCATCGGCTTGGCTCCGGCGGAGGAGCCGGCGGCAGACCTCGAAGAGGTGGATGCGTGGGTAGCCGAGCTCAGCACGACGAGCCTGAGCACGCGAGACATCGTGCGCGTTCTTAAAGCGCGTTTGCCAAGCGTCCCGTCTGATCTCTATGGGCGGATTGTGGCGGCACGCGAAGAGTAGCCCTCACGGCACGCGCCTGATTCAGAACTGGAAGGCGAGCGTCGCATTCCAGTCGATGATGAGACTGTTCTCCACGCGGAACCGTCGGCCGACAGGGTCCATCGTGAGGTTGTAGTTCGGGTTCCGTTCGACGGACTCGCCACCATCGGTCACTGGCGAAAGTTCAACGACTCCGCTTTGGTTAGCGTCGCGGCCGGCGTCCGCGAAGTTCAGGAAGTGCGGGGACTCCCATCGAAGAACGGTCGCGAAACGGAAAGCGACGTAGGGGCTGAACTGCAGATCGAGGCCGACATGACCTCCGATCCGCGCAAATCCCTCAATGTCGGTGATTCCGTCGTGTGCGTAGGCCCACTGACCGCGGTCGCCGAGGCTGTCGTCAATGACGTTGCCGGGCTGTTGGACGACCCACGCACAGGCCGCGTTGTCGGCTCCGATGGAGGGGTCTGGTCGATATGCGTTGCCAGTCGTTCCGTTCGGAAATCCAGCTTCTGCAGCGGTGAGACCATTGCAGCTTGAGCCGCCAAGGGCATCGAAGAGAGGCGAGTAGTCTCGCCCCTGGATCGTGTAGCCCATGTCTACGCCCAAGAGCACTGCATAGCGCTGGCCTGAGTTCGGATCGTCGAACAGGATGAACTCATTTCCAATCGCTGCGTCGAAGCGTGCACCAGGGGCTTGGTTGATGCTGTTGTTGTTCCTACCCGCGAAGAGACTGTTCCCACCGGCGATCGGCAGAACCGCTCCGAACTCGAAGTAGGGCTCCACAACTTCGCGATAGACGCGGCTCGCGGCCATTGAGAAACGAATCTCATGAACGCCACTACCGACGTCTTTGTTGTCCCCGCGCGCGACCCGCCCGCTCGGCAGCTGGTAGTCGAGCCGAAGACGGAGGTTCGACGTCGCAGGATTCCGCTCTTGGTCAAGGGGCGCATAGCTGAACCCGACGACGAGATCTCCGAAACCACTGCGACGTTTGCCGTCGCTAGGAACCTCGAAGTAGCGATAGGTGAGAAACTCGTCGCTAGCCGCAGAGGAGTTCAAGTCGCTGTTGATTCGATCGGACGCCGGATCGACGGTGGAGTTGTCCGGTCCAACCCCATCCGCGAACTCCAATGTCCGCGTATCGCTGATCACAATTGGCAGCGTGACGTGGAACTCCAAGTTTCGGTGCAAGCCGAATTGCAGATCGATATCAAGCGAGTTCAAGACCCGGCGGTAATCGAGCTCGCGCTCAATCTCCGTGGCCGCCTCATTGCAGCGTGCCTCCGAACTGCCGGCGTCGCAGCCTGAACGCTGAAGCGTTCCAGGGGATTCGCGCACGATAGTGCTGCGTTCGATGTGCTGTCGGAAGCTCGGTTCGATGTGAAAATCGAATGGGTTGCCGGGCGCGAACGCGTCGACCACATCTGTCCGGCCGCCTGCAAAGGCGTCGTTGGCCGGGCACAATACGGCGAGGCAGGAGAAGGCCACGAGAGCGGCCGGCGCGATGAGTTGACTGAGGCCCATGTGCCACTGTCTTGAGGGCAGGGCAGCGATGCCGCCGCAACAGGCCCCGACCGTACCAACGCAGGCATCAGAGCGTCAAGCCGACCGCGCTACTCGCGCTCAGTCACTTCGGCGTGCCGCACGACAAAGTGCCAATCCGATCACTTCTGTTGCGCCAGAATCCTCCGCAGCGTGCGCACACGCACGCAGCGTATGACCTGTCGTGATTAGGTCATCGACAATGACATAGCGCCCGGGCGGGATCGGATCGCACCTGAATTGAACCTCCGCGCGAGCCTCACTCGTGAGCTCGCTCTGTCGCTGCTGGTCGCACCGATGAAGGACGTTGAAGATCGGGACCTTCAAACGTCGGGAGACACCTCGCGCCAGCCGGTCACACTGGTTGAACCCGCGCTCTCGCAGCCGAACCCGGTGAACGGGTACCGGCAGGATGCCGCGAAGCTCTCCCAATCGATGCGCGGCGTGGCGTGCCAACTCATCGCCGAGGGGCGCACCGCGCCAGCCCTCTCGATTGAACTTCAGCGCTCGAACCGCATCTTTCGTGGGGCTCTCCCAGTCGGAGACGACGAACGCGACGGTCTCTTCGACCGCGTTCTCGTGACGAAGTCGCCACGTGCCCATGCACGAAGTGCAGATGGGCTCTCCATCGCGGAAACATCCGCAACACGCACATCGCGCTGGATACAGAAGGCTCGTGAAGGCCTCGACGGCGGCGCCGAGAAACGAAGGAAGCGTGCTCATGGACTCACCGTGACAGGGGGAAGGGCTGTCAAAGGTTGTCGAGCGCCCGGCGCCGATGTTGCCCGCTGGCTATCCTTCTCGGTGGTATTTCTCGCCGGCGCGGATCGTCTGAGCTCGGTAGAGCTGCTCGATCAGCATCAGACGACATTGCTCGTGCGGAAAGGTCAGGCGCGAGAGCGACCAGACGTGCTTGCACTGAGCACGAAGTTCATCGCTGTGCCCTTCTGCGCCGCCTAGCAAGAATGCCCAGTCGCCACGCCCCGCCACGGCGCCCGCTTCGAGGGCGGCGGCGAACGCAGCGCTCGACCATTCAACACCACGCTCATCAAGAGCGACGCGGACAGCAGAGGCCGGGCAGGCGCGCAGGAGGGCTTCAGACTCTTGCCGCTGAGCTGTGGCTCGATCCGGGGCCGACTTCGCCTCCTTCACTTCCACAACGGTGAGCTTCCCGTAACGCGTCATGCGCTTCGCGTACTCGTCGATAAGCGCGCGCATGTTTTTGTCCCGGACTCGCCCGACAGCGACGATGAACAGCCTCACCCGCGGAAGACTTCTTCCTCAGGAAACTCGGTGCCTTCCGGCGCCTCGATTTCCACGCGGGGAGCATCGCTCCACAAGCTCTCGAGAGCGTAGTGAGCGCGGGCATCATCAGCGAAGACGTGCAGCACGACATCCGCAAAGTCGACGAGAAGCCAGTCTCCGGAGCGGAACCCTTCCCGTCCCTTTGGACGAATCTTGAGAGGGCGCAGGTCCTCGACGACAAAGTCGGCGATGGTGGACGCGTGGCGCTCGCTCGTTCCGTGACAAATCACGAGATAGTCGGCGTAGGAGGCGATTCCTCGCACGTCGATGACGCGAACATTGTGGGCCTTCCGTTCCCAGCACGCCTCGGCGACGGCCAGTGCGAGGGCGTCGACATCGATAGTCGGTTCGCGGAGCGGCTTGATTTCGGGGGCGTTTGTCACGAGGGATCGCGGCGGGTCAAAGGGGATAAGTGAGGTTGGATGGCGCTCATCGCTGCCTTTTGCAAGACCCAAATGTCTGATGGCGGCCGAGCATCATGCGCTATCCTCGGGTATGCCCGCTGCCGCGGACCACGAAACGCGTGGTTGTTAGCTCGTTCGCACCCATTGGCCCGTAGGCGTGCAGGCGTGATGTGCTGATGCCGATTTCTGCGCCAAGACCGAGCTCGCCGCCGTCAGCAAAGCGCGTGGAGGCGTTCACCATCACGCAACTCGAACGCACGTCGCGCACGAAGGCATCGGCGGTGTCGACATCTTGCGTGACGATCGCCTCGGTGTGGTCACTGGCGTATTCGGCGATATGGTTCACGGCGGCGTCATAGCTATCGACCACGCGCAGCGCGACGTCGAGGCTCAGGTATTCCGCCGCCCAATCCTCGAGCCTCGCGGGGACAACGCGGTCGCCTCCGAGAGCTCGGCTGCGCTCGCAACCATGCACGGTCACACCCGAATCGTGGAGCGAAGCCACGATGCTGGGCACGAAGCGCTCCGATATGTCCGCATGAACGAGTACGGTTTCGACGGAGTTGCAGACGGACGGTCGTGACACCTTCCCGTCCAAGATGATGGCGCGCGCGCGATCGACGTCAGCGGCCCGATCTACGTAAACGTGACAAACGCCTTTATAGTGCTGAATCACGGGCACGCGGCTCGCTTCCGTGACGGCGCGAATCAGACCTTCGCCGCCGCGGGGGATAACAAGATCAAGACAGTCGTCGAACTGGACGAGCGCCCGAATGTCTTCTCGCGGGCCTCGCGCGAGGACCTGAACAGCGTGCTCAGGCAACCCTGCCGCCACGACCGCGCGCCGCACGACGTCGCCTATGGCGCTATTGCTCTCCTGCGCGTCTGAGCCGCCCTTCAAGACGATGGCGTTCCCTGAGCGAATCGAGAGCGCCGCTGCGTCGCTCGTCACGTTCGGTCTGGCTTCGTAGATGACCGCGATCGCACCGAGCGGAATCCGCACGCGCGCCACCGATAGCCCGTTGGGCTGCACCGCGTGATGCTCGATTCGCCCGATGGGGTCATCCTGGCCGGCGATCTGGTCGACGGCGCGTGCCATCGCGTTGACGCGATCGCGGGTCAGCGTGAGGCGATCAAGAAAGCTAGGCGCGAGGCCTTTTTGATGGCCGGCCGCGACGTCGCGCTCGTTCGCCAGGCG
>JBLFZA010000151.1:0-11093 GCA_047610025.1 Bradymonadia bacterium | reverse complement strand
GGCGCTTCGTTCGCTTCGAGCGTTTCCCGCCACGACTTCTTTCGTGCCGCGTCCATGAGCGACCACACGCCCGACTTCTGAATGAGAAAATCCCATACGTTCTTGTCGAACGCGCGAACCGTCTTCTCAACGAACGAGCTGCGGAGGATCTCGGACACCGGGTATCTGGTCGCCGAATCGCCGCGCACGATGCCCCCGAAGCCGAGAGGGCTATCGTCCGGCCGTATTCGGATGTCGATGTCTTTGATCAACTCGTCGATTGCGACCGCCTCGGCACGCCAACCTTGCAGCCGCTCGACCACCCTCTCGCGTTGCGCGATGATCGCCTCGATTCGCACACTCGGCACTAGTTCTGTCACGGTGGCTCCCGCTGGTGTCTCATCAGGTTCGGGCTCAACAGCCGTAGCGACGGGCTCCGCACTCCACTCCAACTCGTCCGCGAGCGACGCGGCTACGCCTTCTGGTGACTGTGCCGCCGCACCCGTCGGCACAGTCAGCACTGTTTCGAGGTCGTCTGCCCACGTCTCTGCGGCGGACGCATAGAGCTTCTCCCGCTCAGCCGCGCCTAGCTCGCGCACAACGGCGGCCGCGCGCTCTTCCCGGGGCGAGCCCGATGCGAGGGCTTCGATGCGGCGCTCTAGCAGCTTTCGCGCAATCGCCGGGATACCGGCGCTCGGGTTTGCTCGCCTGGTGCCGGGTGTCAGACTGCGCAGAAAACGCAGACGCGCGATCGACGCCGGTGTGTCGCGCGTGAGCACGTCACGCTCGGCGTCTCGAACGTATCGCGTGAGTTCGGCCGCGCTGCCTACATGCGACGCGCGGAGCCTGAGCGTCGGAACACGCACCCCATTCTCCCGCAACAACGCAGCTGCCGACTGAGCGTTCGCGAGCACGTCGTAGGCCTCTGCCGGCGCGCCGAGCGCGAGCGCGAGGGGTGCGTACTCGCGGCCCCCTGCGTGCACAGCGAGCCCGTTCTTGCGGCTCTCGACCGCGTCACCAGAGGGCGAACCGGTGAACCATCCAATCAGAAGACTGCCCGCGCGCGTGCGCCAAGCCATCGCGTCATCCCACAGGCCCTGAACGGTGCCGAGCAACTTCATGGTGTGCCACCCTTCGCGAGATAGTCTGCGCCTCGTTCGATTGTATGGGCGCGCGGAATCGCCAAGGCGAATTCACGCAACCCGGGGCCGTCGAGCTTGCCGGAGCGCACCTCGGCCGCCGAGAGAGCGAAGAGTCCTGGCTCACCTCGAAACTGCGCCGGAATGGCGCGGTAGTATTCAAGCAGCGCCTTGGCGAGCTGGGCTGGCCGACGGTGGTTGGCCCACCACCAGTGCAGCATCGCTGCCGCGCTCGCTTTGATGTCCGGAGCGCCACCGGGGTCGAACAACGTGCCGTTGCCCCAGTGCGCGCGCCACTCGGCCTCAGACGCCCCCTGAATCGGGACCCATGCACGCAGAGCCGCACGAACGTCTTCGAGCAAGCCGAACTCGAACTGCCCGCCCTCCCCCGCCGTCGCCGCCTCGATTGCGAGTAGCACTGGCGCGGCGCGCTCGAGCGCGATGACGGTGCGGCCTTCGAGTTGGGCGAGGAGAGCTTTGTCACCGACCACGGCGCCGAGGATTGCGTCGACGACAAGATCGCGGCCCGCTCGGGTGAGCGCCTCGCGACCTCGGCGCTCGACGACATACGTCGACTGGTTGCGAGAAGTAATGATGTCCGCGCGGCGGAGCATCTTGACGACGCTACGCTCCGACCGGCTAACAACCTCGGCCAGCGTCCCCTGCTCGTCGAGTTGGGTCGCTAGCAGTTTGATGAGTTCGACGGGAAGCCGAGCGCCAAGCGACACCGCGCCGGCGGCTCGCTGCATCGACTGAGTGAGAGAGCGGTTTAGGAGTGCGCTGATCGACTTGCGGTCGATGGCACCTTCGTCCTGAATCACGCGGATCAGCATCTTGCCCGCGAGCTCGTCACCTGAGACGCCGTCGAGCCCAAGCGACGAGCAGTGCGACCGCAACGCGCTCGCAAGGAACGTCGTGTAGCGTGCAGGCTCGTTCCTCATCACCCGCTGCACTGTCATTGCGCGCGAGTTCCCTCCCAATACCAGCAGCGCCGGGTCGACGACTGGCGGCCCGTTCACCGCGTCGGGGTTGCTGTTCGCGACGAGCGCAGCCTCGAATCCGGACTCCTGGGAACGAACTTTTAGCTGCTCGCTGGCGTCGTTGGTGTAGTCGCGCTCTTGTAGCTCTTGTGGGTACTCCGCCGTCGCTTCGAAGCTGATCGGGTCGTGAGAGGCGATGACGTCGCCTTCGTCGACCAGCGCGTAGCGCACCCGCAGCGTCTTCAGCCCCCTCGACGTCGGCACGTAGAGCGACGCGATCGAGCCCCACAGGACGGGCACGGCTCGCCCCCTGGCTGACGTGACCGTGCCACGCTCAAAAGGGCTTACACTCGCGCAGGGCGTACAGAACTCGGCCGCGCTTCTGCGCAGCTCTACTTCGATGTGCTGCGCCACGGTCGCCAAGAGGCTCCCGTCGTCACTGGCTCCACTTGCGGCGAGTCGCCGTTCCGCGAGGATGCGAGCGAGCTCACTCATCGCGCAACTCGCGCGCGAATTGCAGCTCCTCGGCGGTTAGGGGCTTCAGCAACTCCTGCTTCAGCTTCGCAACGTCCGGCTCAAGGTCAGCGGCACCGGGGAAAGGCACGATAGTGGCGGGGAGCGCCTTCTCGCTGTTTCGCCATGCGGCGAGCAGCTCGGCGAGGAACGAGAGGTGGTGCAGATTTACGCCGCCACCGCCGTCGGCGTTCGCGAGGAAGCGCACGCTGTTCACGACGCGCACCACGTTCAGCCAATTCGGCACGATGCCGAGCTTGGCGAGGGTCGACGCGACGCCCATACTGCCGACGTCCATCGCCGAGAAGAGTAGGCCTTCGTCGGCCAAATCTGGCCGGTCATTGAGCGCCTCTCGGAGCGCCTGCGCTTCCGCAAGAACTTCGTCCAACCCAGCCTTTCTGCCGGACGTGTAGGCCTTCGCAGCATTCTGCAGCGCCCATGCTACCTCTTCCCCCTTCGTCGCGTTGAAGGACTTGTCCGTCAGCAACAGAGCGTTGCTGACGAGATTCAAGTCGACCGGCGGGGGGGCTGAGCGGGTAGGCAGAGTAACGACGTTGTCCGCGGCGGGCTTCGGCTTCTTCGCCTTGTTCGCCTTCTTCGGTTTCGCAGGCGCTTTCGCCTTCGACGGCCTCGGCTTTACTGCGGTCACTGACTTGCCCTTCGTCTGCCCCAGCTCCTCTTTCAGCTTCGGCGATGGCTTCGCCTTCGGCTTTACGCCGGCCGTCATGCTCTTCGGTGGAGCCTTCGCCTCTGAGGCTCTCGTTTGGGGCTTCAGCTTCGACGTTCGTGCCTTCGGCTGCACCGGGGGCCGGGCCACAGAAGCGGCGAATTCGGCCGAGAGCTTGCGCGTAGCCGTCATCGACATCTCGCCACAGAACCCGTCTGCCAGTGTGCAAAAGAGCTGCGAGTGCGCGGCATCCTGCTCGTCGTCGCCGCTCACGATCGGAGGCAGAACCACGCGGGTGGACTTCTCGAACCCTGCGGGCGGCTTCATCAGCCGTTCAAGCGACTTGCCCGCGTCGAAGACGAACGTACCGTCGTCGAGTGCATACACGACGACGTGCGCATCTGCGCGATCGACACGACGTGCGGCAATCTGTGACGCATGGGCCTGCACAGCCTCTCGGTCCAACTGGGCCACGGCGGGTTGGGCCTCACGGCGGAGCGCCGCCTCCGTATCGAGCGCGACGCCCAGCAAGGGCGCGTTCGCCGCGGGACGTGCCACAGCGGTGACGGGCCCGCGCTTTGGAGCGCTAGCTCGATGCGACTTCCGGTGGGCCGCAACCAACTGTTGCGTCGTACACCCGTGCTCGCGCGCCAACTGCTCGAGCAGGCGCGTCGCCTCGTCGGGCGCAACACACGGCTTCGCTTCACTCTTCGACGGGTTCGCCACCCGCTCGAGCGCCGAGCGACGGGAGAACGCAACGATGTTGTTCTCCGCGTCCAGCTCGACGACGACAACCTCGACCGGCGTGTCCTCCCCGAGAGTCTTCCCGATGCGCGTCGCCGACGCCCGCGCGGCTGACTCTGTCGAGTAGGTACGACCGACCGCCTCAATCTGGCCACCGACGCGGAGCCGCGCGAGCTCCGCCGACGGCCACAGGACCGGAGCGAATCTGTTGAGGCGGCTCCCCACTAGTCGACGTCGTAGCAGCCCACCACGCGGTAGGTGATTGCGCCGTAGGTGATCAGGTTGTTGTTGGCCTTGATCTCGTCGGTGTAGCTCTTGGCGCCGAGGACAATCGGCATGTGGTACGTTGTGACCTGTCCGTCGACGTGCGCGCCGTAGGCCTCACCCGCCGGGTACGGCGATGCGCAGTTGAAGCTCACGAAGCCATGCACCGGAATGGCGGCGCCGTCAGCCTCTGCGAGATACAGCATTCCCTTCGGCACTTTGAGAATCGCGTGATACGCGGGCGCCGCCCCAGTGTCGTTGATGTTCACCGAACACAAGTCACCGATGCCGTTGGGTTGGGCGACCACATTCGTGTCCGTCAGATCATCAGGCACACTGGCGAGCGTCGCATAGCCGGTCCCGGTAGAGCCCTGGCTGACGAGCACGGCGCCAACGAAGCACTCTCCCGCACACTCGTACTGCGCGAGAACCTGCGGCGCGTCTGAGCAGAAGAGCATCAGGGAGTAAGAGGTGTCCGATTCCAGCTTGGCCGGCTGAAGCACTTCAAAATCGGCGTTCGATGGGTCCACGTTCTTGCGGACGAAGAGCCCCGCGAATCCGCTCGAGAGCTGGTAGCCGTAGACGCCGGGTGCGCCGAGATCGGAAGGGCGATTTTTGTATGCTGTCATGCTGCTCTACCTGTGTGAAGCGCCGCCGTCGCACGGACGGTAACGGCTGAAGTGTCGCCTGACCGATGGGCCAAGCGGACGCCGACGCGCCCAACGAGGACCTCGGCAAAAAGTGAAACAACCGGTGACGTCTGTGCCACTAGGTCGATTGCCTGGCTGGCGAGAACGGCGTCACCGAGAGGACTGCGCGCGACGAGCTGCACTTCAAACGGATGCAACTGTACGCCCGCCAATGTGTCCGGGCTGGTAAGCACCTCGACGCGCACGATCGCGTGCGCGCCATGCACGATATTGGGGCTGCCGTCCCCAACTACGACGTCGACAAGCTCAAACACTCGAGCAGGAGCATTCGGGCCGAGCGTAAGCTCAAGCGGGCAGGACTGCGTCAAAGGTCAACCATCCAGGAGACGTACAGCCCGTCCATGACGGAGACGCTCTCGGCTACCCGACCCTCGAAAGTGAGCTTTTCCTGCTGCTCGAACACCTCGACGAACCACTCGGGGTGAGCGACGAGAAGCGATAGTGGCACGAAGTCATCGTTTCCGCGTGTCAGTGCGCGGTTGCGACGCATCAGCTTGACCTCAATGAAGTCGAGCGGATTGAACCCGCCTGATTGCTGTTCGTCAGTCGACGGAGCGAAGACAGTGTCGTCTTCCCAGTCATCGAAACGCAGCAGCCGGATGGTCGCCGACATCCCGCGCAGCTTCGACTTCGGAGGAATCTCAACCGAGAGCTGAAAGCTGCGAGTAGCGGCGGCGGTTGCGCGGCTGAGCGCTGCCGGAGCAACGACGACCTGGCGATCGCCGTTGCCAGCCAACTCCGTAAGGTTCAGGCGGCCCGCGAGCATCGCCGCGCGTGCTTGGTTCTCTTCTGGCGTGTATAAGGGGTTCATATTGCTGCTCCGCTACGCTCGTGAAGGGTCGCGCGACCCGGTGAAGGGCCGCGAGACGGTTGCCTCTCTAAGCAGAGGCGGTGGGCGCTAGGCGCCCTTGCTGAACTCCCAGCCTTCCATGAACATGTGCACGCACCCGCAGATCTCGCGCTGGTTGGCGGAGTACGACCCTTTCATCACTGACTCGAGCGGGGTGCCGCTGCGGTCAATGACGTTGCTGGCCGTGAGCGCCTTCCCGTCGGCCGTCACGTAGACGGGCGTGTGCACCTCGAGCTCCATGTCGATGGTATTGTCCGGCAAGAAGATGAGCGGCGCGGCAGCCGGCAGCATCTTCATGCGACCCGACCCGTTCTGCGAGTCCGAGGCGCCTTGCGCGTTGCCGTTGCCGCCGCTGACACCGAATTCTCCGGTCGGCCACAGCAAGGTCTTGCCGAGCTTCTGGTAGCGGTTCGCGCCAATCTGGCGCGTGATGGTGCCGTAGTTGAGCACGGCATTGCTCAGCCACTCCGGCATGGCTTCGTCGATGTAGATGCCGACCGAGTCCGCAACGAAGCGCGTGCCCGACGCAAGTTTGCCGTCGGCCTCTTCGACGCTGGTGTCCGCGGGGGTCAGGTTGCGAGTGAACCCGTTGCCGATCGTTCCCTCGCGAGTGCGGAACAACTTGATCGGCGCTGACTTCAGCAAACCCTCCTTGTCGACGTAGCCGCCGAGGTGGATGCGGTCGTAGTAGATGCGGCGGCTGATGGTCTCGCCCGCGTCGTTCGCCTCTTGCATGAGTGCCGCGATCTTGTTTGCCTGCTGGTGGCTGTGTGCTTTCGTCATAGGTGTCTCCGTAAGCCCGCGTGGGCGTCGTATTCTTTCAGGATTAGGGCGCCCGGTAAGGGGCGCGCCGAAAGGGGTGTGCCGAAGGGGTAGCGCGCTCTAGGCGTACGCGACCGCGTAGGGGTCAGCGGTCGACATCGCGCTGAGCACGTCTGCGCTGATGCCGCTCATCGACTCCTGCGGGAGCGACGGCTGATCGAACGACCCGTCGGAGACGAAGTAGGGGATGCCCGCCGCTGGTGTCAGATCGTCGGAGTCTTCCGCTCCTGCTTCGAGCAACTCTTCGACGCCATCGCCAAACACCTTGCCGGCGAACGCCGCCGCGAGCGCATCAACGGGCAACTTCGTCTTGGCGCCGAACTTCATGGCCACGATAACGGCCCCGGCACTGATGAGAGCGCGAACGCCCACTTCTACGTTTTGCGACAAACGCATCTGGTCGTAGAAGGTGTTCAGCGGGCCGTTGGCCAACGCTCCGATTGCACCACCGGCGAGAACGCCGGATGCTCGCATGCCTGCTTGTGCGACATCAACGCCGCCAATCTTCTTCTTCATGGGTGTGCTCCGCCCGCTCGGGGGGTTGGTTATTCGTGTTTTCAACATGCTCTTCGTCCAGCTCATGCTGCACCTCGTTTGTTACGCTTCTGAGTGTGGCGCAGGGGTCGGCTTTGGCACGGCGCAGTGCCGCTCACCCCTCGATCCCGTGCGCCGTGATGTATGGAAACTGACGGCCAGCGGTGTCGGAGCGATGCTCGATCGCCAACTCCGGACCGTACGTGCACGCGAGCACAACGGTTCCGCCGTTGGTCGCCGCGGGCACGGACTCCGTCACGATCCAGTAGTCGATGGGGCAGACGACTCTGCCGTCGGCGAGTTCCAGATCAACAACACGCCCGAGCGCAATGGCCGGCGGCGACGCGAGAGCGGGGGTCCGGACTGAGCCGGGCGTCGCGCGTAGCAAATGCGCCCTGCGACCTTCGAAGGGCTCGAACGCGTGGCGGAACACCTGGGGACGCTTGTTCGGCCCCTTCGTTGCGACGTACGAAATCGCTACGAGTTCACCGTCGACCGTCGCCCGGTCTCCACTCGGATAGGCGAGGCCGACGTGCCCGGTCGGCGTCGCGCCCCAGTGCAGGTCGCGGTAGCTCAGCCTCACGGTGATGGCAGCGCGGGCGCGGCACTCTCGGTCAGCACATCCAGATCGAAGAGACGCTGGAAGCGGTCGCCGCCGGCACGCGCGAGCAGCTCGATTGTGCTGCCGATTCGCGCCTGCAGCACGTCGCCACCCGCATCGAGAACCGCCTCAACGTAGTCCCGCTGCGTGTCCGTGAGCGGGATACGAATGTCGTCGACACTCGCTACGCGGCCCTGCGCGATCTGAGCACGGAGAGCCCGGCGTTCGGCCGAACGCCCCCACGCAAAGCCGACGACGGCCGCCGTCGCACAGGTGACCAGCGTCTCTGTGCTAACTGCCACAGCGCCCTCCGCACCTGCACGAGCCGGCCATTCCCACCGCTTCATAGCAGCTGCAGTTCCTGCGCTGGGTCACTGGGCCGATGCGCTCAACGCCCCTCCGCACGGTAGGCAGACGCAACAGCCCCGCCATCTCGTCCGAGCTCACGACCACAGGTAGCGGCGTGGCTTCGGGGGGCGGCAGCAGGGGCGTGACCTCCGCACGCCGTTCGGCATATCGCTTGCCGACGAAGAATCCCAAGAGTAGCCATTTCATACAAACCTCACAGAGAAGAGAGTGCCCGCACCAGTAGGAGCGGCTGGATGCCTCGCCCCTCGGCAATCGGAATGAGGGCGGGCTCCAGCCGGTCCAGCGCTTCGTTCGCCTGCAGGAGCGCGCGAGCCATGTTCTGGGTTGCGGGGCGGGCGTCTCCCGACGGGCAGCGCTTGGAAGCACGCCCAAGGGCGAAGGCGGACGCGGCGAGAGCGGACATTATTGTGAAACGGCCCATAGCAAGCCTCCTGCGACAGCCACGGCACCGACGAAGCGAGCTGTGTTGTTTGGGTTCGTTTCGAGAGTGCCCGCGTCAACGAGGGCAGCCTGCTCGAGCAATGCGTCACCTTTTTCGCGCACCGCGGCCGTGCCACCGACCTTGCGCATGCGTCGACTCAGGCGCCGCTGACGTTTCCGCCTTCGACGCTTTCGGCCTCGTTTGCCGGCCATCGGCTCGGCGGGCACGCTCAACGATCTGTCGCGGATGTAGGCGCTCACGACATCGCGACCAACAGAGCCACGCCTGCGAGCGCGGCCGCTCCGTACTTCGCTGCGTTGCCGGACGAAGAAGACTCGTCGTCGAGGACGTCCAAATCTTCGAACTCTGCGCCGTCATCGTCGAACGCGTCGTCGAGCAGCGCCTGCGCCGGCAGGTCCGCGGTCAGCGCTGAGGGCGACTGCAGCGGGCCGGCGACGATCGTTTGCGGTTCCGCGACCTCAACGGAGATCGCGGTGTCTGAGCCGACCCGTACCAACGCAGTCTTCGTCGCGCTCAACGTGCCGTCGTCGAATTGAATACGCACGTCATAGCGACCAGGTCCGAGTGTCGATGCGGAACTTCCGTTCGCTAAGATGCGGCCCGCAGGGCTGCCGTTGACGATCACGAGGCCCGCGGCCGGCGCTGTGACACGCAGAGTGCCTGTCGACGGAACCTTCGGTAGCGAAATGGGACGTGATGTCGGGCGCGCTCGAGTCGTGAGCGTTGTGAGTCGGTTCGAGCGCGCTTTAAGTCGTCCGGCGCGGCCCTTCAGGCGGGCGACGCGTTGGGCGCGACGAGCGCGACCAATGAGCTTTCCCGGTCTCCATCCACGCTTCTTGGCTCGGGCCTGTCGCTTGCGCGTACGCCGGAGTTTGCGCTTCGTTCGGCGCACGCGGCGTTTCACGCGTTTAGCGCGGCGGCGACGGCGTTTGCCGGCCATGCCGCCTTCGGGTTCTGTGAGAGTCTCGATCAGGTCGAACGTCGAGGTGTCGGCATCCGTCGCTGCAACGACTAGCCCTTCCTCTCGAATTCGCTCAGCGAGTCCTGCTCCAACCTGCGCACCTGGCGACACGAGGGCCACGTAGGCAACTGAAGGCATGTCGCCGAACGTCAGTGCAACGGCGTCCCCGCCGTTGCCCGTTCGCCGCGATGTGATTCGAAAGTTCATGTGAATGCCACCGCTGCTGCAGCGAGCGCACCCGCCGCGATGAGATACTTGGACGTGTCCGAGCCGCCCTCGGCGGCACGCGATGGTGGCGGCAAGTCGTAGCGGTCGTCACGAGAGGGAGTCCCGTCGCGGCCGGGGCCGACATTGCGGTCGACAAACTGCCCAACGTCTTCGACGAGCCCGCCTACGTCCTGCGCTACGCGCCCAGCACGTGCTGCGGAACGGCCGAGAGCTTGTGCGCCGCGCCCCAGTCGGCGACGGCGAGCACGGCGGCGCTGGCGGCGACTGCGCTTGCGGCCCTTGCCGCCCTTGCCGTCCATGCCTGCCATCATTCTTCGACGCCGACCTCGCCCACTTGATTGAGCACCCGCGCGTATCGACGCCCCGAACCCGAAGAGGAACGCGCTGGGGTCCGCGACGAACGCCTCGTACTGGCCGGGGGCGAGAATTGTCCGCTTTGTCCCGACGCGATTACCCGCAGACCAGACCTCTAGTTGCAATACGACTCTGCCGTCGCGGCGAGAGCGCGGCGTGAACATGACACGCAGGGGCCCGCCGAGGCCCGTGACGCGGCGGAGCTGATTGCGCTTACCTGCCATACCGGCTGCCGGAATGTCGATCGCGCCGAAGTAGCCTGATTCCTTATGGCCTAGCATCATGAGAACACCTTCTTGAACAGTAAGGCCGCGACTGGCAGAGCTGCTGCCAGTGCGACGTGGTTTTGGGGCGGACGCGGTCGTGGAGTTTGCGACCTAGAGGCTCCGGGCAAACCAAACGCGGCGCGCTCGCCAAACACTGAAACAACCAGTTCGCGGAAGGCGGACTGGCGTTCTTCTCGTGGCATCTGAGCGAGCGACTCGGCGAGCGTCAGCACAGCGGCTCGATGCGCATTCATGGCGGAGCGTTGGCCCTTTCTCCGCCCTCTGAACGTCTCGAACACGCCGCCACGCTTGCCTGTGGTGCCGTCAGCCCAGGTTGCACCGCTCTGAGGACGGCGATCACGTAGAGTGCCGACGGAAATCTCACGACCTCCGCGACCACGACGATTCTCGGTGCCGGCCCAGACGGGGATACCCTCCCAAAGCCGAGCACGGACGAGCGCGGCCTGCTCCGGAGACTGCGCGAGCAGCTGCACAACAATCTCGACCGACGCGTTGAAGCGGTTGCCCGCGCGTGCCGCATTGCGCTTCTGCCGACCGAGATCGCTGAGAAGTTTCGCAGCGAGCCCGGCAATGGCAATAGCCGCACCGATAGGGCCCGCAGCGCCAGACACGCCAAGAGCACCGAGAGCGCCGCTCAGTGCGCCTCCGC
>JBLFZA010000150.1:0-11114 GCA_047610025.1 Bradymonadia bacterium | reverse complement strand
CGACCTCAAGCTTACTGCTGCCGAAGATCTCGGTGCGAGCCTCGTTGAGCAAATCCGCTTTGGCGCGCAGGCTCTTGCCCTGCGCAACCAAGCGTCGGCGAATGACCTCGTAGTTACCGCCGTCCACTGCCGGTCCGGCAGCCGAGACGTTATCCGCCTCGGCTGGGTCCACGGGGTTCTGATTCTCGTTCTTGGTGTCGCTCATTAGGCGTCTGTGCTGTCGTCAGCCGTGGCCGCCTCGATGGTCTGCTGCGCGGTGTCGCCCGTCGCTAGCTTGGAGACCAGCTTCGCGACGGCCATATCCTTGACCTTGTCGATGCCCCCGTTGGAGAGCACGTCCTTGATGTCCTCTCGAAGGCTCGCGTCACCCGTGATGTAGTCGGCGAGTGCGCCGCGTGCTGCGGCGCTGTGCTCGACCGCGCCGTCCACTGCGTTGCCGAGTGAGAGAGCCTGCACAAACTTCTGGAAGAACTGTCCGTCTCCGCCCACGATTTGGAACTTTGCGTCTCCAAACGCTTGGCCCAGCAGACGCGCTTGCGCCTCAGCGATGAGTTGCTTGGTCTCGATGCCCTTGAGCGCGATCTCCCGTTGCTGCTCAAGCTGAATTCGGAACTCCTCATGCGCTGCGGCAGCCGGGCTCATCTGCTCCATGGCCTTCACCTTCAGCGTCAGGCCTTGTGCTTCCGCCTCCATGCGCTTCTCGATGGCGCTCGCTTCGGCCTGGCCGACCTTCTCGATGGCCAGCGCGTTCGCTTCGCGGATCTTCACGTCCACCAAGCCCTGCTTCTCGGAGCCTTCCGCCTCTGCGGACATTTGTTCACGGGTGACCTTCGCCTTCGCCAACCCTTGCTTCTCAATCGCGCCGGCCTCCTGCTCGGCGACACGCACCTTGGCGAGCCCCTCCGCCGCGGACTCGGCTTGGATTCCCTCTGCCAGCCTAATCTTACCAGCAGCGAGCTTCTCAGACGCCTCGAGCTCGGCCTGCGCCAGCGTGATGCGCTCGCTCGCGCGGAACTTCGCGACCTCTTGCTCGGCTTCCGCGGCCTTGAGGCTCTTGACGAGCTCGGCTTGAGCCTCGCCCTCGGCCGTGATGACCGCGACGTCCTTCACGCGAGTCGCCTCAGCGGTAGCGCGCAGGTCCTTGATGCGCTCTTCCTCTTCGGCGACCGTCTTATCGACCGCGATGCGACCCCGGATAACATCGGCGATTTCCTTCTTCTCTCGCTCGATCTGCTTCTCCTTCTCGATGCGCTGTAGTTCGACCTCGCGTTCGCGTTCAACCTGCTTGAGATCGTGCGCCTTTTGGACCTCCACCGCCTCGATCGTGACGACACGTTCGCGCTGCTTCTGAGCGACCTCCACGTTGCGGAGCACCTCTTGCTCTTTGCGCTGGATTTCCTCCTGCGCGACCTGCTTGGCGAGGTCGGTCTGCTTGTCTTCTTCGACCTGGTAGCGTTTGGCTTCGTTCTGCTCGCGCGTCTCGGCGACGTCGATTTCGCGCTGCTTTCGCGCTTCAGCCTCAGCACGTTGCTGATCGTAGCGAAAGATGGCCTCGTCAGCCGTCAGGTCCTGCTGACCAATCTCCATGCGCTCCTTCTGCTTCAGCTCGTTCGTTTGAACGTTCTGTGCAGCCGTAATCATGGTGATCTTCCGGATACCCTGCGCGTCGAGGATATTGCTGGGGTCCAACCGGCTCAGCGGCGTCTGCTCCAGGTAATCGATCGCCGCGTCCTCGAGCACGTAGCCGTTGAGGTCTTTACCGATGATCTTGATGATCTGGTCACGAAACGCGTCTCGCTTGGTGTAGAGCTCCTCGAACTCAAGCCACTTACCCACCGTCTTGAGCGCTTCCGAGAACTTTGCTGCGAAGAGCTGCTCAAGGGTGTTTTGGTCACTCGCGCGCTGGCAACCGATCGACTGCGCCACCTTGAGCACGTCGTCGGAAGTCTTGTTCACGCGAACGAAGAAGGTGACCTTGATGTCCGCACGGATGTTGTCTTTGCAGATCAACCCGTCATCTCCGCGACGGTCGACCTCAATGGTCTTCACCGAGATGTCCATCGTCTCGACGCGATGAATGACCGGAAGCACGATGCCACCGGTGAAGGTGACGTCGGGGTCTGCCTTCAATTTGTTGATGATCAGGGCCTTACCCTGGTCCACCTTTTGGTAGAGCCGACCGACCATCACGACGGCTCCGAGCGCGATGACGACGATGACGAAGAGAACCATTCCGGCAATTACGAGAGCGTCCATATCCAATGTTCAGGGGCAACGAGAGATGAAGTGAGAGGTCGTCAACGTCCAGCGACTACATCGGGCCGACTCCACCGGCATCAGCATGAATCACTGCACCAGGTGGCGTCTCACTTGGGGACTCATCGATCAGTCGGCTCAGCGGCTCGATGGCGTATCGGAAGTTGGAGGCATCGTAGGAGACCAACAAGACTTGGTCGCCTCGTTTCAGCGCGTGACCGGCATCGGACTGCACATCCACGAGGAGCGTTGCGCCTCCGACTTGCACTTCGACTTGCCCCGATTTTCCTGCGCCAATCGTGCCGCTGCGAACCTCGGCCGACATGCCGACGATCCCTTCGTTGGTGCCCGCCTTCTCCGTGCGAAACACAGGGCCGAGCGGTCTAGCAAGCAAACCGGCGAGCGGAAACGCGACGATCACTGCGGCGAGGGCCACCACAAGACCGACGACAAAGGAGGGGAGCGTTCCCGACAGCGACGGTGCGATGTAACGCATGCCGAGCGCACATGCACCCCAAGCGAGGATCGACACGAGCGACGACGCGAGCGTGAGTGGCACGTCGCCTAGTCGCAACGCGTGGAGGATACCGCTTACGGAGCCTAACGCGCCTTCCGCGGCATCCGCTGCGCCGTCGAGCCCGTCCAACGCGCCGTCCAGCGCGCCGCCGGCGGCCTCACCGAGCGCCTCCGCCGCACCGTCAGCGCTGTCAAACAGATCCACCCCAGTGAACATGACGAAGAGCCAGTAGAGCGTCGACAGGGCTGCCGCGACTGTGAAGAGCACAGTCGGCAGTGCAAGAAACTCGTGAAGTACGCTCATAGCTCAGTCCCTAGAGTGCAGGCGAACGGGGGGTGGAGCCACATGTTCTGGTCGTGCGATAGGTTACTAGGCGACCGTTGATTCAGCAACGGCCCCTGCGGTTTGCGGGCTCACGTGTGAGTGCGCTATGGCGTTTCTTCGAAGTCGATGGACGCGGAGTTGATGCAGTAACGCTGGCCCGTCTCGGTCGGCCCGTCGTTGAAGACGTGACCTAGATGCGCGTCACACGCGCCACAGACGACCTCCGTTCGCACCATTCCCAAGCTGACATCCCGGATCTCCTTCACAGGGGCGGCCTCTGCTGGGCGGTCAAAGCTAGGCCATCCGCAGTGCGCGTCGAACTTTGACGTCGACTGGAAGAGTCCTGCCCCGCAGCAAATGCAGCGGTAGGCTCCGTCCTTGAAGTTGTCCCAGTACTTGCCCGTAAACGGGCGCTCGGTACCGGCCTGTCGCGCGACGCGAAACTGCTCGGCGTCCAGCTGTGCTCGCCACTCGGCCTCCGACTTCTTTGGGGGGCTACTCATCAAGGTCTCCGTGGAACATGGGCCAAAAGCGACGTCAGCGTTGGGGATGCTCGTTCGCTCAGTACACTGGATGTTCGGCACGACTGGCGGTCTCGCAATCCCCAATCGACGATCGCGCACGAGTTCCGACCCGACGGTCTGAAGCGCGATGTCGCGATGAGTCGTGCATCCCAATGGACGCCGGCCCTCTTCGTGCGCAAGATAGGAGGACTGCGTATGGAGAAACTCGCATGCACCGATTCGTTGAAGTCATCGTCGTCACTCTCGGCTCTCTACTCGCCGAAGCGATCGCTCTTTTCCCCGCAGGGGCAAAGCTCGTCGCGTTCGCCTGTGTCGTTCTTTTTCAGAATGAAGCCCGGCCGGACTTCCGGGACGTTCTTGAGGAGTCACAGGTGGCTCCCGCGCACACCGTTGGAGGCTTTGAGGGCGAGTTCGTCTCCGTAACTGGCAGCCTCGGTAGCGACGAGGCCATCGGCGACGCCGTATTCTTCGAGCCCGGCGCCTTTGTTCAGGTGGTACGCGTCGCCCAAACCTACGCGTGGGCCGAGACCATTGTGGAGTCGTCCAGCCGACGATGGGGAGGCGGTCGTCAAATCGAGACGGTCGTCTCTTACGAGATGAGTTGGGTTGTTGATCCCATGCCAGCGTCCTCGTTCCGGCACCCCGACGGCCACGAGAACCTTCGCCCAGCCTGGCGCACAGAGGTCTCCGCGAGTGAAACGGCCCGCGTTGGGGCTTGGCCGTATGATCCCGGCTCCGCCCTCTTGCTCGCCGGGCGCCCCTTGTCCCCGTCGGAGGTACGTTGGACGCCCACTGGTGCGGACCTGACGCTCATCGATGACGGCTGGTGGTATCCGTCGCAGGTGTCGCCGGACGCGCCTGAGCTCGGCGAGCAGCGCGTGCAGTTTGTCGTTGTCCCCGTTGGAACCATCGTAACCGCGTTTGCTGACGCGCGCCAAGGCACGCTGGCACCACACGAGTGGGTCGATGGCTTCGGTATTACACTCGTCAGCCCGGGAACGCGCGACGACACTCTCCAAGCTGCGCACTCGCTTTACACGATCTCGCTCTGGATCGGCCGACTCGGCGGCGCCTTCGCCATTTGGTTTGGACTCATGATGATCGTCGGCCCCGTGCTCGTCGTGCTCAGCGTCATTCCCCCGGTTGGCACAATTGCCCAATGGGGCGTCGGCCTGCTCTTCGCCGTGGTCGCCCTCCTGATCGCGGCCGTCGTGGCGAGCGTCAGCGTCGTGCTGCAT
This sequence comes from Bradymonadia bacterium, assembly GCA_047610025.1. Lineage (GTDB taxonomy): Bacteria > Myxococcota_A > Bradymonadia > REDH01 > REDH01 > JBLFZA01. The sequence continues at coordinate 6,255 of JBLFZA010000150.1, read as the reverse complement.
TCCCCAGCGCTGATGGCCCTCGCAGCCGTCGTGGGCTACATCCTGCTGCGTAGCGCCTTCGACCGGCGACGGGAGCGGAGCGAGTACAAACGCATCATGGCAGCGTGGAAGGGCCCAGAGGCCTAGACGCTGCGCAGAAGGGGGTACACGCGGAGACGCTGCGCAGGCGCGTTCAGGCGACGCAACGCAGGCAGTAGCCGCGCGTCACCGAGACGGGGCAGAGGCCTCGCCCCTGCCCTGTCTTCGCGACCTTCCCACCCTAGGATTAGTGCTCGGACTTTGGCGAACGTCGCGGCCGCTCTGCTGAACGCCGGTCACCACGATGGGTGGGCCGGACTCAGCTCGGCGACCTGCCGGCGCTCGAGCAGCAGCTAGGGCTTCATTTCGCGCTTACGAAGACGGATGTTCTTCGGCGTGATCTCGACCAGCTCGTCATCCTCGATGAACGAGATGCAGTCCTCGAGGGTCATCTGGCGTGGCGGAGCGAGCGTGACGGAGTCGTCGGTGCCCGATGAGCGCATGTTGCTCAGCTTCTTGGCCTTGCCCGGGTTCACAACGAGGTCGTTGCTACGTGCGTTCTCGCCAATGATCATGCCGCGGTACACGTCGAGGGCGTGGCCCACGAAGAGGATGCCGCGATCCTGGAGCGTTCCGAGCGAGTAAGCAGCGGTTTTGCACGCCTCCTTCGCAACGAGCACGCCATTCTTTCGGGTGCGGATATCTCCGGCCCAGGGCCCGTACTCCGCAAAGACATAGCCCATGGTGCCCATGCCCTTCGTGTCGGTCATGAACTCGGACTTGAAGCCGAGAATACCGCGGGTCGGGATCCGGTAGACGATGCGGGCCATACCGTCACTCTGTTCGAGCGAAAGCATCTTGCCGCGGCGTGAGCCGAGTTTCTCGACGACGCGGCCCATGAACTGCTCATCGACGTCGATGGTCAGGTCCTCGTAGGGCTCCAATGTCACGCCATCAACTTCCTTCGTGATGACCTGCGGTCGCGTCACTTGGAACTCGAAGCCTTCGCGACGCATGCGCTCGATCAAGATCGAGAGGTGCAATTCTCCGCGGCCTGCGACGCGGAAGCCAACGGACTCCGTGAGTTCTTCGACTTCGAGCGCGACATCCGAGAGCGTCTCTCGCTGCAGGCGCTCGTCGATCTGCCGGCTGGTCACGAAGTCGCCTTCGAGACCGGCGAACGGCGAATCGTTCGGCACAAAGTGCATCGCCAGCGTGGGCGGGTCGATCTCGAGCGGCGGCAGCGGCTGCGGATTGTCCTTCTCGGTGTACGTGACGCCGACCGTGATGTCGTCGCGACCTGCGACCGCGACAATGTCCCCGGCGTCTGCGAACTCGACCGGCACCTTGCCGTTCGCTTCGAAGCGGTAGATCTTGCTGATGCGAGAGCTGACGACGCTTCCGTCACGGCGAACGATCGCGATGTCTTTGTTCGTGCGCAGTCGACCGTTCGTGATCTTTCCGATGCCGAGGCGCCCGAGGTACGGCGAATAGTCGAGGGAGCTGATCTGCATCTGCAGCGGCCCCTCCGGATCGCCTGTCGGCTTCGGAATCTTTGCGATGATCTCGTCGAGCAGCGGCTCAAGCGTGTCGTTATCGTCGCCAGGCTGGTAGCGCGCGAACCCGTTCTTCGCCGAGGCGTAGATTACCGGGAAATCCATGATGTGGTCAGGCGCATCAAGCTTCACGAAGAGGTCGAAGACCTGATCGACGGCCCAGTCGCAGCGAGCGGCCGGCTTATCAATCTTGTTGATAACGACGATCACAGGCAGGTTAAACGACAGCGCCTTCTTCAGAACGAAGTAGGTCTGGGGCATCGGGCCTTCCTGCGCATCCACCAAGAGCAGAGCGCCGTCAGCCATGCGCAACACGCGCTCAACCTGTCCACCGAAGTCGGCGTGGCCGGGCGTATCAATGATGTTGATCCGCGTGTCCTTGTATTCGAAGCCACCCGTCTTCGACGAAATGGTGATGCCTCGTTCCTTCTCGAGGTCCATCGAGTCCATCATTCGCTCGACAACTTTCTCGTTGTCTCGGAACATGCCGCTTTGCTTGAAGAGCTCGTCGACCAGGGTTGTTTTACCGTGGTCAACGTGGGCGATGATGGCGACGTTGCGCAGTTCAGTCATGTCTTTGCTCGATGGGATCGTTCAGTCGCGCGGCGCTCTACCCGTCGTTGAACACTCCGTCGAGCAAGATCTCTATCAATTGCACGATGACAGTACTTGGATCAGGCAGATCAGGGTCGTCGTAGAGCGCCAACGCGAGGCTCTCCACCGTCCCCACGACGATGAGGGCGCTGACCCGCGGGTCCATTGACTTGAGCGCTCCAGTCGCCTGCGCAGCCACCGCGAGGCGCAGCGCCAGGGCAGCGACGCGATCGCGCAGCTTCAGCACCGGCGAACGATCCGGATGGGCGGGTGCCCGGCACTCACCAAGGTAGGGCTGCACAGCGCTCGCGTGCTGAAACATCGCCGGAGCGAGTCGTGTCGCGAGCGACGCCTAGGCAGCGCTAACGGACGCGGCGTCGCATGCCGACGCCATCCTGAGCGGCCGCGAGGTCTCCCGCCTCATCGATCGCTGTCGCGAGCGGTGCGAGGAGAGACTCCCAACCGACGCCTTGCTCTCGAAGTATCGGTAGAAGCTGCCTTTGGCGATGCCTGCGGTCGAACAGATCTCAGCGATCGTCGTGCCCGCGACTCCGCTGGCACGAACGAGCTCGAGCGTCGCGCTCTCGATCGCCGCCATCCGAACGGCGCGATTTCGCGCACGCGCTCCATCGGGCGAGCCGGGCCGTTTTCGCGGAGCGAGCGAGTTGTTCTTTGGGGGCTGTGTTGGACATGAGACCGGACGCACCCCAAAAGATGACCGGGCAGTCATCTTTTAAAGAGGTTCTATGTTCGGAGCGCTCGTCGGCATCGCAGCAGCCAACGCCACGGAGTGGGTTGTTCACAAACATGTCCTCCATGGCCTCGGCAAGGTGAAGGGCAGCTTCTGGTCGTTTCACTGGCACACCCACCACCGGGCCTGCCGTAAGCACGCGCACATCGACGACGATTACAACGGCTCGGTCTTGCAGTGGAATGGCCAAGGGAAGGAGGCTGCCGCGATTGCATTGGGCTCCGCCGCGTTTCTGCCCCTCTTGCCCGTCGCGCCTTGGTTCGTTGGCGGGCTTTGGTACAGCGCCGCAAACTACTATGTTCGTCACCGGCGCTCGCATCTCGATCCCGAGTGGGCGAAGGTACATCTAACGTGGCACTACGATCATCACATGGGCACGAATCAGCACGCCAATTGGTGCGTGACGCGACCTTGGTGCGACATCATCATGGGCACGCACCGGCCCTATCTGGGTACCTGGCGTGCCAAGCAAGACGCGGCCCGCAACCGATCGGCGATTGAGAGAAAGGCTGCGAGAGCGGCCTCCGCTCTCGTCTCGGAAGCTGCTTAGTCGGGCAGCCGCGGTGAGATGCGCTGGACACGCCTCGACCGAGCAGCCTAGACCGTGCCGTAGCGCATCGACGCGCTTTCGCCCTATCGCGCTGCCTATGACCATACTGCTGCCTCATGGCTGACGAGCGAAGCCATTGGCTCGGGGTTCTCAAGCGTCTTTCTCGCAAAAGGCGGGATGCTCTGCGGCGTGACGCCCTGTCGCTGCGCGACCTTGAGCGGTCGCGTCGAAGCCGCCGACGGAAGCGAAGCGACGACGGGCCAAATGCCCTCCTTGAGTATGAGATACGACTCCTTCAACAGCGGGCAGCTCTGTCCGATGAAGGCGAGTACACGAAGGGTCTCGTCATCGGCGTGTACGCCGGACAGTGCGTCGTCGACGTGGACGGTGAAGAGGCGTTCGCCGCGCTCCCTCGGCGCATTTTCGAGGTGCAGCAGTCGGCCCTCGCGGTCGGTGACTGGGTTCGGCTCACACAGAATGATGATGGTCAGCGTGTCGTCGCGGACGTTCTCGCGCGAAGAAGCTCCCTCTCTCGCCCGGACCCTATCCACGCGGGTCTGCAGCGCGTCATCGTCGCAAACATCGACGTGGTGGTGCTCGTCGTCACGCCAGACGATCCGCCATTTCGCGATCGCCTCATCGACCGAATGCGGGTCGCGTGCATGAGCGGCGGAGCCAAGCTCTTCGTGTGCTTGAACAAGTGCGACCTCACGGGAGCCGCGCTCGATGACGCGAGATCGACTCTCGAGACCTTCGATATGCTCACGCTGTTCCAGACGTCAGCGGAGACGCTGAGCGGCATCTCGGAGCTACGGGACGCACTTCGAGGCGAGACCTTCGCGTTCGTTGGCCAAAGCGGCGTCGGCAAGTCTTCGCTGGCCAACGTGCTGCACCCCGGACTCTTGCTCGAGACAGGCGAAGTCAGCGAAGCCATTGGAAAAGGACGACATACGACGACGCGCGCCACGCTGCATCGCTTGCCAGACAACACGCTACTCATCGACACCCCAGGCGTTCGAGGCTTCGGCATGTGGCGCGTCAGCATCGAACAATTGAACTTGGCGTATGATGACATCGCGACGTTAGCGACGCGCTGCCGATTCAACGACTGTGCTCACGCGTCGGAGCCCGACTGTGCGGTTCGCGCAGCCGTTGAGGACGGTTCGCTGCCGGTGCGCCGCCTCGATAGCTACGAACGACTGCGCACCGAGCTCGACGCCGACGAACGAGGCAGCGGCCCGGGCTAGCGGCCGATTCGCCAGCTTAGCCCTTCTTCTTGCCGAAGAGCCCTGACAGCCACGGAGGGAGCTCCAAGAAACCGGCCTTCGCCTTCCCATCACTGATCGGAGCGGGCGTTGTCGACTTGTTCTTTGACGAGCCCCCCTTCTTTGTGCCCTTCACAACGCGTTTCGCGGACCCAGAGTCCTCGAACATATCGGCACCGGCTGCCACCAACATGCGGAGGCCCGCTTCGTCCATTTGCGGATGTAGCCGTTTCATTCTGCGTAGCCGCGCCTCGACGTCGTCCGACTCGGGCGTGGACTGCTTGACCGACCGCGGCGCGCTGCCCGTTCGATTTCGCTGTTGTATCTTTCCGAAGACACCAATGCTGACGGGCGTGCCGTCGTCTCGACATCGCTGTTGCCATTCTCGCCACTTGGCCGGCTGCGTCACAATGCGCAGCGACAGGTCGATCATCGACTTGCAATCTTCGAGCAAGATGCGGTCGCCGGCGTTCGGTTTCTCGTCGAGACGAGTCCGGATCATCGACTGTCGCTCTGCGGCGGATCGGACCGCGGTGTGGCGACCCGCGAGCGCGTCACAGCCTACGATCGCCGGCGGTGGAGAGCGCCAAAGTCTCTCTCGCAGTTCCGCGATAGAGCCGCTGAACATTTCAAGCGGGATTGGCTCTCCCCAGTCGAGCACCGCCACCATCACGTCGGTCGACATCACTTTCGGTGCCGTTGCGCTCCCTCTGCTCGACGCCCCACTAGCGCGCACGTCATGGACCACGCGGCGGGAGCTGGCAGCGTCTGTGACGGAGGGCGGGCGCAGCGACGCTCTCTGCACAGCCCGCGCGCCGCTTGTGGTCGCACTACGCATTGATGAGGTAGTGCGACGGCTCGTCGGCGCCGACTGCTGCAGACGGGTGGCAGCCCCGGACGACGATGATCCTCTCGAGGCCCCCTGTTTCTTCTCCGCACCGCCAACCACCGGGTATTCGCTCGTGACCGGTGGCGCTACATCGGAGAAGGCGGGGAATGCCCCGGGCTGCTTGGGACGCCCGTTCGCGATTGAGATCGCGTCTCGATTGGTCAGCTCGCCGACGGTCAACCTCGCGCGGATTTCATCTCGCGTGAGTGCCTCAACTCGCCCATCCTCAAAGTGCACCTTGAAACTCGACCGCCTCATACCGTCCCTCCGGATGGGTGAGCGGGCCCGCTAGCGCTCTCCGGTGAGCGCGTGCCCGCATGGCGCGTTCATAGCATCCTGTGGCAGCGGAAACCACCTCAGCGACTCGAAGTCGGCTCCGAGCTCATGTCGCGGCAAATCGACGTGTGCGGTACTCGCTACCGCCGCTTTAAGAACCGTGCGTGCCTCATCGAGATAACCAGGCAACACGCGCTCGGGTTGCGTCGCGTGAAAGCTCGGGAACTCCAAGCGACCGCTATCGAACGAGATGTCAAACAAGCTGGCCACGTCGGCCGAGCTGTGTGCGAGGTGACGCCACAGGCCCGTCTCTGGCTCGAAGGTATATTGCGGCAAGAGCGCCCACCCGTAGTCAG
>JBLFZA010000149.1:0-11162 GCA_047610025.1 Bradymonadia bacterium | reverse complement strand
CTCGCCGGCCTCCAGCACTCCATTGCCGCAGAGAGCGGCGAACGCGTCGTTCATAGCGTCTAGCCCCCCATCACTCTCAGCTTCCGCGTCAGCCACCGCGTCAGCCACCGCGTCAGCCACCGCGTCAGCCACCGAGTCGCCCCCAATGTCCGGCTCAACCATATCGGAGATCCCATCGATCGCCTGCACATCGCTACCGGCGTCCGCGATCGGCGTGACGGGAGCTCCGGCTTGAGACCCATCCGCTGCGCAGGCCGCCAGAGCGAGCACCGTCAGTGCCAGCGACGAGCGCAACGCCAGGCGCAGCATAGGGCGGAGGGCTGCGCCGAACTCGAGCAGACGTTCCGACTCGGCGACAGCGGGCGTAGCGTCGACACGGGACGGATGCGAAGGAGGGCGAACCGGGGTGTTTTCAGGCATGCGGGAGCTAGATTCTAGTCGTAGGTTTGACGTCGTACCTCTGCGCCCTACGTTACTCGGACTCCGCGACCGCGCAACCTTGCGCCACGCCAAGTCATTTGGAGAACGAGCCCGGCGTTCCCCACGGGGACGGGCTACGCTATAGTACGACCTCACCGCTTCCCGAAGACGATCCCGATGGCACAACCGCCAACCGAGCCAGAACTCCTCGACGGCCGCACCGATGACGCTAGCATCAGCAGCGCCGATGACGGCCGCGCGCTGATCATCGACGCCGACGGCACCATCGAAGGAGACACCGATGACGGTGAGCTGAGCGAGATCCCGCTACCGAAGGACACCGTCAAGCGCGAGATCCCGCGCAACGCCTACACGTTGCCGGAAGTCGCCACGACAGAGCTGGTGACTCACGACCCGCTGTCGACGTACCTTTCGCAGCTCCGCAACGTGCCACCGCTTCCGGCGGAACAACAACAAGCGCTGGCCGAAGCCTACCTCGAAGACGGAGACGTCGAGGCCGCGAAGCAGCTCATCATGTCGAACCTCCGTCTCGTGGTGAAGATCGCGAGAGAGTACCATCGGCGACGGGTCTCGCTGATGGAACTCATTCAGGAAGGGAACGTGGGGCTCGCGGAGGCGATTCGGCGATACGATCCCTACCGCGGGGTGAAGTTCACGTCGTACGCGCAGTACTGGATCCGCGCGATGATCCTGAACTACCTGATGAACGTCATGCAACTCGTGAAGGTCGGCAACACCCGCGCCGGCCGCAAGCTGTTCTACAACCTGAAGAAAGCCCGCGACGAGCTCGTCCGCCAAGGCTTCCTCACGCCGAGCACCAAGCAAATCGCCGATCACCTCGGCGTCTCGGAAGACGAGGTCGTCAGCGTCGGGCGGATCCTCGACGCGCCTGCGCTGTCCCTCGATCAACCCGCGCCAGGCTTCGAGTCGACGCCTCTCTCGGGCGTCATCTCCGACAGCGAAGCAGCGCTGCCGGATGAGATCGCGGAGACCCACGAGCTTCAGGGTCGCGTACGCGAGGCTGTCGCGCGCTTCCGCAAGACGGTCCGAGACGACCGAGAGCTCGCCATCTGGGACCGACGAATCTATGCGGCGGAGCCGCTCTCGCTTCAAGAACTCGGGGACGAGTTCGAAGTCTCGCGAGAGCGCATTCGGCAGGTCGAAAAGTCGTTGAAAGAGCGCTTCCGTGCCCACTGGATCGCGACCGTCGGCGAAGCCGAGGCGATGCTCTTCTTCGAAGACTAGCCGGTCGTGGCCGAACTATGGGCCAGCATTCAAGCTGCACATGCGCGCTATGTTGAGCAGCGAACACTTCCCGCGTGGCAACGCGGATGTTTCGCGGCGTTCGAGCTGCTGTACCAAGGCTACCGACAATACGTGAGACTGCGCGCAGGCCAACGAGCCGGCGGCCTCACTTATTTCACCGCGCTCGCCCTCGTCCCGGTACTCGCCTTCGCGATCGCTGTGGTCGACGCGATCGGAGTGCTCGACACGCAGGGCGCGATGCTGCTCGACTACCTCGTGCGGACCTACATGCCGCTCGAGTCTCCCCGCCTAATCGCCGCCCTCCAGTCGTGGGTAGTGAACGCGAACGCGACCTATGCCGGGCTCATCGGCATCAGCGTGACGCTCTACACCAGCATCATGCTGTTTACTCACATCGACCGGCTCGTGAACGACGTGTGGCACAACCGCCGTCTGCGCCCTCTCGGTGCGAGGCTGCTGCTCTTCTGGGCCGTGTTCACGCTCGCACCACCGCTGGTTGCTGCGTCGGTGGCCGTGACAACGCGGCTCCGCCTCGTGGTCCATTCGCCGCTCCCCATCGAAACCATCACCGCGACCGCGCTCTCGCTCCTGCTCACCGGCCTCGCCGTCTACTTTCTCGCGAGGGTGCTCCCCAACACTCGGGTCACGCGCCGCTCAGCGATGATCTCCGCGACCTTTGTCGCGTTGGCATTCGAAGGCAGCAAACTCTTGTTCTACGTTCTCGGTCGCGGCGCCGTGACGAACTGGGCGGGCGTGTACGGGCCGCTGTTCTTGCTGCCACTGACCCTATTCTGGGTCTACGCGACGTGGACGTTGGTGATCATTGGGCTCGTGATCGGGTACGTGACCCAGAACTTCGGCACGCTGGTGTTCGTTCGTCACAGGGATAGCCAGCGCTACCGTCGCGGCCTCAACATCGTGGCACCGCTTGAAGTCTTGGCCATCCTCGTCAAGCGCTTCGACAGGGCGGGTCCAAGTGCTGCGACCGCACAGGAGATCGCCCATGACGCGGGACTCTCCGTCGATGACACCGGCGAAATGCTCGAACGCCTTCAAGAGGCAGGGGCTGCCGGCTCGGTCGACCAAGCCGAAGGCGTCGGCTGGCAGCTCTCACGATCCCCTGACAAGATACTGCTCGCTGATGTGCTGCAGGTCACGGGCGCTGTGCCGCCTGGAGAGACCACCGCGCACGAAATTGGGCACACCCTGCTCGCGTCCATTGGGCAGCAAGATGCGACCGTGCTGCGGGGTCATCTGCGCAATCCAACAGGCACGACCAACACCGTGGCGGGCGATTGCAGCGACACATGAGGTGCCTATCTTCCGGGCGAACAACACCCAGAGGTACTCATGAGAACAGACCAGCTGACGAGAAAGGCGAGGGAAGCGCTGCGTGATGCGCAGGCGCTCGCGGAACAGCGACAACACCCCACCGTCACCCCAATGCATGCGCTGCTCTGTTTGGTCGCACAGCGCGATGGTGTCGTGCCCTCGTTGCTGACGAAGCTCGGCGTCGCACCCACCTCGCTGGAGGCAGCCGCGGAAGCGGAGCTCGCCAAACAGCCGGTCGTGCGCGGCGCCAAGGTCGGCGTCTCGAACGCTCTCGGTGTCGTGATGAAGGGCGCGGCGAACGAGGCTGAGTCGATGCAGGACGAGTACATCTCGACCGAGCACCTCTTCCTCTCCATGCAAAACGACGTGGATGGCAAACGCCTCCTCGCGGACGTAGGCCTGTCACGAGACAAGCTGCTCGCCGGCCTGCAACAGGTTCGAGGCTCTCAACGCATCACCGACGACGACCCCGAGTCGAAATTCGACGCGCTGACTCGATACGCGCGCGACCTGACGGCGGACGCTCGTAACGGCAAACTCGATCCTATCATCGGACGTGATGAAGAAATCCGTCGCACGCTGCAAGTGCTCTCGAGACGCACGAAGAACAACCCTGTCCTGATCGGCGAACCCGGCGTCGGCAAGACCGCGATCGCGGAGGGCATCGCGCAGCGCATCGCATCGGGGGACGTCCCCGAGAGCCTGCTCGACAAAACCGTCTTCCAACTCGACCTCGGCGCGCTCATCGCCGGAGCCAAGTTCCGAGGTGAGTTCGAGGAGAGACTCAAGGCCGTTCTTGCGGAGGTCGACCAAGCGACCGGCTCCATCATTCTCTTCATCGACGAGCTGCACACGATCGTCGGGGCGGGCGCTTCCGAAGGCGCGATGGACGCGAGCAATCTCCTCAAACCAGCACTCGCCCGCGGTGAACTCCGAGCCATCGGCGCAACAACGCTAAGAGAGTATCGCCTCTACATCGAGAAAGACGCGGCGCTCGAGCGACGCTTCCAACCCGTCCTCGTCAACGAGCCGACCGTCGAAGACACGGTAACGATTCTGCGCGGGCTCAAGGAGAAGTACGAGGTTCACCACGGCATTCGCATTGCGGACGCCGCGCTCGTGGCTGCTGCCACGCTCTCGGATCGATACATCGCAGACCGGTTCTTGCCGGACAAAGCGATCGACCTGATGGACGAGGCAGGTGCACAGCTTAAGATGGAGACCGAGAGCGTGCCGGTCGAAATCGACAAAGCTGAGCGGCGCGCGACGTCCTTGGAGATCGAGCGGCAGGCGCTAAAGCGTGAACCCGATGAAGCCAGTCAGGGCCGCCTCCGCGTCGTCGAGCGGGAGCTCGCTGATCTCCGCGAGCACATCGGCGCGATGCGCGCGACCTGGTCTGTGGAGAAGGAGATCATCGGAGAGATTCGCGAAGCCAAGGAACGCATCGAGAGCCTGAAGTTCGACCAGAAGCGCGCGACCAAGGAGGGCGACTTTGAGGCAGCGAGCCGCATCCAGTTTGGCGTGCTTCCAGAGGCCGAACGCGAACTCGCGGAGTCAGAGGCGAAGCTCGGCGGAGAACACGACACCGGACGGCAGTTCATCCGCGAGGAGGTCACCGAAGACGACATCGCGGCGATCGTCGCGCGGTGGACGGGGATCCCCATGCAGAAAATGGTCGAATCCGAGCAGCAGAAGCTGCTCGCGATGGAGGAGAGATTACACGAGCGAGTCGTCGGTCAAGACGAGGCCGTCGAAGCCGTCGCCGACGCCGTACGCCGGTCTCGCAGCGGCCTGCAGGACCCGGACCGGCCGATCGGCAGCTTCCTCTTCCTCGGCCCCACTGGCGTGGGCAAAACAGAGCTCGCCCGCTCTCTCGCGAACTACCTGTTCGACGATGAGGCGGCCATGGTGCGCATCGACATGTCGGAGTACATGGAGAAGCACAGCGTCTCTCGTTTGCTCGGCGCGCCCCCCGGCTACATCGGCCACGAAGAGGGCGGCCAGCTCACCGAGGCGGTGCGACGACGGCCCTACTCCGTGCTCTTGTTTGATGAGATCGAGAAGGCGCACACAGACGTCTTCAACGTCTTCCTACAGGTGCTTGATGACGGACGACTAACAGACAGCAAAGGACGCACTGTCGACTTCCGCAACACGGTCATCATCATGACCTCGAACATCGGCAGCCCGCAGATCCAAACACTCGCGGACAAGCCAGAGCAAATGCGGGCAGCCGTGCAAGCGGAGCTGCGCGAGAAGTTCCGACCGGAGTTCTTGAACCGCATCGATGACATCGTCATCTTTGAGTCGCTACGACGCGAGCATATGGATCGCATCGTGGACATTCAGCTTGAGCGTGTGACGGATCGACTCAAGGACCGCGGGCTGGGCCTCGACTTGACGGAGGGCGCGAGGAGGTTGCTCGCAGACAAGGGCTTCGACCCCGCGTACGGAGCTCGCCCGCTGAAGCGCGTCATTACGCAGCGAGTGCAAAACCCACTGGCGAAGGCGTTGCTCCGCGGTGAGTTCGCGAGTGGTGACACGGTGAAAGTCGATACCGCTGACGGTGAGCTCACATTCGACAGGGGCTGAGCCGATCAGCCGGGCCCGCCACGCTAACTCTGCGGCGCGCCCCGTGCGGAGCCTCGCTCGACGCGGCCTTCGGAGACTATTCGAAGGCCGCCAACGCCGTCGCGTCCTCGGTGAGCCGGCGATGCATCTCCGCGCCGAGGTACATGCGGAATGCCCACGTGCGCGACTGCACGGTCGGCTTCCCTAACAGCACGCGCGCGATGGGCTTCCAACTCGAGGGCACGTAGCCCCGGAAGGCCTCGAGGTGTTGCTTGCGCGAACGCGCCTCGGCGCGCGGCGCGACGACTCGGTCTGCGAGGTAGAGCGACGTCTCTTCCGGCAGCGGCGACGACGACGCGGAATTCCGCAGGGTCTCAGCAATGGACTGGCACAGCGCCTCGGAGCGTAGAAGATCGCTCGCCGGCTCGGTCGATGGCAGCTTCGCGTAGGGAATGTTTGGACCGAGCCCATCGAGCGCCTCGAGGAACGCGCGTTTGTTCGTTCGCCACGCCGCTGGCAACGTGCGGACCATCTGCAGCACACGCCGCTGCAGGAGGGGGTTCGCGAGCTCAACGTAGGGCGTCTTCAGAGCGGTCAACGCGGCGAGCACCGTCGGAAGGCGATACTCGAGGTAGAGGCGATCGCGAAAGTCCTCGAGCGACTCGCCCGCACCGCGCTGCGTCCAGAGCGGCGCCGTTACGCCGCCGAGCACCGTATCCGCCTCGCGCGGCATCCCGCGCCACTTGACGAGCGCGGTCATGCCAACGCTCGTGAACGTATCAAGGGGTCGAAACACCTTCGACCATCCAAACGCTTCGTCGCCTCGGAGCACAGCTCCGCTGCCCTGGCCCGCGAGTTCTCGCCAGAGCGCGAACCCGTCCATGTAGCCTGAGGTATGGTCGATGCGGCCTTCCCCGCTGTCGATGAAGCGCTCCGTGATCGTCGTAGCGTCTACGGCGACCCCATCGAGCGCGACGAATGCGTTGGGCACGCCGTACGCCTCGGCGACGGCCGCCGCGACGGCGGCATCGCCATTGGGCTCGCGCCGCTTCGCCGACGCGCCCCAGGTAACGGTCGGCGGTTTGGGATCCGGCCACAACGACAGGATGGCTCGGCTATCCACGCCACCAGACAGCGGCAGCGTCCACTCACGCGTGTCACGCCCGATGTCCGCGAACGCGGCCTGAAGCTCCCCGCGAACGCGATCACGAATCTCCGCAGCGGAGCCGCTGCTCTCGGAGAATGACCAACTCGCTTGGGTGTATGTCCACGGCGCATTGGGAAGCGCACACGCAGTCTCCGCGGGGCCAAGGCCGCGCAGGTGCTCGTTCCAGGACCGTCGAGGAGCCAGCGCGCCCGTGAGCAGCATCCAACGGAGCGCGTCGGCGTCCCACGCATGAACCCCGAGCACCAGCGTCGCAGCCCGCATCGAGGTGGACGCAACAACGACGCCGTCACGTTCACCTATCCACCAGGTTCTTCCCGCGGTCACGTCGCTCGCCACCTCCAGCGTTCCGTCCGGCTGCCAGCGCGCGATCGCCCCGGACCCCTCGACGACACCGTCTCCCACCCGCGTTTGGCCAAGGATGGAGCCCACGAGCGTATACCCGCTCTGGTCATCCCGACAAACAGGCGGGACCGACGCGCCCCCATAGCTCGCTGCGACGACCCTCTCGGCGTGGCACATCTCGACAGTCGTCGAGGCCCCTTCCGGCGCGAGCCTGGGCAGCGCGAGCGAAAGCCTCTTGCAGAGAGAACCAGCGGCGCGTGTCGTCTGCGCGCGAGCGACGAGTATGTTTGCCATCGGGGGGCTCCTAGCCGTTCAGGCTCGTTGCGGGCCGAGCAGAACCCGATTGGAGTGCTCGACCGCTTTGCCGTCCGTATGCGCAATCACCGTCCGGAGGCCGATTCAAAACGACTCGGCGACTTCGCCCATCGTCATGGTGTGCAGTCGCCCTTGTTTGCGCCAGTGGTCGACGCGGTCCATGACGCGAGTCGTGCACTCGATGAAGAGATCCGTGTCGCCGCCCATATTGTGGGGGTGCCACCACAAATGGTAGAGCCCGCCGGATTTGGCGACCCGATCGATGTCGCTGCACACACGACGGGTATGCAGCATTGCGCCGGGCCTACCGCCGGAGAAGGGCCGAAAGAAGCGACTTGCCGGAACGTTGATCAAGCCGCTGTCATCGAGGGAAACAACCTGTTCGCCGTGGCCCGAGAGGGGCAACACGGAGTCGACGAGCCTGAAGGCTCGAACTTGAGGCGTCTGTTTCGACCCTCTCCCAGAGCGATAAGCCGCGTGGTTCGCCGTCCCGCGGTAGGACGATACGCCGTGGTCACGCGCGACATTCAGCGCCCAGCCGCGGACTTGATTCCGTGGAAACACCAGGCTCTTCAACGACACCCCGAGTGTCTTCGCCGTCTCCGCCGCTGCGCTCAAGTCTTCGTCGAAGCGCTCCGGCGTTGCGCCGTCTTCGTCGCAGCAAAAGTGGGCGAAGGTGTGTGTGCCGAGCTCCTGGCGCGGAGCGGCAAGCACCGCATCAACCAGATCTCCGCCGAGATGCTCTTCTGCCGCGTGCCCAGCCGATACCGAACGAGCGAGCGGAGTCGGGTCGAGCGCGGAGTCGTCGTAGAGCGGATTCGAAAAGGGCCACGCGTCGCGCAGACTATCGCCAGTACGGTGCATGAGCGCGCCAACGGTGGCCCACGTCGCGCCGAACTCGTAGGCCTCGAACAGGCTCAGCAAGCGGGGGATGGCCACCCTCGTCCGCGCCGAACGCTGCGCAAAGGCGGCTGTCGAGGTGTGGTCAAAGACGCCCCAATGCAGCTCAAGATCGAGCGACACAGTGAAGATGGCGGGGGGCAGGCTCATACGTCGGCGTATACGGGCGAAAGGGCGTGCGTCGCAAGGCTGATCGCTACGATTTGCCAGGGGTGAGCGTACCGACAACGACGTCCGCCGAGCGCAGCAGCCCGTGCGTCGCAAGACCGAGCGCCGCCCGGCCGGAGCCCACTCCTGCGGCCGGTAAGCCGAGGTAGAGCGACCAAAAGTGAGGCGTGTCTCCGCGACGCGCGGCGCTCGCTGTCGCGCGGCGCAGCGCCGTCGTTGCCAGCCGCCCCACGACATTCGTTGCCCGTCGAGTACGCGCCAGCAGCGCGACATGTTCGTCGGAGACTTGCCCGAGAAGGGCCGTGACCTCGTCCAAGAGCGACCACAGCGCGCCCACGCACCGTGTCCTCTCCGCCAGCGCGACGAGCGCGTCCGCATCCAGCGGAGCGCCCAACATAAGCCCGACGTCGAAGAGCTCTCGCGCGTCCACGCGATACGCGTGGCGAGCGCGATGGGCCGCGGCCACCAGAAGTCGGCCCGACGTGCTCGGCACGTAGACGCCTCCGGCTAGAGTCGCGGAGTCGAGAACAGCTTCGGACAGCCCTGCCCAGATGGGCCAGTGGTGCAGCCCGCGGTGAAGGTCGATGCGCACGACACCTGTCGGAGTGCGCCGAACCAGCTCTTGCTGCCCCTCCCACACGGACGACGGCTTCGGCGCCGTTTCGACCGCGAACGCTAACGACCGAAGCACAGCGCGGGCAGCCGCGAACGATGTGCGTTCAACAAGCAAATCCAGGTCGCTCATTGGCCGAAGCGGCCACCAGGTCTCCGCTGTGGTGAATTGCGACGCTCCCTTGATGAACACGGCGCGAATGCCAGCATCCGCGAGGGCCGCGCTGACCCGCAGCGCGACCTCTCGAAACGCGCAGTTCGTCGCGAAGACTTGCAGCGCAATGGCCCGCTCGGTGTCCTCCACCGCACTGCTCGCAAAGCGTGCGGTTGCGGGGCCTAAGCCAACGGCCGCTAGCTCGTTCCGCACGGACGCCGGCGCATCGCGATTGGCTACGCTGCTCCGTGTCTCGCAGAGCTGCTCAAGCATCCAGCGCGCGTACGCCCGGCCTTGCGGCGACAAAGAATCGGCCGTCAGTCCAGCCACTACGGCTGCCGGCGTCGCGCTTCCGCCGCCGCCGCTTCCGCGCGCAGCTGCTCGGCGAGCTCTGGTTGTCCGTGCCGCGCCTCCCAATTCGCTAACGCTCGCAACGCCCGTGAGTCGTCCTCGCTCACGCGGCGCCAACGCAGCAGATAGGCGCGCTCCTGGGAGCTATCCCCCATCGAGCGGAAGAGCGCCGCGCCCGCGGACGACAGCCGCCCGCGATCAGCGCCCGCAGTGCAGCGGGAGGTCGCGCGACTGATGATGGCGTCTACGTCCGCAACAGGGAGCGGGGTATCGGATGCGGCGATGGCGCGCATCCAGACGACATAGTTCGCGCACTCCGGCTCCCGCTCCGTCAGCTCACGCGCCAACACCAACGCTTCGGCGTGCATACCGGCGGTGGCGCGGGCGCGAATCGCCGCCCGAAGTGCCCGTGCCGAGCCGTCCCGAGCGACAGCACGCTCCGCCCAGGTGACCGCCGTCGGATCCTCGAGCTCGTTGAGGGCCTCCGCCATCACGACATGGGCGGTGTTCCACGTCGGCCAGCGCGCGAGCACCTGCATGATCACGATCGTTCGCGCTTCCACATCGAGGGGAGCTGTCCATGCTCGAAGGGCCAACGCTTCTGCGTCGGGGAGTCCAGCCACGCAGGGCGCGGCGGCGGCAGGAGTGGAGAAGGACGACAAAACCATCTGGGTAAATGGCGCCCTCTCGGTCGTCGCGACGCTTCGCAGCGCGCGACACGCCTCCTCCGATGGGCCCTGACTCGCGAGCAGCACCTCTGCCGTGCCAGACCAGTTCGGATGGTAGGTCGAGAGGTACTGTCCAACCGCGGCAGCACGCTCGTCATCCCCCCACCTCACCGAGGCAACGCCCACATCGGCGATCAGATTGCGGCGCCCCGGCTCGCTACCTGCGCTCGACCGAAGTAGCGCTCGCTGCTCCTGAATCGTGCCCGCGGCCTCGACGTCGCCGACGGTCAACCGCGGGGGGGACGTCATCACTTCAAGCTGCACTGACGGCCAAACGGTCAACGTCATGCCCGCAACCACGGCGAGCGTCACGAACAAATGAGCGGGCGCGATAGACTCGCTCGCTCCGATTCCCCGAGCTTGAGGTGCCCGCAAGAGCAGCCAGCACAGCGCGAGGGGCCAGTACCCCGTCGCGTAGATCGTGAGGTTTGTGGCCGCGTCTAACGCGATGAAGGTCGCACCCGCCATCCACACGGTGGCGCGCATCGCGCTACGACGGGCCATGGCGTTTGCGCGGCGCCAAATCCAGTAGCTCACGGCGAGCCAAAGCGCCGTCGCCCCGACCGCGCCGTACTCCACCGCCCACTGCAGGGGCAGGGACTCCGCGTGCGTGTACCGCGCTGGTGTGTTGACACCAATCAGAGCGGTAAACGCGTCTGGGAAAGAACCCGCACCAAGCCCGACCACGGGTCGATGCATTGCCACGCTGGAGCTCTCTATCCAGTACTGCAACTTGCGGACATCCGGGGCGGCCTCGAACAACAAAGACAGCCACGGCAGCACGGCTGGAGTGGCGATCAGCAGCGCGGCGAGC
>JBLFZA010000148.1:0-11212 GCA_047610025.1 Bradymonadia bacterium | reverse complement strand
GGGTCGATCGAGGCGGTGCCGTCGAGTTCAACGCGGGCCCCCGCATCCTCCGTCACGTTCGGCCCAGCGTCGGCAATTGGCGCGACGTTTGGCCGATCGACGGAGATGGTCAGCCCATAGGTGCCCGTGTTGTCGGACTCCGCCCCGTTGAAGGTCAAGTCCGGGAAGCCACCGACGGCGACGCAGTATTCCCCGTCGTCGTCCACCCGTACGTCGAGCGCGGAGTAAAGATCGGCGCCGCCATCGTCGTCCGACGCTAACAGAGTGCCATCTTGCCGCAGCAGACCAATGGTGGTGTCGACCGACTCGCCTCGGCGGAACGTACTCGCTGTCACGGTCTCGCCGGCGAAGAGTGAGATGCGCACGTAGTCGACATCCGCGCGCGTCAGCTCGGCGTTCTGTGAGAAGGGCAGAGACACGCGGGGGGCAGTCTCGCATCGGTTGTTACCCGGCTCGTCGCGGCCCTCCGTTGGGACCACGCTGACATCGATGGCGGATGGCGCCGAGTCGAGTGAGCCGTTGCTTGCAACCAACTCGAAACGCAGCACGGTGATCTCGGAGACAACGGGTGCGTTGAACGCTGGGGTAAGCGTGTCCGCATCATCGAGCATGACCGCTGGGCCGGCGGTTTGTGTCCACTCAACAGTCAACGGCTCGCCGAGTGGATCGGTTGCGGTGCCGGTGAGCTCCATGCGAACCGCGCTTACGATGGAGAAGTCGTTGCCTGCGTTGGCCTCTGGAAACTCCAAACCTCGAACGTCGAGGATGACGGTAAACCGATGAGTTCCATTGTCGGAGACCACGCGAAGCTCACCATAGTGAATGGTCGTCGAGAGCCCGCGCGCATCGATAGTGATGTTGGGTACTTGAGACGGGAGGCTGCCGGACGAACGGTCCAAGCTGAGCCAGAACGGCGCGCCGTCGGAGTCGACGTCATACGCAATCGTCGCGCCCGATGTCAGCGAGATCGGTAGGGGCAGTGTCACGGGTGCTTCGTCGTTCGCGACGCGGAGACGGAGCACACGGATGCCTCCGAGGGTCGCTTGCTCCTGCGCCGCTTCAATGGGCTGGGAGCTCAGCAAGACGTAAGGCTGATCGCGCAC
Source organism: Bradymonadia bacterium (assembly GCA_047610025.1). Lineage (GTDB taxonomy): Bacteria > Myxococcota_A > Bradymonadia > REDH01 > REDH01 > JBLFZA01. Next base: position 10,109 of record JBLFZA010000148.1, on the reverse strand, counting down.
GCTGTCTTCGTGGGTCAGCGTGACGCTGACCGGTCCGAGGCCCCGGGGAATGACGATGCGCTCGACGTTGTCGACCCGGTTCGCCTCGTCATTGCGCGCGACAACCGCCGCGCCGGAGACATCGAAGCGCCAAGGCCAAAATGTGGTGCCGCCTCGTGAAGCGCGGAGATCGAGGTCGTTTACGAGTGCCGGCGTCGTATTGTTCGACGCGCCGGTGTTGACCGCCCCCGCGGGGTCCAACCAAACGAGGGTCAGTGCGGTCTCTTCGCCGCTCGCGCTAGAAACGGTGAACGACTGCGGGCTGCCATCGTAGATGCCAAAGAGTGTCCGGCCTTCCGTTGCGCTGGCGGTGACGTGCTCAACGGCCGCGCGAACGTCCATGACGCCCCAGCCGAGCGAGTGGTTTGGCGCGCCGTCATCGGTGTTTCGAATCGCTGTGTGGATCAAGAGCCCGCGCATCTCGGCTGCGCCTGGCTCTCGTCCAAGCACATCTCGCATGTGCTGTGCGATAAGTCCGATGCCACCTGTGACACTTGGAGCCGCCATCGAGGTGCCAGAGAGACGCACATAGTCAGAATCGCTCCCAGTGCCTGTCGATAGCAGGCTGTCGCCGTTTGCTGCGATGTCCGGCTTCACGCGTCCGTCGTCCATCGGTCCGCGGCTGGAGAACGAGGTTGGTGTGGCAGCGCCGGCAGGCGCGGGGTCCATCGTGAGGTCAGCAGAGGCGGCGACAAGAATCATGTTCTTGGCGGCGCCATCGCTTCCGATGCAGTCGCGGTCTTCACTGCAGTCAGCGGGACGCTCGGCCGTCGCCGAGCCGGCGCCCTGGCCGCGATCGTTGCCCGCCGCCTTTACCCAGATTGCGTCTGTTTGAAGGATGACCTCGTCCGAGCGCCTCGATTCGAGGCCATACTGTCCAAAGCCTTCATCACCCACCCAGCGGCCGTTCCGGTCCCAGCCAATGTCAAAGCCGTAGCTGTGATTGCTCGCGACGAAGCGCACGGACGCTTCGGACATGAGCGCGATGTTGTCCCGATTGAAGCTCCAGCCGAGCAAACGGGCCTCTGGCGCGAAGCCGCGCGCGTCCGCTCTTGCGCCACCGGCGCCTACCATCGTGCCCGCGACGTGGGTCGCGTGGCTGTCGAAGTCGGTGTCACCATCGAGGTACTCGACTCGGCCTCCGAAATCGGCGTGTGAGGTGCGAATCCGGCCACCGTCGATGATCCCCAAGACGACGTCAGAGCCTGTCAGCTCAAGACCGAGTTCGCCTCCGGGAGAGACATCGTCGGCGTTTGACGTGTCACGGCTCGCGTCGTTTAGTGTGCCGATGACCGGTGCGTCCGGATCCGCCGCTGGTGCCCATGCGCTTGGCGCGGGCGGGACAACGTCCATCACAACGACTGCGGGGTCCACGCTCAGCGCTCTCAGCGACTCGGGTGTCCCGACTACGCGTACGACATCACCAAATCGCGGCTGAAGGTCGATGACTTGCGCGCCGGCCTGTCGAGCGGCTGCTCGGAAGATCTGGAAGTCCGCAGCGAGCAGGACATCAGCCCCGACGCTCGGCGGGTTCAGGCTGAGCTGCCGCCGGAGAGAGGCCGTTGTTCTCCCCGCGAGCGTAACCGCTGGGAGCGCGACGACCGGAGACCCGGGACCTGTCGCGCCGAGAAGCAGGCTCTCGGTGGCGCGCGCGTCGGGCTCTGCGGGTGCGGTTGCGTGGTCGTCGCCTCGCTCCGGCGCGCAGCCGAACAAGCAGGCGGTGATTGTAAGAGAGAGAAGGGCGGAGCTTCGCATGGCGTTGTTGGTTTGGGCCGGGGGGCGCGCAATCGGTAGCGACGCCGGTGCATGGCGTCAAACCCGCGACTCAGAACTTTGAGGCCGCGCGCGCCAGATCGGTTTCAGAAAGCTGTGATCCGGCCGCGACGCGCTGTTCGGATTCGTAGGGCATGTTCCCCATTGTGCTCGAGGACACTGTTAGAGTCGTGGTGCACGCGTTCGATTGGCCGAAGAACGCCACTTGGCACGGCTGCTGCTTAATCGTGGGTGCCAAGCGTCCGAACCGGCGCTTCGCCCAATACAGAACTTTAACGAGCACCCTAAGCGGGCTCGAACGCTTCTTCGGAGATTTCATGACGATTCGAATCTGGATGACAGGCGCTCTCGCCGGCGCAGCATTGCTGACTGCCTCCGCGAGCGCCTCCGCGCAGGACTGTGCCACTGACTCCGAGTGTGGAGAGGGTCTCTCGTGCGTTTTGTACGCGGGGATTGACTGCCCGAGTGCGTCGCCTTGTGAAGACGGCTTCGACTGTTCAGACGACGACGCGTCGAATTGCATTGAAGAGGAGTACGGCCAGTGCGAGCCCGTGCCGGTGGACTGCACGGGCGATTCGGACTGCGCTGGCGACTTCGTCTGCGTGTCGTTTACGTATGAATCATGCGACGGGACGGACGCGCCCGCGCCGCTTCCCGCTCCCGAGCCAGGCAGCGACGATGACGGCAGCGCTGACGAGCCGGATCGCGGTTCGGACGAAGACTTTGAGGAAGGATCGGAAGACGAGCCTGAGGGCATGCCCGGGGCACCGAACAACGACGATTGTGAAGTCGTGACGGAAGCGTACTGTGTTCCACCATACGTGGCGCCGTGCGACTCAGACGCCGCATGCGGAGCAGGGTTTGACTGCGTTGAAGTCGAGATGTGTGAGTGCGGCGGTGGCGGAAGCACCGGGAGCGCCGGCGGCGAAGTACCTCCGATGCCGGCTGAAGACCCAGACGAGGGAAGCGATGATGACGGGGAGAATGACGCACCGGAGGCACCGGACCGCGAAGACGACGAGGCGTTCGAACCCGAGGTGGACTGCAGCTGCAGCGGAACGGGCGAGTTCTACTGCCAGCCGGAAGAGGTCTCCTGCGAGAGCAGCGCTGATTGTACCTCGGGCTGGAGCTGCGAGGAGTCGGGCGACACCGTCTGTACCTTTGACGTTTCGACGGGTGAGGAGTTCTGCGAACAAAGCGAGAGCTACTGCTTCCCTCCGAACTGGGACGTCTGGGGTGGGGCCGCTGGTGGGGGATCGAACGATGACTTCGGCTACCCGACTCTTGATCGCGCGGTGGGCGAGGCGGTGGAGAATATTGGCGAGGACGCCAACGAGCCGAGCGCCGCTGGTCGTCGGCCGATCGACGAAGGATGTGCCGCCGCAGCGGCTCCGGCGGCCGCTAGCTGGGCGTTGATGCTACTCGGCCTTCTCGGATTCCGCCGCCGCCGCCGCTAGGTGCTACAGGGATCGTCGTTGTTCCAATCGGTGACTTGACATCACTGGGTGCGATCCCCTAGAACGCGCGTCCACTCTGGGCACGCTGTACGCTTTAGCCTAGATGAACCGCTCCCTTAAGTGATGGTCGACCGAAATGAGTAACGGCAAAAGGAAGGATCACAAAATTCGCCTTGTTTCCTCGGCTGGTACGGGCTTCTTCTACACGACGACGAAGAACCGTAAGAACACCCCCGAGAAGCTGGTGATCAAGAAGTATGACCCGAGGGTGCGCAAGCACGTCGAGTTCAAAGAAGCGAAGATGAAGTAGCCGCTGAGACGCTAGCGAGCCTTCTCAAAGCGTCTACAGTGGAGTGGCGATCAGCGTGTTAACGTGGTCGCCCTTCTTCGTTTTTGGCACCCTTAGCGATGGACCCGTGAATATTTCTCGCGAACCCCGACCGATTTTGATCATCGGAGCAGGCCCAACCGGGCTCTGCATGGCGAAGGCGTTGAGCGAAGCCGGTCTCGACTTCGAGATCGCCGAAGCGACCGATCACGTCGGAGGGAACTGGGCTCACGGTGTCTACGAGACCGCCCACATCATCTCGTCGAAGCACACCACGGAGTACCCCGATTGGCCGATGCCCGCGGAGTACCCCGACTTCCCGTCCGCACAGCAGATGTGCGCGTACTACAACGACTACGCGGATGCTCACGGGCTGCGCGAGAAGATCCGCTTCGACTCTCCTGTTCAGTCGGTCCGCCAACGCGACGATGAGCTCTGGGACGTCACCTTCGAAGCCGAGCGCAGTGTCGTCTATCGAGGAGTCGTGGTGTGCAACGGCCATCACTGGGACCGAGACTTTCCTGACTGGACGGGCGCGTTCAGCGGCGAGCTGCTGCACTCGAAGGACTACAAGCGCCCCGATCAGCTACGCGGGAAGCGAGTGCTCGTTGTGGGCGGCGGTAACTCGGGCTGCGACGTCGCCTCCGAGGCGGCTCGGGTGTCGGAGTACTGCGCGTGGAGCCTACGCCGTGGCTACTGGTTCATGCCGAAAACTGTGTTTGGTGTCCCCGCTGTCGAACTGACGCGCCCGGGCATTCCGCTCTTCGTGCAGCGCGCCGCGGTGAAGGCGATGTTGCGGATCGTGGTGGGGCCTTATTCGAAGTACGGCTTGCCGCAGCCCGACCATGAGATCTTCGATGCCCACCCAACGGTGTCGACGGAGGTCTTTCACTACTTGAAGCACGGTCGCCTCACCCCCCGCGGAGACGTGCGGAGCGTGGACGGGATGACGGTGACCTTTGCCGATGGCACGGTGGAGCCGTTCGACACCATCGTCTGCGCGACGGGCTACAAAGTGAGCTTTCCGTTCCTCGATGAGGGCGTTGTTCCCGTCGTGGGCAAGGTCGCCGCGCTTTACGGTGGCATGCTGCGCCCTGACGCTCGGCACCTCTATGTGATGGGCACGAGCCAGGTGCGCTACGGCATCGGGCCGCTTCTTCGCCCGCTCGCAGAGCTGCTTGCTGAGTGGGTGGCGCTGCAGGACGAGCTTGAGATGCCTCTTGGCGCGGTGCTCAAGCGCGCGGGACAGACGTTGCCGACAACCCACCTGCTCGAGCCCCACGCCGCGATGGCAGACCTGCGTCGAGCTCGGCGGCTGACGCCGGCACTGCGGAAGGTGGCGAAGGGCATCGCGAGGCTCTCTACTCGGCGTAGAGCGCGTCGATAACGTCCTGATACTGCTGCATGATGAGGCGACGCTTCATGCTCATCTTCGGAGTCAGCAGCCCGTTTTCCACCGTGAACTCGTCCGGTAGCAGCGCCCACTTCTTGGGCCGCTCGTAGCTCTTGAAGCTTCCGGCGTGCTGCTGAAGCTCTCGGCCAATGAGGTCGTGCAAGCCGGGGTGCTTGGCGAGCGCAGCAGGTGAGGTGTCGCTGGCGCCGAGCTCCTTGGCCCATGCTTCGCACGCGACCATGTCGGGTACGATGAGCACGACGTTGTATGGTTTGTTATCGCCAAACAACAAACATTGCAGGATGTAGCCCGAGAGCTGGAGCTGTTCTTGAAGCGGCGTGGGCACGACGTATTTGCCGTTCTCAAGCTTGTATTGCTCCTTGAACCGCCCGACGACTTTGACGAAGCCGTTGTCGTCGATAACGCCCATATCGCCGGAGCGGAACGCGCGTTCGCCGTTGAGGTCGAAGACCACCTCTGCCGTCTGCTCGGGGAGGTTATGGTAGCACTGCATCACGTTGGGCCCGATGATGACGATCTCGCCTTCGATGCCGTCGGCGACAGGCTTCTGTTGCTCATCGCAGATGATGATTTGCACGCCCGCGATCGGCTTGCCAATGGTCCCCAACTTGCGCCCATCGGGTGTGTTTACGGACGCGATGGGCGAGGTCTCGGTCAGGCCATAGCCCTCGAAGATGACGATGCCGATATCATCGCAGAACTCGGCGACTTCTTTCTGAAGCGCCGCTCCGCCTGAGAAGGCAAAGCGGAGCCGGCCGCCGACCTTGTCTCGAATCTTCGAAAACACGATCTTGTCGAAGACGTTGTATTGCATGTCGAGCCACGTCGACGCCTCGCCTCTGTCTCGCAGCTCGCGTCGTTTGGCGGCAACGGCGAGCGCCTTGCCGGCGATGGCGCGTTTGACTGGTGAGCCCGCGGCGATCTGCTTCTGTACGCCGTCGTAGATCTTGTTGAAGACGCGAGGCACGCTGAAGAGCACCGTTGGACGCACGAGAACGAAGTCGTCTAGCAGCGTCTTCACGCCTTCTGCGAGACCCAACGCCGCGCCTCGGCTCATCATGCAGTGCAACTCCGCCGTTTGGCCGAAGGAGTGCGCCCAGGGAAGGAAGCTGCAGCTGACGTCTCCTTCGCGGAAGGGGAACGATGCCGCGGTCGCGTTCACGTTGGAGGTGAAGTTGCCGTGGGATAAGACGACGCCCTTCGGTTGGCCCGTCGTGCCTGATGTGTAGATCAGCCCCGCCACTTCGGCGGTCTCCGGAAACACGGCATCGACTGGTTTGCTGGCGCCACCTTCGAGGTGCTTGTCCCACGCGTCGTCGCCATCCGGCATGTTGAAGCAGAGAACCCGTTCGAGGCTAGGGACAGAGTCGCGCAGAGAAAGCGCGGTCGTGTGAATCTCTGACGTGGAGACGAGCAGCAGCTTCGTCTCGGAGTCTTTCAGGATGTACTCCCAGTCCTTCTTCAGCTGCGCCTCGTACATCGGCACGAAGTGCGCACCCAACGAGTATGTCGCGTAGGCTGCAACTGCCCACTCAACGCAGTTGTTCGCGATGATCGCGACTTTCTGGCCTCGCTCGACTCCGACAGCCGCCATCGCCGCTCGGGCGTGGTCCACCTTCAGGGCAAATGCGCCGTAGGTCAGCCACTCGTAGGCGCCGTTCACCTTCGTGCCGAAGAGGTTGTTGTCGGCGAAGCGCTCGCACGACTGGCGTTGCATGTGAACGAGCGACTGGAAATCAGCGTCCATAGAGTCGACGGGGGAAACTAGGGTGGGATGGCGGCCATTCTGGAGACCTAGTGGTCGAGTTGTCAACGCAGTGGGCGCAGTCGGGCACTTGCGCGAGGCCCGCATCCGATGGTCGGGCCCGCAGCATTGGCCGGATTTTGCCCCGCCGCAAAACGACGAACGGCCGGCGAAGGCCGACCGTTCGTCGTTTTGCGGAGAGAACCTGCCTAGACGTTCTTCCGGAACGCGGCGAAGGCGTCGTCACCCAGCTCGGATGCGATGTGCTGGATGATCGCCTGCTCATCGCTGCTAACCTTGTCGCCGATCCCGAAGAAGCCACCACTGGCACCAGCGACCTGAAGGCAGAGGTCGACGAGGGAGGTGCTGTCGGTGTCCTCGAAGAGATGGCGGAGGATGTGCAAGGACTCGTCGAGGAACTCTGTGGACGGACGCTGCTCGAGCAACGATGTGACCAAGAGGGCCGCTTCGCTGTCGTGGTCGATGCCTCGGTCGTGAAGTACCTTCACAATCGTCGAGCGCTCGGCTGAACTAACAGTCCCATCTGCCCACGCCACGTGAACGAGTGGCATCAAGTCGAATACGCGCGCCGTGTCGGCGTCAAAGCCGAGCTGACGCACGCGCTCGATGAGGGTCTCGCTGTCCGTGTGAAGCGCTTCGCCTGTCGCGCGTCGCTCTGCGAGCTCTTTCGCAGCACGCTCAAGGTCACGTCGCTTGGCGGCGCGGCGCTCGGCTTCCTGCTTGGCAAAGTACTTGTCCTCGGCTTCGCTGCTCATGCTCGTCTCTTCGTCGCGGGGGTCGGTTTCGGGCGCGATATCTATGGGAATCGCCGCCGTCGTGTCAACGTCAAGCGCGGCGGTTTCGGCGAACGTAGGGCGCCAGAATGAGCAGGAGCCAAGCGAACGCTGGCAGCGGGCTTGTCAGGCCAGCGGAGCAGCCCCCACCGTCGCCTCCTCCGCTTTCTTCTCCTCCGTCATCTTCGGTGCCGGTGTCGGTCGCGGTGCCGTCGTTTCCAGCGTCTGTCGCGATCGTGTCTGTTCCGGAGTCGGGGTCAGCGTCTGGAGTAACGTCAGCGCCCGCGTCGCCTTCTGTGTCGCTGCCGGCGTCTTCTCCGACATCAGTCCCTGCATCACCCCCAACATCCGGCCCAACATCGCCGGCGTCACCGCCAGCGTCGGCGCCGCCGCTACCCACCGCGAACGAGAACTCCAGCTCTCGGTAGCGAGCGTCGGCGTTGTCGCTCACGACCGAGAGGCGCCCAGTGTACTCGCCTGGCGGCGCGACCACACTCCAGTTCATCTCGGTGAGACCCCAATAGAGGGCGTCTTGCGTGGAGAAAAAGTCGACAGTGAAGTTCTCAGCCGGGTACGGCACGTCGTCTTGGAACGCGACGATTTCGTATCCAATGACAATCGACTCACGCGCTTCGACGTTGTCGGCGAGGCGGGTAAAGATTCGTGGGAGGCTGACTGGTTCCTCAGCGTCTAGCGTCCCGAAATCAGCGGGAGACTCTTGGCTGAGCAGGAGTTCGGCGCTTGCACCAGAGCCGAACGCATCGATGCTGTATTCCGTTGTGACGCGGTCGTCGGCGAACACGAGGGTATAGCGCACGCTGCGCCGTCCTCGGAGCGACGGGACAAAGGCAATGACCGCCGTCTCTGTCGCACCGCTCGCGACGGTCAGCGTGAGCTCGTCGAGCAATCGGCCGTCCGCGTCGATCCACCTGAACATGTCGAGGTCGCCTTGCTCGCCGGTGAGTGTAATGGTCTCGTCCAACTCCCCACGGTTCTCGAAGGCAATTGCCGCGCGGCCGGTGCCGCCAATCTGCACGGTCTCGACCTCGACGCGCGCGGTGAAACGCAGATCGGGCTGTGGTCGCACGTACGGTGCGACGATAAGGCCGTCCTCGATGGTCAGCGTGCCCGCGGGGGCTACGAGGGTGACGTCGCGCAGTCCAACCGCTGCGTCGGGGGCGATGATGACGTCGACCGACACCGATGTCGGGAGGTTCGCGTTGATGTTCGTTACCGTCACGCCGGGGCCCGCATCGAAGCTGGTGAGGCCGTCGAGGTTCTCTCCCTCGAAGGTGATGAAGGTCTCGTCTTGCTGTTCCACTCGGTTGGGTCGAATCTCATCAACCACAATCGCGCCGCGCCGCACCGTGAAGGCAGCGGGTACGGTTGTCTGGGCCTCGCCCTCGCTAAAGGTGATGCCACGAGGGCCGGCGGTGGTGTCTTGTCTTACTGACACAGTGACGGTGGCCTCCGTCGGGGAGATGACTTCAAAGTCCTCCACTCCAATGCGTGGGCCGAAGCCGATTTCATCAAGCTGGTCGATGTTCTCGCCGGTGATGAGGACACCGATCGTCTCGCCGCGCTCTGCGGAACTCGGGTTGATCTCTGTGATGACGGGCACGCCGCCAGTGACTTCAAAACCGGCAGGCAGCGTTGCGCGCCCGGTGGCGGTGGTGGCTTCGATGCTTCGGAAGCCCGAGCGTGCGCCGGCCCCGATTTCAATGGTGGCTGTCCCGCGGGTCGGCGAGATCGCGTCCCAGTTGGTGACGGTGACCGCCTCTCCAAAGTCGAGCGCCGTGACGACATCGAGGTTCGCGCCTGCGATGGTAAGCGTGAGCAGGTCGCCGCGTGCGCCGGCGTTTGGTGTTACGCTGAGCAAGTCGGGAGGGCCGGGCACGACGGTGAGCGTTTGAGCGTCGAGTGTGACGCCCGTGAACGAGAGCGTGCGCTCGCCTAACTCTGCCGTTGCGCTGGTTCCGACGTCGAAGCTGAACAGAGTATCGTTCGCTCGAACGGCGTCCGATACGGTGATTCCGGTCCCGGCGAGTTCGACAGTCATCGCTTCCGGGAACGCTTGCCCTCTCACGATGACCTCTGTGGTCACGCCTCGGCGTAGCTGTGTTGGGGCAACGGAGCTGACGGCTGGCGGCAGCGGCTGCACCACGCCGATGGAGAAGCTCGTGCTCCCCATAGCGACGATGGTGAGCTCGGCCTCTGTCATCAGAGGATCGATCGGCGCGGTGATCGTAAAGACCAGTGTACCCGGCATCGACTCTGGGTCGACGACGACGTCGGTGACCAGCACGGCGCCATTCGTTGGAATGACTGTGGCAGGCTCATCCAGAGAATCTCGAAAGTTCTCGCCCATCACGACGATCTCGGTCGGTTCTCCAGCCGTGACGGACGTTGGTGCGAACTCGGACACGACCGGCTCCATCGCAGGGGGCGTAACAATCACCGTAATCTCGGTGGAACCAGAGCTCGAAATCATCAGCGTTACGCTTTGGACCAAGGGCTCTGTCGGCGCCGTGAGCATGAAGCTCAGCGTGGAGGGGGTCGC
>JBLFZA010000147.1:0-11214 GCA_047610025.1 Bradymonadia bacterium | reverse complement strand
GCCTCAGGGGCGAGGGATGCGATGAAGGGTGTCACCGAGCTTGTAGCTGTGGATGGCTCTCAGCACGCGCTCCGCGCGCTCGATGAAGCGCTCGCTATCGCGAAGTCGCTCGGTGGCAGCGTCGATCTGGTGACCGTGCTCGATCTCGGCCATGTCTACGCCTACGAAGGGCTAGGCATTGGGCGGCTCCCCAGCCGAGAGTGGCAAGACGAGCTGAAGCGAGAAGTGCTCGACGCCGCCCTCAACCGGGTTCTGAGCGCGGGTGTCGCGCGCCATGGCGTTGTTTTGAATGGTCCGGTTGTGCGAACGCTGCTGCAACACATCGATGAGCTATCTCTTCGGATGGTCGTCGTCGGGCGTTCCGGCAAAGGGGCTATCGATGCTGCGCTGGGAGGCATCGTGTCTCGCGCGTCGCGGCTCGGTGCCGGTCCTGATTATGCCGTAGCTCATATGGGTTGTTGGGAGCGTGCATGGTCGGTCGCGTAGCCGCCGCCGTTGGCTGGCGTCTGCGCCGTCGGGGTACTACAGGGGGGGAGACTTCACGCGGAGACCGTATGGCCGTGCCTGATTTGCGATTGGCGATCTGCCGTCGCTGCCGACAACCTGAGCGTATTGCGAGCGGAGCCGATTCGGCTGAGGCGCTGCTGGCGTGCGCCAAGAAGCTCCGAGAGTCTTCCGCGTCGCTTCACGTGCGAGGCGCACAGTGTCTGACGTGCTGCGACGGGGGGCACACGGTGCGCGTCGAACACCACGACCTCGAGATCGCGTTCGTTGGAGTGCGAACGGAGCGCGAATTGGCGGAACTCTTCACCGAGCTCCGTGGTGCCGTGCGCGGGGAACTCGAAGGAAAGTGGAGACGGCGTGTCTACCGCATCTGGAGGGATGGACAGCTGTTGTGGCACCACGACCATCCCCGTTCGCTTGCGGACGTGTTGCACGACCTGCGTGAACCCTCAGAGAGCACGACGACCTAAACGATCGGCGCCTCGACCACAGAGCGTCAGCGCGGGTAGTCGAAGAGCCAGTCGAAGTTCAGCGTGTCTATCTGGAAGACGCCCGCGAAAGGGATCACCGGGCCGACGAAGCTGATGCAGTCGCCACGTTCGATGAAGTTGCTGGATGAACGCAACGTCAGCGGGGCCCCCAAAGCACGGACAAGGCTGTAACATCGGGCTGATCCGCCGCAGGAGACGCCGTCTTCGGAAACCGTACCGGTGACTCGCACGATGTTGCCGGCGGCGTCTGCGAGAGACGCAGCTCCGAGCTCGCGAACATAAACATCGCCGCCGGTTGAGTGAGCCACCCAATCTGTCGCGCTCGCGACCTGTGTGGCGCCTTGGTAGGTCAGGAGCGCCGTCGCGGTGAACGAGAGCTCCGTGCCCACGACGATGTCGACGGTCGCGTCGGGGGCCTCATCGTCCAAGAAGACGCGCAGCACGCCAGAGCCGTCCGCTACCCAAAAGTTCCTCTGCGCAAATCGTACTGAATCCGTATTGAAACTCGTCGCGACCACCATCGCTCGATTGACAGCGAGCTCGACGAAGACCCTCTCGCCTTCGGTCGCCGCATGCGCTCTTAGTGTATTGAGCCCGGCATCGAAGCTCGGCGCGTAGGGCGTGGACGTGGGCACACCGCCGTTCGGCGAGAACGCGGGCTCGTCGTCGGCGAGGAACATTTGTCCGATGAACGTGACGTCTTCGCCGCAGACGAACTCGCCGGTGTCTGCATCGCCCGCGTCTGTGTCGACCGCGTCGGTGCTGACGTCGCGTTGTACATCGGCGGCAATGTCCTCGCTCACGTCCTGATCCACATCGTTCCCGCCGTCGATGTCGGTGTCGGCCGCTGTATCTGTCGATGCGTCGGTCGTAGCGTCGGTTGTTGTATCCGGTCCAGCGTCGGTGGTCGTGTCCGGTCCGGCGTCCGTTGTGGTGTCTTCGGCAACATCTGTGGTGGCGTCGATCTCTTCGCCGTCGGGGCTTGTTGTGCCGTCGTCTGCGTCTGCCGTGTCCTCGGGCGCAACGTCTGCGCTAGCGTCCTCGCCTGCGGTGTCACCTGTCCCTGTATCTGAGATCGCGTCGATGGGCGGCGCGAAGAACGCTGTCTCCCCTCCGCATGCCGCGAGGCCAAGCAGGAGAGACAAGGATAGGGTGCGCATGGTTCGTTGCCGTTTTCGGTGTCTGGGAGAAGACGGCCTAGCGGAGTCCTCGCGCCGACGAAAGCGCAAGTTTAGCCGCCGCCTGCGGTCACTATGGCAGGCCGATCACCGCGCCGGCTGCCCGTCGCGCACCGCCCGCAAACTGCGCCCAGCGTCCCCAGCAGTAGAGAGTCCCGTCGGTGAGGGCAGCGCACGCGGTATCCCCGCCGACATCGACGTCTCTCGCGGGACCCGGTAGCGAGATTCGCGTCGCGCCGCCGCGCTGATCCCCAGTGCGGCCGAATCGCTGTTCACCCCAACAGAAGACCTCACCGTTTTGTCGCCTCCCGCAGGCAAAGTTGTCCTCAGAGTCCTGTTGAACGATATCGTCGACGGGCGGCGGCGGCGGCGGCGAGGTCGGCCCGTTCAAGATCCCCCAACACTCCGTGCTGGGGCCGTCGCCTGCACAGGTTTGGTTTCGCTCTGCGCTCACGTTCTCTGCGATCCCAGGAGCATCAGCACGGATGGGCGTGGACGCTGCGGTGAGCGTAGCGTCGCCAAGCTGTCCCGAGTCGTTGCGCCCGACGCACCAAACGTCGCCGGCGCTTGAGGCGATGCAGGCGTGCGCTTGTCCAACACCGACATCGTCAGCATCCACGAAGTCTTGCATCTCCACTGGCGTGCTGGACCAGACGTCAGAGCCCCGTCCCAACTGACCGAAAGCGTCACTACCCCAGCACACCACTTGGCCGCTGGCCAATACCACGCAGCTGTGCGTTTCCCCCAGGGACACACTGCTGATGGCGCCGCCGATGCTCATCCGTACCGGCGTCGTCGGTGTGTTTGTCGTTCCGTCTCCGAGGAGCCCGTCACTGTTGTCGCCCCAGCAGAACATCCCATCCGTGGTGCCCGCACAGCTTCGTCGAGGTCCGACGAACACACGCTCCGCCACTCCGGCGAGGGGAACGCGGAGCGGCCTCGGGCTCGGCGCGCTGGTCGGCTGTCCCAGCTGACCGAACTTGTTGTCACCCCAACAGCTCACGCTGCCGTCTTCGAAGAGGGCACATGCGTGCTCGTCAGACATCGAGAGTTGTCGTGCAGGCGAGGTCGTCGGAACGGTCTCGGGCGCGTCTGTACGTCGACCGGGCACGACCCAGTCACTGCCCCAACAGGCGATTTCGCCCGCGGCGGTGAGCAGGCAGACACGTTCGCCGGCTGCCTCGAGGGCGACCGCGCTGGTGCCGGCTAAGTCGGCCCCGGGTGCGAAGCGCGCGACGGCGGGGTCGGCGCCCCCGCAATAGACGCCGTCGGCGGTCACGCAGATGGCGCCCTGAAAAACGGCCGCATCGGTTATGGCGACAGCGACAGACGGAATAGCGTCCGCTTGCGCACCCCAGCAGCGGAGCTCGCCTGAACTCCGCACGATGCAGCTGGTGTCGTCGCTAATGGCGATGTCAACTGCGGCCCCCGGCAGACGCAGCGGGCGAGCGGCGGACGTCGTCTCGGTGTCCCCGAGTTGGCCACTCGTCCCAGCACCCCAGCATGTCACCGCGCCGGCCGCGTTGAGCGCGCAGCTGTGGGTTGCGGCAGAGGCGATTGCGATGACCGAGGAGGTCTGCCCCCCGGACTGCCAACGGCTTGGAGGGATATCGGTCTCCAGCCCACACCCACCAACGCTTACACACGCGGTGAACATGACGAGAAGATGAGCCGAGTGTAGCCGGAGCGCCATGAACCTCAGGGCGGGACAGAAGCGCGAGCACTATGCCGAGCCGGGTGCCTGCGGTCAAACGAGCCGAGCGTTCCTGGCGCCGATTTCGGGGAGTCGCGAGGGGGGATGTCGGCCAGGCTCGGACGTTGGCGCACTCGGCACGACATCTGGCGTCTACTTCCTTGTTCTAGCGTTGTTTTGTGCACGCGCGCCGTCTGCTACGGTCCTGGCTCAGGCTCCGTGTCACCCGTCATCGATGCCGACCCGACACTCTGAAAAAATCTTACTTCGGCCCGGCTCATTGCTCGCTGGACGCTATCGAATCGATCGCGTGCTTGGGCGTGGTGGATTTGCGCAGGTGTTCCTCGGACGGCACGCCGAGATCGACTCCCTGCAGGTCGCGGTCAAGGTGCTGCACGCGGCGCATCAGGACCGCGAAGTTATCGTCAGTCGGTTTCGGCGCGAGGCGCGACTGCTCGCGCTGCTGCGCAACCGACACACGGTGCGCCTAGTCGATTTCGGATTCACCGATGAGGGCGTCGGCTACCTCGTCATGGAGTACGTGCGCGGCGCGGCGCTGGACCGATGGCTCAAAGACAACGGCCCGATGCGCCCAACCGACGTGGCGCGCCTCGCGGTCGGTACGTTGAAGGCGCTCGACGAAGCGCACAGCATCGGCGTCATTCACCGCGACTTGAAGCCCGCCAATATCCTGCTGGTCAACGAACCAGGCGAGCATCACGCGCTGGCCCGAGTGCTCGACTTCGGTATTGCCAAGGTGATGGGCGTCGCGGACGCTGCCGGCGAAGCGGTTGGCGAGTCGGACGCGATTGCGTCCCGCGGTGACATGGTGTTCTGCACCCCGCTCTACGCCGCGCCTGAGCTGCTCCGTGGGAAACCAGACTTCCGGACGGACATCTACGCGCTCGGCCTCATCATGGCAGAGCTGCTCGATGGGCATCCGCCGTACTCTCCCGACGCGTGCGCGCTCGCAAACTCGCCGCACCTCGAGCGAACGCCCGTCCCGCTAGGCGCCGCGACCCTCGAGAGTGGGCTGGCCGACGTCATCCGACGCGCGTGCGCGAAACGACTCTCCGAGCGTTACGCCTCCGCGGTAGAGATGCTGGCGGAGTTGGAGATCGCTTATGAACGGCTGAAGCTGCCTGATTATCAGGAGGCGCCGCTACGGATTGTTCCGTCGGCGCCTGTCACGACAGAGCGTCCGCTGCCGTGCGGCGCGGCGCGCTCCTCTCAGTTCATCGAAGTGTCTGCGCTGCAGGGAGAGCCCTTCGAGAGTATTCGATCATTCCGGCTTTCGGAGGTCGCTGAACCCGATGACGAGCCGTTCGCGGAAGTTGTCCGGCCGCTGCAAGATGTGCTGGGTGAGGTCGCCGTAATCGGCGTGCGCGCGAAGCCCGCGGCGGCGGCGGCTAGCGAGCCGGTTCAGGCGCAGCCGACCTCCGAGCCCTCGTGGCGTTGGGGCCGATGGGTTGTGGCGCTTCTGCTGATTCTCGGCTTGGTGCTGGTGTTGTTCTGGAGACCGCGTCCTACGGAACCTCCGCCTGTGGACGTCGCGTCCTCTGAAGTGGAGACGGAGCCCATCGGGAGGTCAGCGTCAGAAGTCTCTGCAGCGTTCGCGCGAGCGTCAGCCGAGTTTTCGGGCGCCGTTGGGGCAGCGCTGTCGTCGTGCTTGGTCGTCAACAGCGATCACCCCGCGCAGGTGAGAATTGATGGCTTGCCCGTTGGAGAGGTGACCCCGTCGGCTCCGTATGTCGGCCGCGCGCCCATGCGGCGACCCTTCACCGTTGAACTCGTGGCTCCCGGTATTGTCTACTCGCAACCTGTCGTCTCGGATGGGCTCACGAGTCTTGATGTCGCGATTGCTGCGTCGGCGATTGCCGCGGAAGACGCGGGCACGACTCTCCCGACAGAGCAGGCCGTTGAGGCGGAACGGACTCCTCGTCGACGTTCGTCGTCAGCTCGGCGGAATCGTAACGTCCCCAGCCCCGCGGACGAAGGGGCCGGCGATACGGGCTCTCTGCTGGGCCCTCCCATTCGACCACGGACGCAATGATCCCATTTGTTTGTGCGTTTCGCTCGGCCGGGCTGTTTGCGCTCGCGTTGCTTGTTTGGTGCGCCCCCCTCACCACATTCGCTCAGGCAGAGCAAACGTGGTCTGTGCATGAGTATCAGCAGCTACGACAAGACTTCGACGACGCCGATCGAGCGGTGGAGTCCGCCGCACCTCGCACCGATGAGCGTGACGCCACGACGGAAGCGCTCGTTCGCCGAGCAGAAGAACTGATCGGCTACTTGAACGGTTGGCTTGCGAGTGACGGCATTGAGGCGGGGGTGGCGAATCAGGGCAGGGCACAACGCTTCGTTTTGTTTGAGAACCTTGTGAAGTTACAGGCTGACTTAGGTCGTTGTGAGGCGTCGAGAAGCGCAGCGATCGCTCTCGCCGCTCTCGCCCAAACCTCTGGCGTTGATGATGCGCAGTCCTTGGTTGACAGCGCAGATGTGGTCGCAGGAGATTGTGAGTACTGGGCGCCTGGGCCAGTCAATGAGCGCATGGTCGTTGTGCGCCGCTCCACGGTTCGTCCGCCCGCTGCGGCGTGGCCGCTTCTGGGCACCGGTATCGCCGTTTTGACGACGTCCCTCGCGATAGAGGCCCTCGCTCTTAACGAGCGCCGTGAGTTCGGCGACCTGCGCGAATCTCAGCGCGCCGAGTGGCGCATCGAGGACGACGCGCGCCTGCGCGAGTTGCGCCGCCCGCTTCGCCGCCAGCGCTCCGCGGCGATTGGTCTGGCTGTGGTTGGCAGCGTAGCGGCCGCCGCGGGGATAACCGCCCTTTGGGTTCATCGTTCCGAGCAACCCCGCGTCGAGGTTACGGCCTCCGTCACTGGCGTAGCGATAGGCTGGTAGGCGCGTGTGAGATATTTGTTTGCAAGGTGTGTTTGCCGCAGACATGTAGGCGATCGTGTGCTCTAACGTGTTGGTCTAAAAGGAGAAATGGGTCGTGTCGTTGTATGGTGTGAGCGGGTTGCCGCTCGTCCCCCCAACAGCACCTTGCGAGTTTCCCCATGATTAGCATCAACACCAACATCACCAGCCTCCAAGCACAGCGAGCGCTTGGCAACAACTCTAACGCTGTCAACAAGAGCGTGCAGGCGCTCTCAAGCGGGTTTCGGATCAACTCCGCATCGGATGATGCCGCCGGTCTCGCGATCTCCGAGACGATGGGAGCCGACCTTCGCGGTATGTCCCAGGCGCGACGCAACGCTAACGACGCCGTCAGCATGGTTCAAACTGCGGAAGCCTCGATGGGTGATATCGGTAGCATCCTCGGTCGTCTCCGAGAGCTCGCGGTTCAGTCTGCCAGTGATGGTGTGACCGACACGCAGCGCGGCTACATCAACACCGAGTCTACGGAGCTGATCGCGGAGATCGACCGAATTGCGGGAGATGTGGAATACAATGGCACCGCGCTGCTCGATGGGACGCTGTCCGCGACCTTCCAAATCGGCCTCGACAGCGGTGACAGCATTGTCGTTGATCAGGGTACGGCGCTGGATGGGGCTGGCCTCGGCGTGGACGCTATCGACCTCTCAACTCGGACAGACGCGAGCGACGCGCTGGCGGATATTGATACGGCCATCGAGAGCGTTAGCGGATTCCGCGCGACCTTCGGTGCCAAGGCCAACCGTATGGACTATGTCAGCAACAACCTGTCCGTGCAGTACGAGAACCTCTCCGCTGCGCAGGGCCGAATTCGCGACGTGGATGTGGCATCGGAGATGGCGTCGCTGACCAAGAACCAAATCTTGGTGCAGGCATCTACGGCGATGTTGTCACAGGCGAACGCTGCTCCCCAGATTGCTCTCTCTCTCCTCGGCTAACAAGCGGCGGCGGTGACGCTCATGCGTTAGCGCCTCCGCTTCGGTTCCTCGGCGCGAAGACCCCACACGTGACGTGCAGTGGGGTGTGTGGGCGTGTGGAGGTCGCGCCGAGGTTTGCGCACCGCGAGTCGTGGGGACTCGCGGTGCGTTGCGTTTTTGTAAGTCAGCGTTCGACAGCGCGCGTCAGTTGACGGGGGCTCACGCCGCACCCTAGAGGTGCGGGGTGAGCCGCTTACTCCCTATTCTTACCGTGGTCTTTGTCGCCTGCACGGCGTCAGAGCCTCACTCTGTCACGCTAGTTGCGTCTTCACTGAGTGGCGTGGTTCAGTCGTTTGCTGACGCGCGTGCGAACACCCTGGTTATCTCGGGTGCGTCGGACGCGCTTCTTTGGCAACTCGAGCAGGGCGCGCCAGCTGTGGTGTTCATCACGGCGGATGAAGAGCCCTTAGGCGAACTCGGCGCTCTCGCGCTAGAGAGTCAAGTGCTCGTGTGTGACGAAGTGGCGATATGGACGTCCGAGCCGATGCAAGACTCCGAGGTGAGTGTCGTTGTGCGGAGCGCTCGACGATTCGGTCTGGCGGAACCGGATGTTCCCCTGGGACGACGAACGGATGAGGTGCTGCTGCGCCTCCTAGCCAGTGGACATGATGAAATCGTTGAGAGTATCGAATCGAGAGCGGTGTCCCGTGACGCGAGCGCTCGCCAGCTGGCGTCTCGGGTTCGGCTTGGCGAGGTCGACGCCGCGATCGGCTATCGTTCCATGGCCGAGAGGTTGGACGGTCTTTACGAGGTCGCCCTGCCCGAGGCCGCTCGGGTGCCGGTCGCTTATCACCTAGTCTTGCTCGAAGACTCGGCTGAAGGTCGCGCTGTCTACGAGGGCTTACTAGGGCATTTTGAGACACCCGAGCGATTTGGGCTCCGCGCTCCGATCGACGGACGTTGCGAGTTCGCCCTATGAGGCGTCTGCTCTGGCGTGTCGCTGATTTCGGAGGCGTCGTGGCTGCCGCCGGCTTGGCGTCCTTTGTTCTTGTCCCACTGCTTGCACTAGCACTCGCAGGGGATGGAAGCAGCGTGGGGCTTGCGCTGCTGAGTGCGCCGGCGCTGGCGGCGTTGCGTGTGAGTCTGCTCTCGGCCAGCATCTCGACTCTTGTCATCGTCGCGTGTGGCACGCCGCTCGCGTGGTGGTTGGCGCAGTCACGGCGCCGCAGCGCTCGGGTTTTGTCGGTCGTGTTGCGTGCCCCTCTCGCGATGCCTCCCGCGGCCGCTGGAATCGCGCTGATACTCGCGTTTGGACGCCGTGGATGGATCGGGCAGCATCTCGATAACGCTGGGTTCTCTCTCTCGTTCACGCTGGCTGCTGTGGTGTTGGCGCAGACGTTCGTCGCGGCACCCTTTTATCTGCAAGGCGCAAAGTCCGCTTTCGAGCGTTTGCCGAAGGCCACAATCGAGGCAGCGCAGGTCATGATGCAGAGTGAGTCGCGATCCCTGTGGCGCGTCGCAGTGCCGGCGGTGAGGCTGCAGCTCGTCGGAGCCGCGACGCTGTCGTGGGGCAGGGCACTGGGGGAGTTTGGGGCTACGCTCTTGTTTGCGGGCAGTCTTGCGGGCGTCACTCGGACCTTGCCGCTCGCAATCTACGCGGCCTTTGAAGACGACATGGCTGTTGCCCGCGCGCTCTCGCTTTGGCTCGTCCTCGTGGCGATGATCACGATGGCAGCTGCAGGCTTCGCGACACGCGTGAGAACTGATGATGATTGAGCTCGATTTCTTTACGCGAGCTGGGCCGTGCGAAGTCGAGGTCAGTACAACTACTGAGCACTCGGTTGTGTTGATCCAAGGCCAGAGCGGGGCGGGCAAGACCACGGCGCTTCGGGCGATTTGTGGGCTCGTGCCTGCGGAAGGACGAGTGGCGCTAGGGGACCAGGTTTGGTTGAAGAAGCGGCGGTTTCTGCGACCGGAGGTCAGCATCGGCTACGTGCCGCAAGCGGGAGGTGCGTTCTTGGGGCAGAGCGTTCGCAGAAACGTGGAGCTCGTCGCTGCCGCGCCGCGTGCCGCGGACGATTGGCTCGAAGCCTGCGGATTGGGAGACGTCGCGGACCGCCGGGTCGGTGACCTCTCCGGCGGCCAGCTGCGCAGAATGGCGGTTGCGCGCGCGTTGGCGACCGAAGCGGGCCTGTTGGTTTTTGATGAACCGTTCGCAGGTCTCGATGCAAAAGCAATGCAGCAGCTGCTCTCCGTCATCGTCGGATCCGTTGGCCCTCGTCGGCCGCTGTTCATTTCATCTCACACTGGTGAGACCGAACTCTTCGCCGCGTTTTCAGGCGCGGTTTGCGTCGCCTCGGTGCTCTCCGGAGCGACGAGCTAACGTTATCCGTGGACTCTCGCTATGCGGGGAAGGGCTCCAAGGTGCCGCTGGTGTCGTCCGGTGGACCGGTCTCGGAGTCCGCGTCGGACTTGGGTCCAGCGACAGCCGGTTTGGGGTCGGACGTCGGGACTGCCTCGATTGCATCTCCAATCTGCGCGAGCGCCTCAGGCCGTCCGACGATGGTAAGCCGGTCGCCTTCGCGGAGCACGTCATCGCCCGTCGGCACGAAGACGTCGCCTCCGCGTGCCACCAGGACGACGAGCACGTGGTCGGGGAGCACCGCCTCTCGGAGCCTTTTCCCGTTAAGGGCAGCAACCGGGCTACCCGGCTCGACGACAGCGTGGCCGACCATATCGGCACAGCGGTCGCCATCTTCGAGAGCGCGCTCGGCGTGGAGCGCTCCAAGCTCGCGCTCGACGTAGGGTGTGGCGCCGCGTCCCAAGCGTCGGAAGACGTGAAGGATGGTACCGGTGCGCTCAATGTTCTTACGAGCGAAGACGAGGTACGCCGCGATCGAAAGCACGACGACGGTGAATGTGAACGCGACCGGCTTCAATCCCATCGCAGAGATGAGAGCGACGGCGACGATCATGCCCGCTATCTGCATGCCAGGGTAGAGCGGGGACTTGAAGCCTGGACGGTAGGCTTCGATTCGCGCCTCCCGCATCACGATCACGCAGAAGCAAATGAGCCCGAAGAGCAGGAGCTGGAAGGCGCTGGCAAGTTTAGCCAGCGATGAGACATCGAGCACCAACACGGACGCGATAATCGCGACGCCCGTGACAGCGACGCCGATTCTCGGCACCCCGCTATCACTAATTGCGGCGAACGCCTTCGGCGCAAGCCCGTCTCGCGCCATCGCTAGTGGGTAGCGCGCCGCTGCGAGGACGCCGGCGTTCGCCGTCGATACGAAGGCCGCGACTGCGGCGGCTACTACGATCCACCGACCAGCAGACGCGAGAGGGCCGTCAAACACGACTGCGGCTGCAGACGCGACGGGGGACAGGTCAGTGTGCAGCGTCGCTGCAGGCAGCACCATGAGGAGCACCGTGACCCCAGCGGCATAGAGCACCGTCGCCGTAACGAGTGCGAGGATCATCCCCCACGG
>JBLFZA010000146.1:0-11249 GCA_047610025.1 Bradymonadia bacterium | reverse complement strand
GGGAAGCCGGCGAGGCGAAGACAGCGCTCGAGTGGAGCGATCGCTTGCTCGGGTTTTTCGAGGCGCTGGTGGCGTTGCCGTCGGATGAAGCCTCGCAGCTGCAGCGAGTTCGTGAAACGTTGACGGAGTTCTTTGGCGCGTGGCATGCGGCCGCACCAGACGCGACGCTTCCGCTGCTTGTGGTGCGAGAGCAGTTGAAGACGCTGCTTCAAGAGACACGATCGTCGCACGGATTCATGCGAGATGGCATCACCTTCTGCGACATGTTGCCCATGCGCAGTGTGCCCTTCCGCGTCGTGGCCTTGCTCGGCTTGGACGCCGGCGCATTCCCCCGTGCGGACGTCACGGGCGGCATCGACGTCATGGAGACGGCTCCGCGTCGATTTGGTGATCGCTCTCGCCGCTCAGATGACCGCTACCTCGTGCTGGAGGCGCTGCTCTCGGCGCGCGATCGCTTCTGTGTGTTCTACCAGGGCTTCGCGTCGGACACCGGGAAGGCGCGCCCGCCATCACCGGTCGTGGACGAGCTTCTCGAGGCGATCGCGCACGAGTGCGGCGTGCCGAAAGACCAGGTCCCCGTAACCAAACACGCGCTGCAGCCCTTCTCTGCGGCGACGTTCGAGCGCGGCACGTACGCCAAGGAGTTCGAGCAGGCGGCGCGCGCGTTGCGCTCACCCAAGGACGAGGCGGCGCGATGGTTGACCACCCCGCTCGACGTCGAGTCGTCGGCACATGTGTCAATCGATGACCTGACGGACTTTGCGAGCAACCCCGCCCGAGCGATGCACCGCCGACTCTTCGACCTCAAGCTGTCGGAGTGGCGCGGCGACGACGCAGGACGCGACCTGTTGAAGCTCGAACGGCTTAGCCTTTACCGGCCGTCGCGAGATCTCCTTCAGCTTCGAGCCGAGGGCGTCAGCAATGATGACATCGAAGCGCTCTTGCTCGGCTCGGGCGCCTTACCTACGGGGGCATTGGGAGAGCTGGCGGCGCGTGATGTGTTTGCGCTCGGCGGACGCGTGGCGGACTCCGTCGCGGAGATTCGCGGCGATGACACGGAACGCCGCGTGGTGCTTGGCGGGGACGCGAACTCTGCGCTGTCGGGTACGATTGATGGGGTCTTTGGTCGGCGTCGCGTTGCGTATCGTGTGAAGAAGAAGGATGACGGGTTTCTGCTCGATGCTTGGTTGCGTCACCTCGCGCTCTGCGCACACAGCGAGGTCGATCGCTCGTTCTTGGTGCACGTGTTGGATCCAAACAAGTCTAGCCGTCAAGTCGGCATCGTGGAGTTCGGGCCGGTCGGTGCGCAAGAGGCGGC
This sequence comes from Bradymonadia bacterium, assembly GCA_047610025.1. GTDB lineage: Bacteria > Myxococcota_A > Bradymonadia > REDH01 > REDH01 > JBLFZA01. Next base: position 9,931 of record JBLFZA010000146.1, on the reverse strand, counting down.
GGTCGCGCTCGACGAGTGGCGTCGTGAGTTTGCGCTGGGGCTTCGTGGAGAGTCCGTATGGGAGCCGGGGAGTGCGATGGCCTTTGTGTGGGCGCGTGTGAAGGGCAAGGAAGACAGCGAGGCGTTTGCGGCTGCCGAGTCGGGTTGGAGGAAGGCGTTGGCGGACCCGGATGCACAGCGTTGGTGGCCGGACGGGCCTTTGTTCGATGAAGCGCGATTTGCGGACACCGCATCGCGATTGGCCGCTCCGATGGTTGTGGCACAGGAGGGCAAATGAGCGCGCCAAACCTCTTCGCCATTGACCTAGGCGTTGGCCCGACCCTGATCGAGGCGAGCGCGGGCACGGGCAAGACGTACACCATCGCAGCGCTTGTTGCGCGCTACGTGACGGAGTGTGATTGCACGGTTGACCAGCTGCTCGTTGTGACCTTCACGCGGGCGGCGACCGAGGAGCTCGCCGAGCGTATTCGGCAACGCCTGGTTCAGTTGCTTCATGCGGTAGACGGCGTCTCGGATGAGACCGCGGACACCTTCGTCGATGACTGGCTGCTGCGTATCGATGGTCTGGGTCTTGACCACCAGCTCGTGCGGGCGCGCCTGGCTCGGGCGGTCAGCGAGATTGATCTCTTGGCGGTGTCGACGATTCACGGGTTTTGTAACCGATCCCTTCGGCAGCTGGCGTTTGATGGTGCGCTTCGCTTTGACCTCGAGCTGGTGGAAGGCAGCTCGGAGCAGCAAGACCAGATCGTTCGGGACTTCGCGTTGACGGTTCTGGAGCAGGCGCCACGCTCGCTTGTGGCGCCCCTAGCGGCACTGCTCTCGGAACAATGGGACTGGCGCACGGGGACGAACGCGCCGCCCGCCGTGCTCCGTGTAATCTCCGAGGCGCTCAAGGACCTCGAGCAGCCGATTTTGCCAGAGCCTCGGGAGTTGAGCGGAGTCTGGCGCGCCTACGAAGCCGAACGCGTCGCGTACGTGAACGCGAGACAGGCGTTGGCAGCGGAGTGGGCGACCAATGGGGAGGCGGACTTAAAGACGCTTCGGAATGCGAAGGCGCTAGGCATCAATGGGCGCAAGCTGACGACGAAGCGGCTGGCCCTTATCGAGGACTACGTTAGCCAGACGTTGGCGGGGGGGCGCATGCGCCTGGGGCAGTATGACTCGCTGAGCAAAGTCGAGTCGGCCGCGTTCCAGATGCTCACGTCCGACGGTATCGCGGGGGCCATGAACAAGGGCAAGGTGCCGCCTCGCATTGCGTGTAGCGCCGCCATGGACGAGTTCATGGAGGCGTTCATCGCGCTCTCCACGGAGCAGCGTGATGCCATTTTGCAGTTTCAGGCAAACCTCGCTCAGACTGCGCGGGACACCCTGCAAGCTCTCAACGAAGACCGCGGCGTTCGAACGTATGACGAGCTGCTGCAGGGGTTGCGAGAGGCGGTGCTGCGCGATGAGTCACTGAAGGAGGCGATGCGCGGCCAGTACGCAGCAGTCCTGATCGACGAGTCGCAAGACACGAGCCCGGTGCAGTATGACGTCTTCCGGGAAGTGTTCGCGGGGCACAAGCCGCTCTTCCTGATCGGGGATCCGAAGCAGGCGATCTACCAGTTCAGAGGCGCAGACGTTTTTGCGTATCTCGAAGCGAAGACCACCACGAAACACAGCGTCCCGCTCAGCGTGAACTATCGCTCGGACCCCTCTGCGATCGACTTCAGTAACTGTCTCTTCCGGCAGCGCGACGCGCCCTTTGTGCTCGAGCAGATCACGTTCACTGAGGCGGAACCGCGCCCTGACGCGAAAGCGCGACTCTTGCGAAACGGCGTGCCTCTGCCCGGAGGGAGACTCGTTCACCCGGAGGCTGAGTCTACGGCAACGAACTTTCCGGAACAACGGCAGCTGATTGTCGAGTGGTTGGCCGCCGACATCGCGGAGCGCTTATCGAGCGCAGAGACGATTGACGACACACCGGTGCAACCGTCGGACTTCGCGGTTCTGGTGAAGTCAAACGCACAGGGTCAGCTTGTGCAGCGCGCTCTCCGGGCGGTGGGTGTGCCGAGCGCGCAGTCATCGTCGGGTAATGTATGGGAGTCGGATTCGTTCGACGACTTGCTACACGTGCTGCGGGCGGTCGCCGAACCGGCTCGCGCTGCCTTGGTGACGCGTGCACTTGTCACGCCTCTCTTTGAGTACAACGCGAACCGCTTGGGTCAGCTGCAGCAGAGCGACCTGGACTGGGATGTCGAAGTGCAGCGCTTCGCCGGGTGGCGCGAACGTTGGTTGGCTCAAGGCGTCATGGCGGTGTTTTTGGACATCTTGCGCACATCGGATGTTGCCGGCCGCGTGCTGCAGCGTGAAGGCGGTGAGCGCAGAATGACCAACCTGTTGCACGTCGTCGAGTTGGTGCACGGCGTGTCGCAGTCGGAGCGACTGAGCCCGGCGTCGACCATCGCCTGGATGGAGCGTCAGCGAGTAGATACGAACGCAAGTCGCGCCGAGCTGCGCACGGAGACAGACCGGGAAGCGGTGCAGATTCTGACGGTGCACAAGTCTAAGGGCCTGGAGTTTGGCATCGTCTATTTGCCCGATCTTTGGGGCGCGCCCTTCGAGGTGAAGACCCCGTTCCGTGTGCATGACCACACGCAAGGCAATCGGGAAGTCCTGGTCATCGGCGGGGAGCGTGAAGCGGAGCTGCAGCATCAGGCGGTCATCGAGTCGTATGCCGAACAGGCGCGACTTCTCTATGTCGGCGTCACCCGCGCCAAGCACCAAACGGTACTCGTAGGCGGGCCTTTCAAGAACGCCGCGAAGGGTGTGCTCGCCTACCTGCTTCACCCGGAGATGACCCTGCCGCCAGATGAAACCGCACCTCAGGATGACGACCTCAACGCGGGGTTGCGGCAGCTCGCTTCCGCGTCTGGTGCGACGCTTGAAGATACGTCGTTCGAGCCTGCGCGCTACACACCTCCAGCCCCCGCGGCTCAGGCGATCGACGCGCTCATCCGCTCGGAGCGGTACACAGCCCCGTGGCGCCTCACCTCGTTCTCAGGTCTCACGCGTGACGCGAAGAAGGACGGGATGCTGCACGAGGTGGACGACGACGCAGATGCGGCATTGCTGCAAGAACACAAGAGCATGAGAATATCTGTGGAACTCGATCTCTTGCTGGATCTGCCTGGTGGCACGCGCACCGGGCTGATGGTGCACGAGTTCTTTGAGCTCGTCTCGTTCGCTAATGAAGACCGAGAAGAACGACACCGGACGATGGGTGGCATCGCCAAACGCTATGGCTTTGACCTCGAGCAGATGCCGCGTGTCAGCGCGTGGATTGATCGCGTTCTCGAGACGGACGTGGGTGGCTACGCTCTTCGCGATCTGCCGCGCGCGGATCGGCTCGATGAGCTCGAGTTCATGTTGCCGGTCGCGGACGCCTCTCAGCCCTTTGTGATTCACAGCCTCGCAGATGCGCTGACGGAACACGGGCGGCCCTTCCTTGCGAAGCACGTCGCCGCCCAGGTGCGCGCGCTTCGTTCCGCGGAGTTCTCGGGTTTCCTCGGCGGGCTGATCGATCTCGTCTACCGTCGCGGTGGTCGATGGTACGTGCTCGACTACAAGACCAACGTGCTCGGAAGCGCAGGCGCTTACGCCGCCGAGCAGCTCGACCTCGCGATGCTCGGCGGGCATTACCACCTGCAGTCATTGCTCTACAGCGTCGCGCTGCATCGCTACCTGACTCTTCGCCTCCCAGGCTACGACCCCACGAAACACCTCGGCGGTGTTGTGTACGCATTCGTAAGAGGCATGACGCCAGAGCACGGAGCAGACTTCGGCGTGTACCGCGAGCCACCGAACGCGCCGCTAATCTTGGCGCTCGACGCAGCGCTGACGGGACGTGCTTCGACGACATTGGGACCCGACGCTGGCCCAGCGCGAGACTCCCGCTCTGCTGATGGAGGTGCGCAATGAGCGCGACGCCCCTTTTGCTGCCGGCCGGTCTCGACCCCACCCAACGCGCGGTCACGAAGATGCTCGTGCGGCGCTTCGGTGAGCCGCCTCGCTCTGCGCTCATCGCAGCGGCGCTCGTGGTTCGCCAAGTGGCCCTAGGCCACGTGTGCGCTGATCTCTCGACGTTGCTCGCCGAGGGCTCGACGGCATCGCTCCTCTCGCCGAACGCGGGAGCTGAGAAGGAAGAGCAGGCCTTGCCGTCGTTGAAAGAGACCCTCGCCGCGCTGCGCTCTTGGCCGGCCGTCGCGATCGTCGACGCAACAGACGTGGATGCTCGTCGGGATGATGCGCAGGCTACCGGTGTGCAGTCTAGCGACTCGCAGTCTAGCGAAGCTCTGCCCAACGGCTCGGCGCTGCTGCTTGTCGGCGAGCGGCTCTACCTCGCTCGGTACTTCGACTACGAGTCCCGCCTTGTGCGCGCGCTCACGATCCGTCTTCAGCATCCCCCGCAGGCGCTCGATGTGGCCGAGGCGCGGGCCGCGCTAGACCGACTGTTCCCCGATGCTGGCCCGGCGCATGATGGGCAGCGTTTGGCGGCCGTGGCGGCGTTGCGCTCATCGTTGAGCGTCATCGTTGGCGGCCCGGGTACCGGGAAGACGACCACCGTGGTGCGTTTGCTTGCGGCGCTCTGCGAGCTCTCGTCGACGCCCCTGCGTATTCAAATGGTGGCACCCACCGGGAAGGCGAGCGCTCGACTTAGCGAAGCGGTGCAACGCGGCATCGCCGGGCTGGATCTCAGCGAGGAGACCAAGAGCCAGATTCCAACAACGGCGTCGACAATTCATCGCGCGCTGGGCTGGCGGCCTTCTGATCCCACTCGGTTTCGGCACTCCGCTGACAACCCTCTCCCGGTTGATGTGTGTGTCGTGGACGAAGCGTCGATGGTCGACATCGCGCTGATGACGAAGGTGGTTGAGGCGGTTCCCCCAAGCGCTCGGCTGATTCTGCTTGGCGACCGCGATCAGTTGGCGTCGGTCGAAGCCGGCGCGGTGTTGGGCGACGTCGCGTACGTGGGCAACGAGCTGCCCGCGAACAGCCCGGAGTTCGCGGCCGACGTGGCGTCGTGGCTGAGCGCGGCGCCTGAGCTTGCCTCGAGCGCAGAGAGCCCCGCGATTCGCGACGCGGTGGTGACGCTCACGCACAGCTGGCGATTCACGTCTGAGAGCGGAATCGGGGAGCTCGCGTCTGCGATTCGTCGCGGGGATGCAGACGCTTCCTTTCGGGCACTTGACGCCTTCGACGACATCACACTCGTGACGCCCGGCGCGCGAAGGGCCGGTGATCTGCTCTCCGGCAGCGCCCACCACTGGCGTCGTTTCGCAGCGTCCACACAGCCAGGCGAAGCCCTCGAGTCGATGAGAGCCGTGCAGGTGCTCTGTGCTCACCGAGATGGCGCGATGGGCGTTCGTTCGTGGTGCAAGGCCGTCGAAGCGATGCTCACTCGCGAGTATGAGATCCGGCCAAGCGTAGGGCAGTATGATCACCGCGCGATCCTCGTGGGTGCGAACGCCCCGGACACCGGTCTTTCCAACGGCGACGTGGGCGTTGTCTTGCAGGATGACGCTGGCCTCGCTGTTTGGTTTGATGGCGTGAAGGAGCCGCGCCGCCTCGCGGTCGGCCGCTTACCAGAGCATGAGACCGTCTTCGCGATGACGATCCACAAGAGTCAGGGCTCCGAGTATGAACACGTGTTTGTGGTGCTGCCGAATCGCATCTCCCCAATCGTTACTCGCGAGCTCATCTACACCGGTGTGACTCGCGCGAAATCAGGAGTGACGATCGTCGCTGATCCGAACGTTCTTCGCGCGGCGATTGAGACGCCCGTGTCGCGCGCTTCAGGACTCTCGGGTCGCCTTTGGGCCGAGCGCGATCGCTCTTAGAGGACCAAGGTGGCGCTCGCAACGAAGCGCGCGGTCGCTCCTAGGGTTACCTACTCGGGAGCGTGAGGGGGGCTGGGGCGCGTACAGGCGTGGTCGCGGTCGGTCGTTGTGAGTTGTCTAAGCATTGGATTTTCCGTGATTTTCGTACGGAGGTCGATTTGACAGGTGGCGTCCCAAGCGTTACGCCCCGCATAGACGCTACGGACCCCTCCACGAACACTGCAGAAGTCATGAACACCCCAGCGACCGAACCCTCCAGCCAGACCGCCGCCTCCGTGCCGGTTCCTGATCCGGCCGACGCCGGTGACGAAGCTCAGAGCAGTGGCGCCGCGCCCGAGGGCGATCTCTCGCCCAACGCCGATCACATCGCGCCGGACCAAGTGGTCGAGACCGCGCCACCGGAGTGGGAGCGCACGACGCCGAGCGATAAGCAAATGGGAATGGTTCAGCTAACGTTGGATCGCGGAGTGAAGACGACGGTTATCGGTCAGCTCTACGGAATGGACTTCGAGATCGAGGGGGACGGATACAACGTTCGTTTGTTCTTCGACAACTACAACAGACGTTTGAAAGTGCTCGACTACGAGGCCGTGGACTACGGCGCGATGCTGCGTCGGGTGAACGAGCTGGCGGACGCCAACTCCTTCGATAAAGTTTTCGTAAAGGCGCACGAGTCCGATTGGCAGAAGTTCCTTCCCTATGGCTACCAAATGGAGGGAATCCTCAAGTACTTCTATCGCGGTGAAAACGCCTTCGTGATGTCGAAGTTCCGCACCGTCGAGCGCGCACACAACACGCTCGTCGTGGAAGAGAATGCGCTGATCGAGAAGCTGATGGGGATTGGCGCCGATCATGCGAAGCGCGCGCTTCCCGACGGGTTCGAGATGTTTGCGTGCGATGAGTCGCACATCTCGGAGCTCGTCGAACTCTACCGCGATGTGTTTTCGACGTACCCCAGCCCGCTGACCAACCCGGACTACGTTCAGCAGACGATGCGGCGCGACATGATCTATCGCGCGATTCGAAACGACGAAGGCGCGATTGTCAGCGCGGCGTCTGCCGAGATCGATAAGAAGCACAGCAACGCAGAGGTGACAGATTGTGCGACAACGCACGCCGGTCGCGGCCAAGGGCTGATGCAGCACCTCGTGGAGCGCATCGTCGATGACCTCAGCGATATGGACATCATGACCTCGTACACGCTGGCCCGCGCCGCCTCGTTTGGCATGAACATCGTCTTCATGCGTGCCGGGTTTGAGTACTGCGGTCGCCTCATCAACAACTGCGATATCTACGGGCAGTATGAGGACATGAACATTTGGGTGAAGCCGCCGCGGATCATGCGCAAGAAGTAGGGGCGGCTAACGCAGGGCGTTGCGGATCTGGCGCTCTAGGAACTCGAGATACACATCGAGGTAGTCTCGGCCACCCGCGGCTTTCCGCCGCAGCCACGGGCTCATCAGCGTGTGTCGAAGAACGAACACGTGGGCGGATGGGTCCGCATCGAGTTCGCCCGGCGAAAGTCCGAGCGCGGATTCCATTCGCCGCGCCGCGGTGTCCGTCAGCCGGTTGCGCGTGAGGGAGGTGAATGAGCCAATGACCTCGCTGACTTGCAGCGGCTGGTCGAGGCGAAAGCGCATGGTGTCGAAGAGCTGCCGAGTGAGCGCGTTGCAGATCTCAAGCGACCCGTTGTCGGTTGGGTTTACAGCCAAGCATACAATGTTAGTGTCCGGCTCGAAGGGCACGACGATCCGCGCGACGTCGGAGAGCGAATCGGCGAGCACCATCACCCGGTCATAGAAGACCTCGCTCGCGTGTACCGTACTCGCGATGATCTCTCCGAAGCCTTCGCAGTGCAGTGGAAACACGTCGTGCGTGACGGCGACAGAGGTCGCAGATGCGCCAGGCTTGCTGCCTTCGAGCACATACTTTCCGAGGTGTTCGAGCGCGAGCGGTGGCTCGATTTGAGCGCTACCTGCGTCGTCGAAAACGTAGGGAGCGCCCTCGGTTTGCAAGCGGGCCCACTCCCGCTCACGAAAAACCAATGCGCCTGCGGGGTAGGGCATAAAGCCGAGCTTGTGAGGATCCACGGTGATGGAGTCGACGTCCCCGAGCGCGGCGGTCGCCGCGAAGACCTCGTCGGAGGGGAAGTATCGGAACGACTCGCGCATTTCGGTCTTGTCGCGCAGCTCTCCAGATGGAAGTCGGAACACGCTCGACATGTAACCACCCCACGCAGCGTCGACGTGCACACCAAACGCGAGCCCTTGTTCGCCAAAGCGATCTCTCGCTTCAACCACCGCATGCACGGGATCGAGCGAGCCGAATTCGGTGGTGCCATAGACGCAGATACAGCCGAGCACTGGGGTTTGAGCCGCCTGAAGGCGCGAAAGCGTCTCGTTCAGGGCGGCGGAGTCGAGGCGCATCCGCTCGTCCACATCGACCTTCACAATGTGGCGTGTTCCGATACCGGTCAGCTTTGCAGCGCGAGACCACGAGTAGTGCGCTGAAATCGGAGCCACGAGTACCGGCTGCTGGACCCCGTGATGCGCATAGAAGTCGACCGCGCCCATCGTCTCGATGCGATGGGCTTCGACCGCCTCATGCAACTCGGCTAGCAGCGCCCGCCCACCCTGCTCGAAGGCGGCTGTGTGGGTGGCGGATCGCAGTGGCATCACGTCGTCCATGCTCACATTGGCGAGCTGCCACGTTGTCGTGGCGGGGTCGGTGAGCCACGCGATCGGCGTGTCGATCAGCGTGATGCCAGCAAGTTTCGCCCCTGCGGCGAGCGCGAGCGGGAAGAGCCGAAGCGCCTGCATCGAGCGCAGCGCCTCATAGTTGGCGACCGTGCCGCCCGACGTGAGGTGCCCCCAAGCTGTCTCTTGCGGCAACCCAAACATGGCGGCGAGCTGGTGCCCAACCTCGAGCTCCATCTGCAACGCAGGGCCGCCGGAGTCGTCGGACACGTTGTTAGGATTGTAGAGCGTGCCGAGTATGCGACCCACCAGACCCGGCATGAGCAGGTCCGATGCCATGTGGCCGACGTATCGCGGGCTGAACCACGGCACCGAGCGCTTCAGCCTCCCGGCAACTCGCCGGAGCGCGTCGTCCGTGCGCGCGACGACTCCCTGAAACTCAGGCGTCAGGTGTGCCGCGGCGGTGATGGCGGCGGGGTCATCTGGGTGCGCGTTCTTACGCCAGTAGACGTGGTCTCGCACCGCATCGACCACCCACTGCTCGAACTGTGGCCCGTTCTCGGCCATCGGGCCCAGAAAGGCGGCATCGAGCATCGCTGCGCGCTGTGCGGGGGAGTTTGCCGTCGGTCGTGGTGTGTCGTTGCTCATGGCGACGCAGCCTAGTCGACTCACAATGGGCGCGTCGACCTCTGTGGCGGGCGTTGAAGTACTGGAGAGCCTAGGACTGGTCGCTTTCCATCTCTTCGAGCAATCGCTCTAGATGCAGGACCCGTACTGGTCCTTGGGCCGCCCGGCTGCTCGCTTGGTCCGAATCAGTGCGCGGACGCCCAGCACCCGCACCGACTGTCCGGCGACCTTCATGTTCAGAAAATCGGTAGAGAGCGCCTCATAGTCCTCGTCGTCGCCGATTGCGCCCAGCATATCGATGTCGCCATGCGGCGTCCGCAGGAGCTTGTGCCCTCTGGACTCCAGGTGGAGCCGCTTGGGCACGAGGTCAGGTCGTGACCGAAAAACTGCGTTCAGAGCCTGGAGGCTCTGTTCAAGTCGGTTGATGTTGGCCGGATCGAGCGCTGGAACAATATCGACATCGAACGTCATGACTGGGGAGCCATGAAGCGCGGCTGCCAGTCCGCCGACGACCAGGTAGTCCACCCGGTACTCAGAAAGCGTCGCAAAGATCAGCTCGTGATCAGGTGCCTGCACGATCACGTCGCGCGTTCAGCACCAACCGCTGAAGACTCTCCAGCACAGCGAGCCGTTCGTCAGGGCTTAGGGACAGCATGTGTCGGATCTGTTCGACGTCGATGCCGTCCTCGACTGGCGTGGGGATGCTCAACGTTGGTCTGGATGGCTGGA
>JBLFZA010000145.1:0-11264 GCA_047610025.1 Bradymonadia bacterium | reverse complement strand
CCGGTCACCATCCATCAGCGGGTCATCGAAGTTGACCAAAACAGCCGGCGGATTTTGCTGCAGCATCTCGTCAAAACCGAGAAGTGGGGAAGAACGCTCGTCTTCGTGGCGACGAAGCGAGCAAGCGACAACCTCTCCGCCAAGCTCTGCACGGCCGGAGTCTGGGCGGCCCCACTGCACGGCGGGTTGCAGCAGTCAGATCGGGTCGCGGTTCTGTCTCGATTCAAGAGCGGCCGCGTCCCCGTGCTCATCGCGACCGACCTCGCGGCGCGCGGAATTGACGTGCCCAAGCTAGGCGCCGTCGTGAACTTTGATCTGCCGCGCTCACCAACCGACTACCTTCATCGCATCGGTCGCACGGGACGCGCCGGGGAGGCCGGCGTCGCGGTTTCGTTTGTCGACGACACGTCGGCTGCTCATTTCCGTGTGATTGAGAAGCACTGCCAAGTCCAACTCCCGCGGGAGCGTGTTCCGGGGTTCGAGCCCGCCAATGAGTTCCCAGGCCGGTCCTCGCTCTACGGCAAGGGACCACCGCCGCTCAAAGGCAAGCGCCTAAGCAAGAAGGACAAGCTGCGGGCGCAGGCGGCGAAGGCCGGCGCGGGCCAGGTCGAGGAGTAGGCTCGTGGCAGCGGGGTCCGGGCCTCACGGCTGCTACCGGACCTGCGGGAAGCTCAGCGCCCAGAATTCTAAGCCCCGAGCAATCTAAGTCGCAAGACCTGCGGCCCCAGCCAGGCCCAGCATCACCCCCGCTCGACGCTCCAGAAGCGTACGACGTCCTCGGGGGTTTCGCCGGGATGAAGCAACGACATCTCACGCTCCCGATAACCCCAGCTTGGCGGCAACCCCCGATTGCAGTGCCGTGACCACATCGACAGTGTGTATGCGCCACAATCGCGGATGAGCAGAAGGTCGCCCCTCACAGCTGCGGGCAACATGCGGTCGCGAGCGATGAGGTCCCCAGCGAAACACAGTGGCCCCGCCACGTGAGTGCGCACCCCACCTTGCTTCGGAACGCCGTCTGGATCGAGGATCACCATCTCATGATTCCACTCCGCCGCGCGATAGACCCGGCGAAGCAGCAGGTCAGCCCCGAAGTGCACGATGAGCGTGGGGACGCCATCGACATCCTTGACGCCCTCGACGACCGACAGTGCCCAGCCCGTCCCCGCATGCAACGAACGGCCAAGTTCTGTGAGGATGCGGCGACTGCCCCACCCTGGCATCGTCGATAGTGCCTCCGCCCACGCTGAAATCGTCGGTGGTTCTGGGTCGGCGTCTGTGTAGCGCACGGGGATACCACCGCCCACATCCAGCCACTCGAGACCGAGGGACTCCGCGACTTCGGCGGTCGCGTGCGCGGCTCGGGCCAGGAGCTCGAGCCCACAGCCCTGAGAACCTGTATGCACATGCAGGCCCGAGATAAACGGGAAGCGCTCGACGAGCTCAGGGGCGTCGCTCAGCGGCACCCCGAACTTACTCGCTCGGCCAACCGTACTCGTGAACGCGATAGATCCATCACCGATTTGGGGATTCACACGCAGACCAATCTTGGCGTTTCCAGGGGCACCCAGGGCCTCCAAGCGCTTCAGTTCGTCCACGTGATCAACATTGTGCCAAAGGCCGAGCGCCATCGATTGTTGAAGCTCGTCATCGGTCTTCGCAGGAGAGTCGAAGATGATCCGCTCGGGCGGACAGCCGGCGGCGCGCGCTAACGCGACCTCCTCCCAACTGGCGGCCTCAAGGCCCGCTCCGGACGCGACGACGACGCGAAGCAGCTCCACCAGCGGGTTCGCTTTGACGGCAACTCCGTGCACCGTATCCGCTGGGAACGCGCTGATCAGCTCATGCAATCGCCCTTCGAGTCGGTCGAGATCATGGAAGATCGCGGACCGAGATGACTCGTCCCAGGCACCCGCGTCGCGAGCCAAACTCAGAACGCGCGCCACATCCTCTATTGGCGATCGCGGGTTCATTCGACCATCCCTGCAGCAACAATCGCCTCAAGTTTCGCTCGTACACCGCGGAGCGTGTTTCTGAAGAAGCCTCCCGCGGCGTCTGGCGTCTCTGCGTGCTCGGAAACGAGTCGCGCGCCGAGCGCTACCCGCAAGAGCGCGGCGCGGTCTTCGGTGGGCGGTCCGAGCGGCACCGGTTGCCCGAGGTGCCACGTGCCAGGGGGAAGTCCCGAGTCGGCAAGATCCGTGTCTAGCAGCGTGTGGAGCTTCTGCAGCGCGGTGGCCTTGAGCGGACCATTCTCACCATGCACCCTGAACCCGAAAACGGTGGGGTACGCTCCGAGTGCGGTGAGAAGCTCGTGCGTTGGAGGCCGAGGAACATCAAGTTCGATGATTTCGGAGGGCCCAAAGACCTCGTGAACAGCGCCTGAGAACGTGTGGTAGGCGCCCGCGCGGTCACGCGGTCGGAGAGAATGGTAGCGCTCTATCTCGTGAAGAGCCGCTTCCCACCGTAGCAGAAGCCCAAGGTTGTAGGGCTCCCGGAGACTCTCTTTCGCTCGGCTCCAGCCCGCCGGCAGATCCGCTCGGCTGAACCAATCCGAGAGGCCGCGAGAGAGTGGACCCGGGTCGGCTGCCCTTCCTGGCGGGAAGAGCAACGCACAACTGAAGGGTGGCCCTCCGTAGAATTTCGAACCCGTGAACAGCGCGACAAAGCCCATACTCAAGGCATTACGTATGTCACGGGGAGCCAAGCGCCCCTGCGCCGCGTCCAAGAGCACCGTGAGCCGGTCGCCGAGCTCACTCTGAAGCTCACGGCACAGGCGCGCCGAAGGCGAACACAGACCGGTCTTGCTGTGGGCAACCATGTGGAGCACCACGTGAGTATCACGCGCAGCTCTTCGCACCTTCTCGGCCACGTCTTCATCGACCGCGTCCACCTCAATCCGCGTTCCCTTTGCATCTCGAAGGTAGACGGGCTCCGCGGAGCAGCGTTCCGCGAGCCCCTCAATCGGAGCCCCCATCTTGGCATCTGCATGTGGAGCCACGTCGGAGACCGAGAGGCCCTTGGCCGCGTTTACCGTGCCACCACCCAGCTCGCTGGCCCCAACAACCACGTGGTGAACCCTCTCTGAGAAGCGCAGAGCAACTTCAGAGACCAGATAGACCGCATCAGTCCCGGAAGGCAGAAGGGCGATTTCCACCTCGTTCTCCACCTCAAACAACGCCCGCAGCCGCTCACGTTGGGTTCCGTAGATAGCCGGCGCAGCCGTCGACAGGACGGGTGCACGACGCAGCTCGGCCAGCAAGCGCTCTGCAGACCCCAAACTTGAAGGGGAAGGCGACGAGGCCGTGCATGAACCGAGAGGAACGCTGTCCCGCGCGTGAGGCGCCACTCGGTACTTGCTGAGCCCGGTCTCTGGAAGTCGCCGGAGGCGGTGATCGCCGCCGCTGGTGAGCAACTCTTCTAACGACTCGTTGATATTGATGGGGTGCTCCACTCTGAGTCGCCGTTGGGATAAAGGCGGGGTCATGATTACGTAACTGACGCGCTAGCCTGCTGGGCCTGACCGCTCCATGACGAAGAACGGACGGTCGGCGCCCGCCCGCGACTCCTTGTCGACGCCGGCGGGCGCGGTATAGTCAGCTTAGGAATAAAATCACCATCAAAACATGTCGCGGCCTAGGTCGAGATCGTCCGCGCACAGCCGTGGCTCTCTGGCGCGGCAAACCAACGACGCTGCCCGAGGTGGACGCGGCGCCGAACGCGCCCTACCTAGATGAAGCGTCGTGTCTGATGATCGCTTCGGAAGCCGTCGCGCAAGTCGCGCCTAGAGAACCGCAAGCCTGTCATGATGACCTCCTCTCCTTCTCGCGCCAAGCGCAGCCCACGACGCGCGCTTCGCGCTGTCCGCTGGGGTTTCTTTGTCGCCGCGCTTTGCCTCGCGGCCTGTTCGCGCGGGCCAGTCGGCACGGCATCCGCGTCGGAGATCGCTGCGATGGCTCCCTCTCATGAAACACTCCTAGAATTCGGCGAGCTCGCCGATTCCTTTCGGCCCGTTGACGACCGCGTGATGGGCGGTGTCTCCCAGAGCCGCATGGAGCGAGCGCCAGACGGGCACGCCGTCTTCCGCGGTCGGCTCTCCCGCGAGAACAACGGAGGTTTCGCCTCCATTCGAGCGTCCGGCCTCGCGCTCGACGTCAGCGCGATGTCAACGCTTGTTCTCCGTGTGCGGGGAGATGGCAGACGATACAAACTGCGGCTCCACGACAACAACGACTTCGACCGCGGCGCGTTCCAGACGGAGTTCGAGACGGTGGCTGATGAGTGGGTGGAGCTGACGCTCCCGCTCGACGGGTTCCGACCTGTGTGGCGGGGGAGGGTCGTCACCGGCGCCGCGCCGCTGAATCGCGGGCGAATCGTAAGTTTGGGCCTCATGATCTCGGATGGCCAAGAGGGAGAATTCGAGCTGGAGCTTGACTGGCTCGCGGGCAGCTAGGCCCCGAATTCGGCTGGGTCCGCCTCCTGCGACCGACACTGAAACCTTCACACGCCGCAGCTCAGACGTTCGACCCAAGAGCCGATCCGTGCGACACTGACGCCATCCTCCGTCCACCGAGCCGATGCGTCTGCGCCATACGATCTTCGCCCTTCCCTTGTCCGCGATTTTCGCCTGCTCGTCGTCCATCGACGATGTGAGCGACGACGATCGCTCAAACGATTCGAGCGTCTACGACGTCGCGCTCGGCTGCTTCACGGTCGGCGCCGAGGCTCCGGACTCCGGCGACGCGCCGCGCGCGCTCGTCGCGGACGGCGAAGCGTTTGCTTTCGCGGCGGACGGCGAAGCAGCACGGTTCTTCCTCAAGCCGTCCGACCTCGCGACCTACCTCTTCTACGACGACGAGCGGAGGTACCTCGTGGCGCCGGACGGAGGTACGCTCGCACGGCTGGCGACGCTCGACTCTGACATCCTGCTCGTCGAAGACGACTTTCTGCCAGGCGCGCAGTGGGTGCTCGAGAGCGCTACGAACAGCGGCGATGGGTTCCACCTCCGTCACTTCGCCAGCGGCACATATCTCACGCTCGACGGTGCTGGTGGCGCGCTCGCCGACGCCGCTGTGCTCACACTGACGGCTAGCGAGGGCTGCGCTGAACATCCTGAGCTCAGCCTCGACGCCAGCGGCGCCGTTGAGCCCCGCGTGTGGGAGGATGGCTCGGTGTTTGGCTTCGCGGAGCCCCACACTCACCTGATGACAAACTTCGGGTTCGGTGGCGGCGGTATCTTTCATGGCTCGCCGTTCCACCCATTGGGCGTCGAACACGCACTCTCTGATTGCGAGCGCTTTCACGGCCCCGGTGGGAGAGCCGACCTGCTCAGCTTCGGCTTCAGCAATCGCGCCAGCTTCGAGACGCTGCTCCAGGTGATGATCGCGGGCGAAGCGCCTGAGGACGACCACGAGACCGACGGCTACCCAACGTTCACAGACTGGCCCGACGCGCCCGAGAGTCCATCGCACCAGACCCAGTATTATCGCGCGATCGAACGGGCCTATCATGGCGGCCTGCGCCTCATGGTGCAGCACGCGACTAGCTACAGCGTGCTCTGCGAGCTGGTCGTTGGCGAAGACATCCAGCCGACCCGCTACTCGTGCAACGATATGGTCGCCGTCGATCGTATCCTCGAAGAGACTCGTCACCTCGAACGTTACATCGACGCCCATCACGGCGGCCCCGGCGAGGGGTGGTTCCGTATCGTCGAGACGCCGGAGCAGGCCCGGCAGGTCATCAACGACGGCAAGCTAGCCGTCGTGCTCGGCATTGAAATCTCGAACCTCTTCGACTGCTTCGTCACCCCCGAAGACGGCACGGAGCGGTGCACCGAGGCAGATGTCATGCGAGAGCTCGACACGTATCAGGCGCGCGGGGTTCGGGTGTTGTTTCCGAACCACAAGACCGACAATGCGTTCACGCCAGGCGACGGCAGCCGCGGCGTATTCGAGCTCGCGAACTTTGTGGAGACTGGCCACTGGTCGAACTTCTCGGAAGACGGCTGTCCGGGGGGCGACACCGGGTTCGACGATGGCCAAGTGGACTTCGGAGGCCTGAACGAACCCCGCGACGAGTACCTCGCGCCGCCCGCCGTCGACCTCACCGGATTCACCGAAGACCCGGTCGGCTGGGTGCTCGCCTTCGCGGGCCGAGCGTTGCCGGACCGCATCGACGGCGAATTCTGCCAACAGGCCGGATTCACCGATATCGGCGAATTCCTGCTCCAAGAGATGATGCGCCGCGGCCTCGTAATCGAGCTCGACCATCTGCCACAGCGCTCCTATCAGCGTGCGTTCGAGCTGCTTGAAGCAAACGACTACCCCGGCGTCGGCACGCACGGCCGCACGAACGGTGGCCGTCTCTTCGATCTACAGGGCTTGGGCAAGGCGCAATTCGCCCGCTGCGCCCGCGACGATCAAGGCCGCGATGCCGCGCGTCTCGCCCGCCAGGAGCAGATGGAGGACCTCGGTCACCCCTACCCTTACGAACCAATGAGTTTCGACCTCAACGGCCTCGCCGGGGCGAACGACGGTCGCTTCGACGACGAGAACCCGTGCTCCGACGAGCAGACGAACCCCGTAACCTATCCGTTCACGAGCTACGCCGGCGACGTCGAGTTCACGCAACCGCGTATGGCCGCGCGGGTGATTGACTACAACACCGAGGGTTTCGTGCACCTGGGCATGCTGCCCGAGCTCATCGAGGACCTGCGAAACACAGGCGTCAGCGACGAGAGCATCGACGGGCTTTTCCGCTCCGCAGAGGCGTGGATTCGCGTGTGGGAGCGTTCGCTTGAGCGGGGCGGGGTGCTCTCCGGCGAGTAGGCGTCCAACAGTCAGCGTCGCTCGACCCTCTACATACCGAGCAACGTCAGCCGAAGAATCGGTTCCGCCGGCTCATGTGGCGACGTCAGGTGCACCACCGCCTCGGCGAACCACTCGCCCGTCTCCTCGGCGTCCCGAATCGTCTGTCGAACTCGCCACTCGCCTCGGCCGAGCTCCTCTAGTGTCTGGTGCTCGGCGAGCCGGCTACGATGATCGAACACCATCGCATCCCACTCCTCAAAAAACGGCACGAGCGCGTCTTCCAACGCCTTCGGATCCGCTAGGTCGGACTCGGCTGAAACGGAGGACGCCGCGGCCTCGTAGTCTTGAAACGACAGAGCCCGAAGGAACGTCAGCATCTCTGCGCGGATACGCGCGCGGACGGCCCGCTTGTCGTAGAACCAAGGACGCTCGCTCGCGACGGCGTCCGCTCCTGCCGGAGACTGAAGACGCTCCCATTCGTTGACTAGGCTGGTGTCGACGCTGGTCAGCAGCGCGCGGAGCCAGGCGACGGCTTCGACCAGCTCATCGGTTTGGTAAGATTCGGGGATATTCCGCCTGAGCGTGCGCCACACCTGCGAAAGATAACGCAGGAGGACGCCCTCGCTGCGTGAGAGTTGATATTCGCGGACGTACTCCCCGAAGGTCATGAGGTCTTCGTACATCTCGCGCACGATGGACTTCGGACGGATGTGCTCGCCGACCAACCACGGATGCTCGTCGGCGAAGCTGTTGAACGAGGCGTAGAGCTCTTCGGCGTCTGGCTTCGGCCACGTCAGGTCCTCGATGGCCTTCATCCTATCATCGTACTCGACGCCCTCCCCTTTGAGCCGTTGAATCGTCTCTCCCTTGAGCCGGTTCACTTGGCGAAGCAGCACCACCGTCGGATTTTCCTGGATCGCTTCGGCGAGGCTGATCACGTGCAGCACGTAGTCTTCGTGCTCTGGATCGAGCCCATCAAGCGCGCCCACGAGGTAGAGGGAGAGAGACTGAAAGAGCGAGAAGTCGTCCTGCAGAACATCGGCGACCCGCAGGTTGTCGGGTTCGGACTCTGAGTCGCTCTCCACGATCCCAGCGCCCACCAACGACTCCATGAGCACGCGGGCGCGCTCTTTCGCGAGGTGCTTCTTGGCGTCGCGTATCGGCGAACGATCGATGATCGCGTCCAGGTCGCCTAGCCCGCTGCCGGTCTCGTAGACCTCGCGCTGCAGGATCTGCAGAATAATCCCGTGATTCACCTCGAAACGCGGCTCAAGCGCCTCGGCAGGGCTCGTCTGGAGCATCTCGAACGTGCCCTCGTCGAAGTGCACATAACCTCGAACCGGTGGCTGCTGGCGTTTGAACTTCTTCGCGCCCTTCGCTTTGGCCTTGGCCTCGGCGCGTCGGTTTTCGATGACGTGCTCGGGCGCCTGGGCGTAGACGAAACCCTCGGTGTCGTAGCCGCGGCGGCCGGCCCGGCCCGCGATCTGTTTGAAATCCCGTACGCTGAGGACGCGGACCTTCTCGCCATCGAATTTGCAGAGCTTGGCGAAAAGCACGCTACGAATCGGCACGTTGATGCCAACCCCGAGCGTGTCCGTGCCGACGAGCACCTTGAGCAGCCCGCGTTGCGCGAGTCGCTCGACCAAGAGCCGGTACTTCGGCAAAAGTCCGGCGTGGTGAAGCCCGATACCGGCGCTGATGAGCCGCCGCATATCGGCACCGAACGGGGAGTCAAACCGGAACGCGCCGATCTCTTCGCGGATGGCGAGCTTCTCCTCCTTCGACGCTACGTTGATGCTCGTTAACGCTTGAGCCAGCTCAGAACAGGCTCGCTGCGTGAACCGAACGATGTAGATCGGCGCCTTGTCGCTGGCGATGAGCCTCTCAATCGTCTCCTGAATCGGAGACTCGCGCCAAGCGAAGGAGAGGGGTACCGGACGCTCCGTCGAGCTCACGTGAGCGACCGCCCGCCCAGTCTGCTCTTCCAGCCCGTCACGAATCGACGTGATGTCGCCGAGCGTCGCAGACATGAGCAGAAACTGTGTGTTCGGCAGCGTCAGCAGTGGGACCTGCCATGCCCATCCACGATCACGATCGCTGTAGTAGTGAAACTCGTCCATGATGACGCAGTCTGCGCCCGCGTCCGCGCCCCTCTTCAGGGCCAGGTTTGCGAGAATCTCAGCCGTGCAACAGATGATCGGTGCCTGCGCGTTGATCGAGGCGTCGCCGGTCACCATGCCGACACGGTCGGCGCCAAAAGTCTCGCAGAGGGAGAAAAACTTCTCGCTCACGAGCGCCTTGATCGGGGACGTATAGTACGATCGGCGATCAGAGCAGAGCGCGAAGAAGTGCAGCGCAACGGCCACCAGCGACTTGCCGGATCCCGTTGGCGTTCCCAGGACGACGTGGCTCCCGCTGGCCAGCTCCAGGATCGCCTCCTCCTGAGCCTCGTAGAGCGTGGTCCCCGCAGCCTCGCTCCACTCCATGAAAGCCTCAAGCGCCGCATCGGCGTCCGCGGGAGGTGAGGTATCGAGGAGCGCTCCGAGAGTCGTCATGCAGGGCTTGGTGAGTCAGGTCGGAAGGGATTACGTCTCGCGCCCGAGGTGCAGAGCTCCGCGTCGCAGATCAGCACCGGCTGCGCGGGTAACCGCACAGCACGACGGCTGGTGTGAGACACTACCGCACCCGAGCGCGCTTGTCTGCCGAGGCCGGTTCGAAGCGCAGCGTGGTCCGGGCTTCGCTCTTCCTTCACCTGTGTCATAGTGCTGCCCAGCCGGGCGCAATACCGCGGCCACCCAATCTCGACACTCCGCTCCGAGCGAGCCTACCGTGCTGCATCACGTCGAACTCTACGTCTCCGAGCTCGCTCGGACCCGCGTCTTCTGGACCCCGCTGCTCGCCAAGCTCGGCTACCAAGTAACCGGCTCATGGGGCGACGGCTTTACACTAAGCAACGAGCGGGACGCCTATCTCACGTTCGTACAAGTTGCGGACGCCCACTCCGATGTCGCGTTTCACCGCTGTAAAGTAGGTCTCAATCACCTCGCGTTCACGGCGCCGAACCGGGCGACGGTTGACGCCATGCGCACACACTGCCTCGAGACGGGCGCCACGTGCCTGTACGATGACCGCTATCCTTTTGCGAACGGCGGCTCGGAGTACTACGCGCTCTTTGTGGAAGACCCAGACCGTATCAAGGTTGAGTTTGTGGCGGCATAGGCTCGAGGCGCCACCGGGTGACCCTGCGCCTTCTGCTCGTCCGGCGGCTCGCGGCGGGGCCGTGGCCCATCCGTATTGCCGCGGCGATGACCGTTCGGACCTTTGGCGCGAACTCGTCGCGTGGACGAGAAGACGGCGCCCAGTCTGGATCACGCGCCTGTCGTTCGGCCCATCCACCACGACCAGCGCGAACCGATGCGCGCGGTCATTCGCGGTCTCTTGCACACCGCGGCGGTGATCGTACCCATAACGGCCATCGTAGCGCTCATCGAGCTGCTGACCTACACCCTCTCGGGCATCGACTGTTTTGTCCTCGGTGTGGCCGTTTCCATTCCCCTCATTGGCGGGCCTACCATCGCCGGGCCGGCAATTCTGCACACGTGGTATGACGAGCCTCTGATCGGCAGCGACCACGTGTTCGGCAGAGCTCCTGGACGACGGCCACCCCCGATAGGGGCGACGACGCTGGCTGTCATCTTCGGGCTGCTCTTGAGTATGACCCTGATCATCATGATTCGGTGGGGCTTTGGCCCCGGCAGATATCCACTGCCCCTCTAGCCATTCGTCTGTGTTGATCCGAACACATCGTTCACATCTCACCTTATTCTCTAATAGTTGGACGACTAAATGCCTATCACAGGAGGCTGCTTCTGCGGCCGTATTCGCTACCGCGTCACCGAGCCCCTCAAGAACGCGCGCAGCTGTCACTGCTCTCGCTGCCGCAAGGCCTTCAGCGGTGCCGGTTCGGCATACGCTGAGGTCGAGCCATTGTCGTTCACGTGGACGGACGGCGAGGCCGAGGTCACTCGCTTCGAGGCGATGCCAGGCTGGGGCATGGCCTTTTGCCAACACTGCGGCACCACCCTATGCGGCTGGCACGGCGACGACGTCAACGGCGTCACCCTCGGCAGCGTCGACGGCGACCCTGGCGTGCAGATTGAGACACACATCTTTGTTGGCTCACGGGCGCCTTGGGACCACATCGGCGGAGACGCTGCGCAGTTTGATGACGGCACGGAGTAAGCGCGCGCGCAACACAGCAGTCAATACACCCCGCTGCTTCGAGCGCGGCTCAGACCTCAGGCACACCCCTCTCTGCCGCCTCTGTGAGCATCGCGTTGACCCACAGTAGCGCAGCTGCGCCCTGACCGACTCGAGTCGGCGGCCTCGTGCTGCGATGGGGCTATCG
Organism: Bradymonadia bacterium; assembly: GCA_047610025.1. GTDB lineage: Bacteria > Myxococcota_A > Bradymonadia > REDH01 > REDH01 > JBLFZA01. The sequence goes on along the minus strand of JBLFZA010000145.1, from coordinate 50 downwards.
CCCGGGCCTGCGAAACACCTCACGATTGTGCCAAGCGATGTGCGCCGGCG
>JBLFZA010000144.1:0-11463 GCA_047610025.1 Bradymonadia bacterium | reverse complement strand
CCAGAGGAGCGTTCTCCGCGATCTTGCGAGCACGCTTTCGGGCGAGCTTCATCACGTCATCGTCCATCGCGATCTCGTTGATGAGGCCAATTCGGTCCGCTTCCAGGGTGTCGATGATCCGCCCGGAGATGACGAGTTCGAGCGCCCGAGGGAACCCGATGATGCGCGCCAGCAGGTAGGCGCCACCGTCACCGGGGATGAGTCCCAGTTTCACGAAGGTTGAACCGAAACGCGCACCGTCCGACGCGATGCGAATGTCGCACATGCAGGCGAGATCGAGACCTGCACCGATCGCCGGGCCGTTGATGGCGGCGATCACGGGCTTCTCGAATCGAGCGAAGCGGCGGGGGATTCTCTGAATGCCACGCAGATAGGCGCTGCGAAGGTGGACGGGGTCCCCTTCAAACATGCCCTCGTGGTCCCTCATCAGCTTGAGATCGCCGCCTCCCGAGAACGCGGTGCCGGCGCCGGTGAGAATCACGCACCGCACGTCGTCGTCTCGCTCCGCCTCGTCTAGGGCGCGGACGAGAGACTCGATCATCGCGTCGCTGTAAGCATTTCGGGCTTCAGCGCGGTCAAGGGTGATGGTGGCGATCCTCTCGCTCACCTCGTACTTCAGATCGTCGAAAGTCATGGGGGGTGCTCTTTGCGGCGGGTTGGTGGCGCGCGGCCGATGTCGCGGCGTAGTCAGAACCCACACGTTCTGCAACCGGAGAGCATGACGCGCTGCGCTTCCTGCCGTTGACGGCGCCCCCAGGCGTGCCGAACTCTCTCGGTGCGGGGCCCGGTTGCCCTTGCGTGGATGCGCAGTCCCGTGCATTCAGCGGGCACCCTCTCCTCCCACAGCGGCGAGCTGATATGGGCACGATGCAATGGCTGTCACACTTTGAGCGCTCCCTGGCGCGCACTCGCGAGCTGCCGTGGCAAGATGGTGTGAACCTCGCGCCTGCGCTGCGTACGCCCGTGCTGGCGTCGCTCGGCAGCATCCAACGCGGCCTCACCTCCCCGGGGATCCACCTGCGCACCAAAGTTCGCGCGCAGTGTACGGAAGAGTACGCGCGGTGCATCGACCTCTACGTCAATGAAAAGACGGTGCACTCCGAGCTGCTGATGCGGCTCCTGTGGGACGCGAAGAGCGCGCCAAAAAAGCGCGCGTTGGTCGATTTCGCCTTTCGGCGCTTACGACGACGCTCCGACTGGGCGTGGGAGATTATGGTCCTGCTCACGGCGGAGATGGCCTCTGCGCCATTCCTCCGAGTGATCTCCAACACTGTCGACGACCCACTTACGCGGTCGGTGCTGGAGACCATCATCGATGATCAGGCCTTTCACCTCGGGTTCCATATCGACCACTTACGTCCAGCGATGGAGGAGCGCGACAATATGGAGCGTCTGGCCCTGCAGCAGGCATGGGGCGCCTTCTTCACCACGGCGCTCAGCGTGGTGCTGATTGATAACCGGGAGACCTTCGCTGCACTGAAGTACGACAAGCTCGCCTTCTGGACAGACGCTTGGAACCTGTTCGCGCAGGTACAAACCGGACTGAACGGCTCTCAACACCTTGCCGCGCTGCTCGGCAAAGACCCCCGCCTGAAGTTCGTGGTGTGAGCGAGTCCGTCTTCGACATTGAGGGGCCTTTTCGTCCCTATCGCCGACTCTTCGAGGCGTTTGAAGGCGAGGGGCACGAGCTGCTCTTCGTCGGAGGGTGTGTGCGCGACCGGGTGATGAAGCGCGGTCACAGCGGCGACATCGACCTCGCGACGAGCGCTACGCCGTCCGAGACAAAGGCCGTGCTCAAGAAGCATCGTTACAAAGCGATCCCGCTCGGTGAGAAGTTCGGGACGATCACCACACTCGTCGACCGCCAAACCGTCGAGATCACAACCTATCGTGTCGGCGAACTCTACGAGCCCGGCAGCAGGCATCCCGTGGTGCAGTTTGGTACCGACATCACCGCAGATCTGGCCCGGCGAGATCTCTCTATCAACGCCATGGCGATGCGTGCTGATGGCACCATCATCGACCCTTACGATGGGCAAACCGCGATCGCCAATCGCTGTTTAGAGGTCCCGGGAGGGGGGTATGAGAACACGATCTCTATCCTCCGAGACGATCCGCTGCGACTGCTTCGGACCGCCCGCTTCGCAGCCCGCTTCGACTACGCCCCAACGGCGGAGACCACCCGCGCCGCGTTGGTCAGCGCGCCGAGCCTCGCCGACATTTCCCGCGAACGATGGGCGGCAGAGTTCGACAAGTTGCTCGTCTCCGAACACCCAGGAGTGGGGCTACAGTGGCTGTTCGACGTTGGCGCTTGGCCCGTGCTCTTCCCGGGCGCGAACGCAAGCGATCAGGCCTGCGTGGCCCTCATCGCGGCGCTAATGGCGGCTCCGATGGACCGCGATGTTCGCTGGGCGCTGCTGGTCTGGCACGTTCTTAGCGGGGCAGAAGGCCCAGCCATCACAACTGACCCAGCGGTGATGTGGCCAACGCGAGAAGAGCGACATGATGCCGCTTTGCAACAGTGCGGTCGCTTTCGCCTCAGCAACGCGCGGCGGGCGCGCATGGGCTCGCTGATCACCTTACCCTTCGATGAGAGTGCGCTGCGCTCTTCGGCCACCACTCCGCAATTGAGGCGCTGGTACACAGACGCCGATGGGCACGTCTTCGCACAGCTAGACTTCGCGCACGCCCTCGCGCACGGCGAGCCAGGTCTCGCCCAGCACATTGAGGCGAAGCGGGTTGCCCTGGCCGAGCTCGCGGAGAGGGAAAACCCGGTCCCCAGCCTACCGACGGGCCTCGGAGGTGCTCTCCGGCAGGCCCTCTCGCTGAAGGGACCCGAGATTGGCGAGGCGATGCGGCGCGTACGCGAAGCGATCCTCGACGGCGAGATCCCGAACGAAGCGGACGTCCCCACCTACGTGGCGTGGGCAAGCGCCCCCAACGACGACCGCGGCAACACCTAGGGATGTCAGCGGTGGTCGCCTCCGCTAGCCGAAGCGAAGCGACGACGGCCACGGGCACGCGGCCACGCCTAGCGCTGTCGCTACTGCATCGGGTGCGTCGTCCACGCAGGGAGAGCACTCACGGCGGTATAAGTCGCTGCGTCGATCGGGAAGTCCCACGCGGCGTAGAAGGCGGTGAGATCCATGCCGGCCTCAATAGAGGAGCGCACAATCCACTGCTGGATGCGCTCGTCGTTGCCCGAGGGGCTCTCGGCGTCGGTGAGCGCGCGGTACTCGACGAAGAGGTTCGTGAAGAACGCCCAGCCGAACTCCTCTTGCAGTTGCAGATAGGTGTCGAGCGCCAACCACACGGACCACGTCGAGTAATCGGGCGAAGCGAGATAGTTCGCCTTGCGCGACGTCCGACTCGCCGCGGTGATCGCGGGGTGCGTGTTGTGCGACGGGAGGCCCACGACGTGCTCCATGACATACACCGCCCACAGGTTGCATGTGGTCTCCGTCGTGCCATCGAGGAGCCAGTCGTTCCATTGGTGGTTGTGCCCAATCTCGTGGAAAGGCCCCCAAGAGCCGTCGGCGGCCAGCGACGCGTAGTCGATCATCTCTAGCTGCTGGTAGTCGTGCCCCATGACGGGGTAGCCGGAGTGCATGAGGCCGGCGCTGATCTGTCGGTCGTAAACGATGCGCTCTGGTCGCGGACGAGATTGCGGCAGGCCGGCAAAGTCGCTGCTGGCGTCCATCATGTCTTCCCAGAACTGCGTCACATCCCCCGCGTCTGCGAGCACCTTCAACGTGTCAGCGTCGAAGGTTGTAATCATGCTCTCGCTGACGAGCTCGCCATAGGGTGCGCCTCGGTCACGCAGCGACGCGACCCAGGTGGCGTCGTCGTCAACACCGAGCTGGAAGCTCGGCGCCTCCACGGCGCCACCAATGGTGACCGAGATCGTGCCCAAGGTCGTTCCACCTGGCACCGTGATGTAGACGAGACCTCCGAAGCCGTTTGCCAACGTGGTTGTGGCCGCGGTGAGGGGCTCCCAGCGGGTGATCTCCGGCACGCGCAGCCACTCGTCCTTATTGTATAAGTTGTCTTGGTGAGAGCCGACGCGGACACCCAGACCTTGGCCAGCACCTCCCGCGTCGAGTGTCACCGTGATGGGCTCACCGGGGGCCGCGTAGAGCCCGGTCGAGCGCCACACATCGGCTCCTGAGTTCGAGTAAGAGAATCCCGCCCCGTACCCCTGATAGTCGGCGTCAATGGTGAGTGTCTGCGTCACGCGGGGTGCACTCGCGGCGACGGGACCCGGGAAATCGCTTCCCGCATCGTGGGGCACGACGTCCACCCAGGGCGCTCGCAACGCACGGGCGATCTGCGTACGCAAGATGAAGCGCTCAAGCGTCTCGGTGTCCAATACGCGGTTCGCGCTTGTCGGCACCACATCGCCGTAGGTGTCCGCAACGGCGGTAGCGGCCGTGATGAAGCCGTGTCCCCATGGGAAGAAGGAGGACGCGTAGCCGGCCGCTCTTGCGGCGTCTGTGACGTCCGCGTTGGACGGCGCACCCGTTGTGACCTCATCAAGCAATACGTCGAGGGCGCACATCGCGTTTGCGAGGTTGGTGGCGTTGCTGAGGTCGGCGATGTCGCCGTTGGAGGTCGTCTCCGTCGAGACGACGACGCCCATTCCGGCCAAGGTCTGGTTGCCTGGGTAGTTAGTGAGGGGGTCGTCGTTGGAGTAGTTCCAGTACCAAGCGTGACCGCCGAGCATCATACCGCCACCGGCAGCGACAAAGTCCTGCAGGGCGACATTGTCGCTCGCGGAGTAGCTGTTCCACAGCTCTCCAATGAACACGTCAACGCCCGCCAGTGACGACGGCGTCGTGCTCACGACGATGTAGCCAGCCGCCGTGAGGTTATTGCGAAGATTCGTGAAGCCACCCGACACGCCGACGGTTGCCCCGGGCGCGCCGGCAAGCCAGTCGACGATGTTGCGGGCGAGCACGCCGCGATTCGTAGGATCTGCGAAGTCAGTGTTCATGGCGCCCTCATGACCCCAGGTCGCGAAACGGCCGTCGCCGAAGTGACCACCAGCGACCATGATGCGTCCCTGCGTGTCGGCAATGATCGCAAAGGACTCGCGAGAATCGAGCAGCATCTGCGAAGGCAATGAGCCTCCGAAATCGACAGACGGAACGCCGGCCAAAATCTGGCTACGGAGCGGATCGGCGTCACACACGCAGACGGGCGCTAGGTTCGTTTGGTCGACACAGCTCACCGCAGCAGAGGCACCGCAGCCGCCGTTGTCGAGGGCACATTCGTCGATGTCCTGGCAGCCGCCGAGGCCGTCGGGCTCGAACCCTGGCAAGCACGCGTTCGCCGAGCAGATGCCACCGGTGCAGTAGTCGGACAAGCAGTCGCTATCATCCGCACAGTCGTCGCCGAGATCATAGACGCCTATGCCCTCGTCTATGAGCCCATCACAATCGTCATCGAAGCCGTTCGGCATCTCGCCGACCTGGCCGATCATGCTGCCACGGAAGGTGAACGCGCCGCCGAAGTTCTCCAGCACCCACTGGGTCGATGCGGGCTCGTCGGTCAGCAGGTCGCCATAGGACCAAAGCCCCAGAGACGTATTGGGCGCGTTGATGAGCGCCGGAATCGTCGCCGGATCGACGCCGTTGCCATAGGGGCTCTGGTAGCCATTGTACCCAACGCTAGGCGTGATCTCATTGAGTCGCGCGTAGACGGTCGTCAGCGGCGTTACGAAGCGCGATGTCGCGGTGACCTCAGCACAAAAAACGCCGAGTGTTGTGTAGGGGTGGCCGGAGAACCCACACGAGGCGAGATCAGAACCAATCGTCGCGGGGTCCGTGGTGAGCACCAGCGAGTTCTCGACACTGGCCGAGACACGGATTGGGCAGAAGTCTGCTTGCCAGACGACGCGCAAGCCCGACGGCGAGTCGACGAGCTGTCGCGCCGGCTCGTACTCGAAGGTCAACTCTTGTGACGTCGGGTCGAAGCGAGCGACGAAGGGGCGCTCAATGACCAGCGTTTGGTCACGCGCCTCGCTCGACACCGTATCGTCAGGGCTCGTGTTAGGCGCCGCGGCCTCGTCACAGGCGGCGAATGCGGCCACAGCGCTAAGCGCAGCAACTCGAAGAACGCGGGAAGACGTCATGGTACTTCACATCTTGAGGAGCGAGCCGTTTGCTGGGAACGCGGCCAGAATATCGAGTGAGAAAGTTGCGCGCAAGGGCGAGGCGAGAAAGTTTTTCAATCATATCAGAAGTTTACACCTACATACGGCTTCACACATGAGACATGTGGACCCCCTTCGTCTCTGTCGGAGCGACGACGAGCGCAAAACGACCAACGGCGCCCACCGAGGTGAGCGCCGTTGAGACGGGAAGAGCGATAAGCCGGGTTGTGTCCGCGACCGAAGTCGCGTCGTGACCATTCATCTAGGACCATCGTTGCCGATGGCCTCGAGCGGCGCTACCCGCGGTGATTGGACGGGTCGCCCTCACCGCTATCTGGCCTTGCTCCGGATGGGGTTTACCATGCGGCTCCTGTCACCAGTCGCCCGGTGGGCTCTTACCCCACCGTTTCGCCGTGACCGCCAGCTCTTGCGAGCCCGGGCGGCCGTCTAGTTTCTGTGGCACTAGCCCGGAGGTTACCCTCGGTCGCCGTTAACGACCATCCTACCCTGTGGAGCCCGGACTTTCCTCCTACGCGTCAAGCGCGCAGGCGGTCACGTGCTCTTCCCGAACTGAAGACCTACTCCTCTTCCTCCTCTTCCTCAGGCTTCTCGCCGAGGTACAGAATACGCTGGCAGGTCGGACAACTGATGAGCTTCTCGCCTTTGAAGAGCTCGTTGTAAAGCTGCGGCGGCGACTTCATGTTGCAGCCTTGGCAGACGCCGTCGATCGCGGGAACCACGGCGGGGCCGGGACGACGACCGGAGATGAACTCATAGCGACGAACGAGTGACTTGGGCAGGTCAGCTTTGAGCTTGTCGCGCTTCTTCGCGAGGTCGTTCGTCCGCTTCTTGCTCTTGTTGGCTTCGGTCAGAATTTCGGCCTCTTCGGCTTCAATCTGCGTCCGCAACTCCGCCGTCTTAGCGGACTTGTCCGTCACGTCCTCTTCGGCCTCTTCGACGGCCTCGGACAGCGAGTCGCGCTCTTCCTCAAGCTGTGCACGCATTTTACGAAGCGTGTCCATCTCTCGCTCAAGCGCGTTGTACTCTCGCGTGTTCGACACCGCGTTGAGCTTCGCCTTGCTCTGGTTGTAGCGCTCGAGGTTCGACTCAAGCTCGATCTCCTTGTCGCGCATGAGCGCGCGCGTCTCCTCAAGCTTTGAACGCTGGGTCTGTAACGCGCCGCTGAGCGCCTCGTGAGCGCTCGTCAACTCGTCGAGTCCAGCACGGAGCTTGTCGGTGGTCCCTTCGATCTCTTGGATCTCTAGGTCAAAGTTCTGCAGCTGTCGAAGAAGTTCGATATCGCGTTGCACGGCGCCTCGGTTCGATTGCTATGACGAATTATCTCTATGAATTCAAATACTTAGCGTGCCATATCGACTGGCCCAAAGAGAAAGGGCGCTCGACCTTCAGGTCTAGCGCCCTTGCTTCTCTTCGTTGTCGCTGCTCGCAGCGTGTAGTGTTCGGGTCTGAATTTTCTTCACGCAGCGTCTGCGGGTCAATCAGCCGTCAGGCAGTCAGTGGGCCCACCTGGACTCGAACCAGGGACCAAGCGCTTATGAGGCGCCGGCTCTAACCAACTGAGCTATAGGCCCAATCACGGACAACGGCGCTGTAGCCGAACCCTTCTAGGAGATCAACCCGAAAGCCTCGCAGACTGCCGAGCGGGGCTTTGGGGCCGACAACCTGGGGGGTCGCGTGGGCACTAGCCGTCCGAGAAGCTCTTCAGCTGCTTCGCGCGACTGGGGTGACGGAGCTTGCGCAGCGCCTTCGCCTCGATCTGCCGAATACGTTCACGCGTCACGTCGAAATCCTGCCCGACTTCTTCGAGGGTGTGGTCGCTCTTCTCGCCAATGCCGAAGCGCATGCGCAGCACCTTCTCCTCGCGGGGAGTGAGGCTGGAGAGCACCTTACGTGTTGATGCGGCGAGGTTCCGACTGATCGCAGCCTCAGAGGGCGAGATCGCGTTCTTATCCTCGATGAAGTCGCCGAGGCTGGAGTCCTCTTCCTCGCCAATGGGCGTCTCGAGGGAGATCGGCTCCTTGGCGATCTTGAGCACCTTGCGAATCTTCTCGACCGGCAGCTCCATCTTCTCAGCGATCTCTTCCGGCGTCGGCTCCCGGCCGAGCTCTTGGATGAGGTATCGCTGGGTTCGGATGAGCTTATTGATCGTCTCGATCATGTGGACGGGGATACGAATGGTTCGGGCCTGATCCGCGATCGCTCGCGTAATGGCTTGGCGAATCCACCACGTCGCATAGGTCGAGAACTTGTAGCCACGGCGGTACTCGAACTTGTCGACCGCCTTCATGAGCCCGATGTTGCCTTCTTGGATGAGGTCCAAGAACTGCAGGCCTCTGTTGGTGTACTTCTTGGCGATCGAGACGACGAGGCGCAGGTTGGCTTCAACGAGCTCGCTCTTCGCGCGCTCGGCCATCTTCTGTCCGACCTGAATCGCTTGGTAGGTCAGGATCAAGCTGTCGACGCCTTGGCCGGCATCGAGCTCTACGCGGCGCATCGCGCGCCGGCAGGCGACCATCTTCGACTCCCAGTCAAAGAGCGTCTCACGGTCGAGCTTCAGCTCCGCCAAGGTTTTGGCCCCCTTTACAGGGGTGGCGCGCACGAGCTCGGCGAGCTCACGCACGTCGGCGTAGCTTCGACGCGATCGGGTCTCGAGCTTTCGCAACATCTGGAACGCATGATCATGCGTTTGAATCGAGAAGTGCACGCGCTCAACAATGCGCTCTACTTGGCGCTTGGAGAGCCGCACGTGACGCATGTTCTCGTAGATGTCGACTTTGTGCTCGCGCAGTCCTTCACGAAGCTTGTGGCGAGCGGCTCCCTTCACCGAGGGGCGGAGCAGCTTGCGCTGCACGGAGCGCAGCGAGACTTCTAGGCGGCGAACGGCATCGATGAACACGATGCTCTCACCGTGAATTTCTTCGAAGTCTGGGGGATCTTCGCCTTCGATGAAGGGCGGCTCCCGGTAGACTTCTTTGTACTTCGTCTGACCGCGCTTGAGCTGGTCGCCGACGAGCAACACCTCACGCACGCCAAACGGCGAGTTCATGATGGCGCTGATGACCATGTTCTCGCCCTCTTCGATGCGCTTCGCGATCTCGACCTCTCCCTCACGGGTGAGGAGCGACACGCTGCCCATCTTGCGCAAGTACATGCGCACAGGGTCCGACGTGCGCGCGAACGCGTCGTCGTTATCGTCATCGTCGTCGACGAAGTCTGCGGTGTCCGTCGGCCGTCGGCGAATGGCCTTGCCGTCCTCCGTGACTTGGTCGTCGCGGTGCCGCGGCTCCGGGACGGACTCCTTCTTCTCATCGATGACGCGGATCTCGAACTGATCGAACATCATCATCATGTCCTCAATCTCCACTGGAGACAGGACATCAGGGGGAAGAGCGTCGTTGATCTCCTTAAGAGTCAAGAAGCCCTTCGTCTTTCCCATGGCGATGAGCTGCGATAGCTCTTTGCGGTTCTCGGTCGGTGTCATTCAACTTGCGGGAAGTAGACCGTCTCTCTCTCTGGGGGGAGAGCGCAGCGGGCATTCGTATGCGCGCTGCTGAACATGGTCAAGGGTCGGACAGAGAATTTCGTTAAAATACGCTAGAAAATCAACACCATGCGAGCCTCATGCCACCTCTGATCGAGGCGACGCTCTGTCTTCATCACTCGCGCTCCGGAGCGTCGACCGGCTGCGCGAGCTCATTCAGATAGCGATTCAGCTCCTGCACGCGTTCTAAGAGCTCGAGCTCGTGCTCGAAATCACCACGCCCCTGAGCGACGCGCTGCGCCTCGCTCAGGCGTTCTTGTTCGGCACGAACCCAGCGCTTCTTGAGCCCCAGCACCGTATCGTTGAACGCCTTCTCGGCGTCGACGTCCGACAACGTGCGTCCAGCCACCAAGGACGTCGTAATCGCGTGCTTCAACCCGCCTTCCGGCAAGCGTTCTAGTTCTGCGCGCATGTCCGAACCGCCCGCCTCGTGCCACTGCGTCGCGCAGCGCTCGAGGAAGAGCCGGAGATCGTCACGCGGCACAAGCAGATGAATCTCCTCATGGTACATTCGGGAGAGCAGCGACGGCACCGTTGCCAACGAGCAGACAACCACAGACAAATGCTCGTCTAACGGGACGGCCACTTCGCGCTCGATCCGGTCCTCTGCGGGCTCCACTGCCGGCTCGTACGTGCGTCGAGCCCCGTCTCGCATAACGCCCTTCAAGAGTTCGATGGTCATCTCAAGGCGCTGCGCAGCCCCCTGCATGTACGTTTGCAACAACAGGGTGTTCCGGAGTGGCCGCAGAAGCTCGACAACCTGCTCCGCTGCTCTGCGCTTCGCGGACGGGTCGCTCTTGCCCGCCGCAGGTCCAATCACCTCGTTGAGGCACCACTCCAGCATTGGGCTCGCCCCGTCGATGCGAACCTGCAGAGCCGTCGCGCCCTCTTTCCGCACGATGTCGTCGGGGTCTGTGCCCTCCGGCAGCTGCACCCAAACGACGTCCGTGATGTCTGCCGCGAGAAGCATCGCCAACGCCTTGTGCGCCGCCTTGATGCCCGCCTCATCTGCGTCGAACATCAGCACCACTTTGTCGCAATAGCGCTTGAGCAGCCGCGCCTGCTGCTCTGTGAGCGCTGTACCGAGCGGAGCACAGGTCGACGTAAATCCGCGTGCGTGCAAAGAGACGACGTCGAAGTTCCCCTCGACGAGGATCGCGTATCCTCGCTCGCGGATCGCCTTGTGCGCCGCATGCAGGCCGTAAAGCTCGCGCCCCTTCGTGTAGAAGCGCGTCTCCGGCGAGTTGATGTACTTCGCGCGCTCCTCCGAAGAGAGCGCGCGGCCACTGAAGGCCAACACTTGTCCGGCGACGGTCATAATCGGGAACATGACGCGGTGGCGGAATCGATCGTAGAAGCCTTCCCCGCCTTTGCGCGGCTGCAGTAAGCCGGCGGCCTCAAGTGACTGCACGTCCGCCCCCTTCTCGAGCGCGCGATCTTCGAGCGTGGACCACGCGTCCGGCGCGTACCCCAGCCCAAACGCCCTCGCCGTCGCTTCGTCCACCCCGCGGGACTCGAGGTATTCGAGCGGCTCGGGGAAGACGCCTGACCACAGCGCGGACTCATAGATCTGCCGCGCGACACTCGACGCCAAGTTGTAGCGCTCCCGCTCCTTTCGTTTCTTACGTGCGACCCCAGCGTCCTCTCCCTGCTCTGGGATCTCGATGCCGAGCTTTCCAGCGAGCAGCCGAACGCTCTCGGGGAACGATAAGCCCTGATTCTTCATCAGGAAGTTAATCGAGGACCC
>JBLFZA010000143.1:0-11559 GCA_047610025.1 Bradymonadia bacterium | reverse complement strand
TCAGGCGCCTCTCCGCTGCCGTCGAACGCGTCGCTCACAGTATCGGTTGACGGGATGTTCGGGTCACCCGCGCAAGACATCGCAAAGAGCGAGGCCAGGAGAAGAAAAGATGCGAGGCGCGATTGCGTGAGGCGCATGATTGTTTTCGGGTGCCAGAGCGTGAGAATGACTGCCGAAGCTGCGGAGGGCCGCGACGCGCTATGCCTCGTGCGCGAGGACGCGTAGACTGACGCCCTCGATTCTGCAGAGCCAATACGATGGCAACTCTACCGCTGATCCCCCTCTACGTCGACGGCGCTTTCCGGCGCGAACCGGTCGACACCTTCCCTAATCATGACCCGACGACGGGCCGTGTGAGCGCCAGTGTTGCGCTCGCGACCCGGCAAGACGTTGACGACGCGGTGGCGTCCGCTAGGCGCGCCCTCCACGGGCCTTGGGGAAGCATGAGCGTTGCGGCTCGCTGCGACCTGCTCGACCGGGTCGCCGACGGTGTGATGGCGCGCTTCGAAGAATTCTTGGAGGCCGAGGTCCGCGATACCGGCAAACCGCGCTCATTCGCCGAGCGAGTCGATATCCCGCGTGGCGCGGCAAACTTCCGCTTCTTCGCCTCGATGATGCGTGGTGACACGACCGCATCGTCGTGGACAGACACCCCCGATGGGCGAGGCGCCCTAAACTACGCGATGCGCACCCCGCTCGGCGTGGTCGGTGTCATTTGCCCGTGGAACCTGCCCCTGCTGTTGATGACGTGGAAGGTCGCACCGGCGCTTGCCGTTGGAAACTGCGTTGTCGTGAAGCCCTCTGAAGAGACGCCGCGGACCGCGACGCTGCTCGCCGAGGTGATGCACGATGTGGGCGTCCCCGCGGGAGTCTTCAACGTCGTGCACGGGTTTGGCCCCGACTCCGCAGGCCAGTTCATTACCCAGCACGAAGGGATCGACGCCATCACCTTCACTGGTGAGACGCGAACAGGCACGGCGATCATGAAGGACGCGGCTGAGCACATGAAGGCGGTGTCCTTTGAGCTCGGCGGGAAGAACGCTGCGATCGTGTTCGAAGACTGCGACCTCGACGCGGCCGTTGCGGGAACGCTGCGCTCCGCGTTCTCGAACTGCGGCCAGGTCTGCCTCTGCTCGGAGCGCGTCTATGTGCACCGCTCCATCTTCGAGGCGTTCGTCGAGCGGCTCGCCGCGCAGACGAAGGAAATGAAAATCGGGAGCCCACTCGACCCCGCAACGGCGATGGGGCCGCTGATCTCCGGGCAACAAAGAGACAAGGTTCAGACGTACCTCGAACGCGCGGTCGCCGACGGCGCCACGGTGCACGCCGGGGGCAAGGCTCGACAAATGGCAGGAGATCTCGCAGGCGGCTACTGGCTCGAGCCCACAATCTGGACCGGTCTCGATCAGAAGAGCGCATGCATCCAGGAAGAGATCTTCGGCCCTGTCTGCCACGTCATGCCCTTCGACCACGAGGATGAGGCGATCGCGCTGGCGAATGACTCGAAATACGGACTCTGCGCTGCCGTCTGGACCCAGGGGCTTGCGCGCGCGCACCGCGTCGCTCGGCAACTCGAGGTTGGCTTAGTGTGGGTCAATGACTGGTTCCTCCGTGATCTTCGCACGCCGTTTGGCGGAGTAAAGCTCAGCGGTATCGGGAGAGAAGGCGGGCACCACTCGCTCGACTTCTACTCCGAGCACCGCAATATCTGCATCAAACTATAGCCCCCAACCTCGCCCCATGGCCTCAGCAGACGACGCGATTATTCTCGGCGAACACGCCCAAGCACTCGGCGGCTACCCGCACGCCCGACGCGCGGGCGATTTCGTCTACCTCTGCGGCACATCGTGCCGTCGGCAAGACAACACGCACGAAGGCGTCACAATCCATGAAGATGGGAGCACCACGCTGGACATTTATGTGCAGACGCAGGCCGTCATGCGCAACATCCAGCGAATTCTCGCGGCGGCCGAGCTCACGCTCGATCACGTGATCGATGTGACATCGTTCTTGGTCAGCATGGACGACTTCGAGGGCTACAATCGCGCCTACAACGAGTTCTTTCAGGGGCCGACGGGCCCGACGCGCACGACGCTCGCCGTCGCGGCCCTCCCCCACCCCAACTTACTCGTCGAACTCAAGGTCGTCGCGTACGCCCCACAGGACCGCTGATGGACACGACCTCCCGCGCGTCAGTCGCCGCACTAGAGAAACTCGCAGTGCGTCTGCGCAACGCCCAAGCGACGCGCACCCCGTGCCCGCCCCTGATCGAAGACGTGCCGCATCTACGTCTTTCGGAGGCCTACCAAATCCAGCGCATCAACGTGCGCGCCCACATGGCCGGCTCGACGCATAGCGAACCCCGAACGCTCGTGGGCCACAAGATCGGCCTCACCAGCGAAGCGGTGATGAAGTGGTTGAACGTCCGTGAGCCAGATTTCGGATGCCTCACGAGCGACATGGTCGTCCCCAACGGTGGACTTGTCACCGTGAGCGACCTGTTGCAGCCACGTGCAGAAGCCGAGATCGCGTTCGTGCTCGCCCGCGACCTGAGCGGCCCAGGCGTGACGGCTGCCGACGTCATCGCCGCCACTCACTACGTGCTCCCTGCCATCGAGATCGTCGCCTCGCGCGTCGCAGATTGGAAGATCAGCATCATCGATACGGTGGCCGACAACGCCTCTGCGGGGATGTTCGTGTTGGGGCCCGAACCTCAATCTCTACACGGCTTGGACCTCGCGCTCGCAGGCATGAAGCTCAGCAAGAACGGCCGCGTGGTATCGACTGGCGCGGGCGCTGCATGCATGGACCACCCCGTCCACGCCGTCGCATGGCTCGCGAACACCTTCGGCCGACTGGGCACGACGCTGCGAGCCGGAGAGGTCATCTTGTCCGGCGCGTTGGGACCTGTGACGCCGGTCGTCGCTGGGGATTTCCTCGATGCTGAGATCGCGCACCTAGGCCGCGTTAGTGTGCGATTCGCTTAACCCGACGTTCAACGTCGCCCTCCTTCTGCAGTGATCGTCCATGAGCCTTAGCCCCGAACAAATTGCCTCCTTCGCCCAACTGCTCGACCACGCGGCCGCGCAGTGCGAACAGGTGCCCAAGCTCACCGCCGGAACGCCGTTCACGCTCGAAGAGGCGTATCAAATCCAGCGAGCGAACATCGCGCACCGCTCATCACGCGGAGACGATATCATCGGCTGGAAGATGGGCCTCACGAGCCTCGCAAAGATGCAACAGATGGGGGTGCACGACCCTATCTACGGCGTGCTGACCCAAACGATGGCCTACAGCGACGGTGACGTGCTTGAGTGGGCGAAACACGGGCAGCCGAAAATCGAGCCCGAGATCGCCTTTATCATGGGCCGAGACCTGGCAGGAGACGTCAGCCCCGCGGAAGCCCTGCTGGCCGTCGACGGAATCTGTGGCGCGCTTGAAGTCATCGACAGCCGCTACGTAAACTTCGACTTCACCCTCAACGATGTGGTCGCGGACAACGCGTCCTCTCGCAGCTACATCCTCGGCAGCAAGGTCCGTAAGGTGGGTGAGGTCGAGCTCGGAAATTTGGGCATGGTACTCAAGACCAACGGGCACACAGTCGCGGTTGGAAGCAGCGCTGCGATTCTCGAACACCCCGCACGCTCGCTGGCTCGCCTGTCCAAAATGCTGGCCCGACACGGCCAAGGCATCAAAGCGGGTCAAGTCGTACTCGCCGGCGCAGCGACCGCAGCCGTTACTTTCACGCAGGGCATGCACGTTCGCGTGGAGATCGATGGCCTCGGCGCCGTCGAGACATCGATGGACGCTTAGATTCGCCCCGATTTACGGCTCCTCGCGGCCCCAGCGCCGCTGACGAGAACGCGTGCACTGTGATATCCCAGTCTCGCCTCCCCCCGACCGGAATGTTCCCATGGCCATCGCAGCCCCCTTCGACCTAAAATCGTGGATCGACGAGAATCGGCACCTGTTGAAGCCGCCGGTTGGCGCACAGCGCATCTTCACTGACGCTGGCTTCATCGTCATGGTTGTCGGCGGCCCGAATCAGCGAAGTGACTATCACCTCAACGAGGGCGAAGAGTTCTTCTACCAGCTCGAAGGCGACATGACGCTCAAGGTCGTGGATGACGGCGAGTTCCGAGATATCCCGATCAAGGCGGGTGAAGTGTTCCTTCTGCCCGGCGGTGTGCCTCACTCGCCGCAGCGCAGCGCTCACTCGGTCGGCCTCGTTGTCGAACGTCCCCGCGCCGAGCACGAGCGCGATGGGCTCCGCTGGTACTGCGAGTCTTGCAAGGAAGTCGTCTACGAGGTGCGCTTCGAGGTTGAGGATTTTCTCGGTCAGATGAAGTCCACGATGCAGCATTGGGCTGGCGACGACGAGCTGAGGAAGTGCTCGTCTTGCGGCCATCAGAATTCGCCCGCATAACGCTAGGAGCCGCCCATGAAGATCGATATGCACACGCACGTCCTGCCTGAAGACTGGCCGGACTTTCGAGAAGAGTTTGGGTACGGCGGGTGGATTCGGCTCGACCACCATCGCGACGGTTGGGCGCGTATGATGAAGGACGACACGTTCTTTCGCGAGATCAACTCGAACTGCTGGAACGATCCGTGTCGCCTCAAGGACTGTGATCGCGACGGAGTCGATGTTCAGGTCATCTCGACCGTACCCGTGATGTTCGCATATTGGGCGAATGCGCGGCACGCGCACCGGGTCTCCCAGGTGCTGAACGACGACCTCGCTGAACGCTGCGCAGCCCACCCGGATCGCTTCGTCGCGCTGGCGTCGGTGGCCATGCAAGCCCAAGAACTCGCGGTTGAGGAGCTCACTCGGGCGATGGCCCTCCCCGGTATGCGCGGCGTGCAGATCGGCAGCCACGTTGAAGGCAAGAACCTCGACCACGAGGACTTCTACGGCTTCTGGGAGGCCTGCGAATCGCTAGACGCAGCGGTGCTCGTGCACCCTTGGGACATGATGGGCATGGACACACTGCCCGACTACTGGCTGCCCTGGCTCGTCTCGATGCCCGCGGAGACGGCGCGCGCAATGTGCTGCATGATGATGGGAGGCATTCTTGAGCGCTACCCCAAGCTACGTGTTTGCTTTGCACACGGCGGAGGCTCGTTCCCCGGCACGCTCGGTCGCATCATGCACGGCTGGCAAGCGCGTCCTGACCTTTGCCAGACTCGAACCAAGACCCCACCGAGCGACTTGCTCGATCGCGTCTACATCGACTCAGCCGTGCATGACGAGCGATCGCTCCGATGGGTGATGGACGTGATGGGTGCAGACCGAATCATGATGGGCAGCGACTATCCATTCCCGCTCGGCGAGGCGCACCCCGGCAAGATGATCGAGGACATGAAACTCGACTCCGCAGTTCAAGACCGCCTGCTCGCCGGCTCTGCGCTGGAGTGGCTCGGGATGACAGCGGCGGACTTCTCGCGTGGCGGCGCGTGAACGCGAGCGGCGAGTGGAACGGCAGAACCTGGCGCGCGTCGTTGGCGGCAGCCGTGGCGATCGCGCAGCCCATCGAGTTCGCGGGCACGCAGACCAACGCCTTCCACCTTCCGCGCGCAACTCAAGCGCCAGTTCGCGCCGGGCAGTTCGTGGGCAGCACCCGAGAGAACGGGCCGGTGAACTGCCGCGTTCTCTCTCTCGCGCCGCATGGAAACGGCACCCATACCGAGACCGTCTCGCACATTGCACATGGCATCCTGCCTCCCTCGCAGGCGATGCCGTCGCCCTTTGTTTTGGGCAGCATTGTGTCGGTTGAACCGCGCCGCCTGGTCGAAGCTGACGAGCACTACGAAGGCCCGCACGAAGGCAGCGACAGTGTGCTCTGCTGGCGAGACGTTGAGTCTGCGCTCTGCGACGCGCCGCTCGACGCCGTGTTCCTGCGGGCGACCGATGGGAGATACGGCAGAGATTGGTCCGCATCGCGTCCGCCTTATCCAACGACGACACTCATCCAGAATCTGGTCGCGCGCGGGGCGACACATTTGCTTCTCGATGTCCCCTCTGTCGACAGAGATGAAGATGATGGGCTTCTAAGCAACCATCACATTTGGTGGGGACTTCCTCCAAACACGCGCGAGCTCGGCGCCGCGACTCGTTCGGACTCCACCATCACTGAACTGTGCGCAGCACCACGCGCACTCGTTGATGGGCCAGCCTTGTTTGTTTTCGGACTCCCCCCCCTCGGTACGGACGCCGTGCCGAGCAGCGTCCACGCTATCCCTTTGAGCTTCGAGCCGTAGACTATGACCGATCATGCGCTCACACTTGAGTCCGCGCGAGCCCTCGACGCCGCCGATCCGCTGCGGCACTTCGCCGATCGCTTTCACCACCCGACACGTGACGGGGATCGTCTCATCTATCTGTGCGGGAACTCCCTGGGCCTTCAGCCGAAGACCGTGCGAGAGACGATCGATGTTGAGCTAGAGGATTGGGCGGCTCTCGCAGTGGCCGGGCACTTTGAGGGGCGGAACCCTTGGTACGACTACCACGAGTTCTGCAGCGAGGCGGCGTCACACATCGTCGGCGCGCGTCAGCACGAAGTCGTGATGATGAACGCTCTTACGGTCAATCTCCACCTGCTCATGGTGTCGTTCTATCGGCCGACGCCGACGCGCTACAAGATCCTCTGCGAGGCGGGCGCCTTCCCCTCTGACCGCTACGCAGTCGCCTCCCAGGCGCGTTTTCACGGGTTCGACCCCGATGACGCGGTGGTGGAGTTCGCACCACGCGAGGGCGAGACGCTGATCCGAGAAGAAGACGTCGAAGCATGGCTCGAGGAGCACGGAGATAGCGTCGCTCTGCTGATGTTTGGTGGGGTCAACTACTACACCGGGCAGCTCTTCGACATGGAGCGTTTGACCAAGGCAGCACATAAAGCGGGCGCAGTAGCGGGCTTCGACCTCGCCCACGCCGCCGGCAATGCGCCGCTCCGACTGCACGACTGGGACGTCGACTTCGCGGTGTGGTGCTCGTACAAATACATCAACTCAGGGCCTGGTGGTGTCGCGGGCGCCTTTGTGCACGACCGTCATGCCCAAGACGCGGAGCTGCCTCGGTTCTCCGGCTGGTGGGGAAACGACTCTAAGACACGGTTCACGATGCCACTAGAATTCGAGCCGCAGCGCGGCGCGGGTGGCTGGCAGGTGTCCAATGCGCCGGTGTTGTCGATGGCTGCGTTCCGGGCGTCCGGTTCGCTCTTCCTCGAAGCCACGATGCCAGCGCTCCGCAAAAAGTCCGAGATGCTCACTGCGTCGCTGCTTGCATCGCTCGACGCTCTTGGAGGAGACGTCATCGAGGTGATCTCGCCCCGTGAGCCCGAACGCCGCGGGTGCCAGCTGAGCCTGCGCGTTCGCAAGCACGCCTCCGATCTCCAAGCCGCACTCGAGGCCGCAGGGGTAGTCGGCGACTTCCGGCCCCCTGACGTCATCCGCATGGCGCCCACACCGCTGTACAACTCATTCGAAGACGTCTGGCGCTTCGTCGAGGTACTTCGAGCCGTCACCGCACCGCGATAACGCGCCAGCGGAGCGTCTGCTGGCCTGCTGCTGTCGGCGCCCTTGCACCTCTCCGCAGCTTCGGCGCATTCCAACGTCACCCGCAACGCCCGATTGACCACGCATGACTGACTCTCTTCCGATCGTAATCGCCGGCGCCGGCCTCGCAGGCTCCCTCATAGCCGTGAGCCTCGCCAAGCAGGGGTTCAAGGTGTTGGTGCTTGAGCGGCGGCCGGACCTTCGGACCGCAGAGATCCCTGCCGGGCGCTCGATCAACCTGGCGCTGTCCGCACGCGGACTGGCCGCGCTCAACAACGTCGATCTCGCCGATGAAGTGCTCGACTTCGCGCTCGCTATGCACGGCCGTATGATGCACTCCCAGACGGGAGACCTGACCTATCAGGCCTACGGACGGGACGGAGAGGCTATCCAGTCTGTGTCACGCCGAGCGCTCAACGAGCTGCTCATGAGCGAGGCTGAAAAACACGGCGCGGAGCTCCGCTTTGGACAGCGGGTGAGCAACATCGACGTCGATGGCGGAATCGTCAGCGTCAAGTCAGCAAACGGAGAGCAAGACATCACCGCGCGACTCATCATCGGGGCCGACGGAGCGTTCAGCGCCGTCCGCGGACGCATGCAGCGGCTCGATCGCTTCGATTTCGCCCAGACCTATATCGAGCACGGGTACAAGGAGCTGACGATTCCTCCGACTGAGGACGGCGGCTTCCGTATCGACAAAGATAAGCTCCATATTTGGCCTCGCGAAGACTTCATGCTCATCGCGCTGCCCAACCCGGACGCAACCTTTACCTGCACACTCTTCTTGGGTTTCGAGGGCACAAACAGCTTTGAGAACCTGCCGGACGCCGCGGCGGGCCGAGCCTTCTTCGAGCGGGAGTTCCCCGACGTGCTCGCCCACCTTCCTAACTTCGACGAGGAGTTTGAGCAGAACCCGACCAGCTCGCTCGTGTACACCTCGTGCGACCCCTACCACGTCGGTAAAAAGACGGTGCTCGTCGGTGACGCCGCCCACGCCATCGTGCCCTTCTACGGCCAAGGAATGAACGCAGCCTTTGAGGACTGCCTCGTGCTTGACGGCCTCATCAAGCAGCACGGCCCGGACGATGGAACTGCCATCTCCGAGTTCACCCGACTGCGGAAGCCAAATGGCGACGCCATCCGAGACCTCGCGCTCTACAACTTCGTCGTGATGCGCTCCCGAGTGGCAGATGAGCGTTTCCTCGCGCGGCGGAAGCTCGAGACGACGCTTGAAGGTGTGTTTACCGAGACCTTCAGGTCGCTCTACGGGATGGTCACGTTCTCAACCATTCCCTACGCCGAAGCACGCGACATCGCCGATCGACAGACGGCGTTCCTCGACGAGGACGAACGCTCCGGGGGCAGCGCGTCCCTAGGCCTCCTCGTGCTCGCCTACGTGAAGCGTTTGGTCGGCTAAGACGGGCGATGACGCGTCTACTCGCAGACGGCGCTAGCGTCATTACCACCTGCGACGTCGTCGACGGTCTCCTCTGAGACCTCGGCCGACGCTGAGATGAGCCACGCACTCACAGCGCACTGGGGAAGACTAGCGTTCGCCGAGACGGAGAGCCGAGCCCCTGCGCCGATCGTCGCGATGTTCTCCAGCGCACCAAGCTCTGTCATGCGCGGGTTCCGCTCAATGTTCAACAGCGCCCCCGCTGCGAGAGACGTCGTCATCGCAAACCCGTCAGACGTGCGCAGGAGAGCGTTCTCGGACAGCACAATCGACGTCATGTTCGCGCCGCTTCGCACCCCAGCCAGAGCGGAGAGGTCTGTCCACGTGTTCATCCGCTGAATACGCAGCGAGTCCGTCAGGGACGGTGTGCCGAGATCCAAGGTCAGCAGCGACGTGAGCCCGGCCACTGAGAGCCCGGAAAGAGAGCCGGTCAGACGCCCGGCGGAGGCGCTCTCCAATTCGGAGAGGCCCTCGAGTTCAAGTGCATCCGCGCTCTCCAACGAAGGCAGTGAGAGCAGTCGAAGCGTGCCGACGTCGCGTACGCTCAGCGTCTCCCCCACAGCGCGCAACGCCGGCAGCGCGACGTTTCCCACAACGGCGTCCGCGATGACGCACGTACCACCCACATCGGTCAGTGAGTCCAAGAGCAAGGCGCCTGTTGTGAGCCCCGCGATATCCACGTTCATCGCCGACTCAAGCCCGACCGCCGCGACGCCGGAGCTCGCTCCATCCACAGCTTGAATCGTGAAATCACCGGTCACCCGGCGAAGCGCATCAAAGCGGAGCTCAGCGTCGGCGACGACGACATTGAGAACTCGGAATGAGCCCTGCACGTCAACCAGCGCAGCCACGTCGGCGCTGCTCATTGGGATGTCACGGATCGTGAGGTCGGACGTGATCCTCTGGCACCCGACGAGCGCTTCGAACTGCTCGCGCGTGCTGATCAAATCGCCGTCACACTCCACCAACTCAAGGTCGTCGACATCAACGCTCGCATCACCGGCTCCTCCGTCGGCGTCTGGTGCGTCTTCCGTACCCGCATCCGATACATCTGGGACAGACGCGTCCTGCCCGTTGCTCGGGAGGTCGGCATCACGGCAACGGCCAAGGTCGCAGACGAAGCGCCCGGCGACCGCGCCACAATCGGCGACCACCGTGCACTCGGCCACACACAAGCCTGGGGGCTCCGTAAACGGGCCACACAACGCAGCCGTTCCCAGCCCCGCCTCAGCGCTGCAGACGGTCGAAAAACCGTCGGCTGCCGCACCAAGTCGTATGGACGAACATTGGAGTTCGGTCTGGCAAGATGCCGTGCAGACCCCACAGATGCAGCCGAGCCCAGAAGGACAATCTGTCTCGCTGAAGCACGACATCAAGAAGTGCGACTCCGACCCGAGACGCGGAGTTGACTCCCCTTGTGGTGCCAGGCATCCACTCATGAGCAGTACCGCCGCAAGCGACGCCGTGAGCAGCAAAGGGGTGTAGTTCAGTCTCATGTTGTCGCCTCTCCGCGCTCTCGCGCCGTGATCGTCTGACCGCAAACTACGGTGACGCCGTGTACCCTATCCGGGCGCTCGGCCTCGTGGTTATGCGCCTCAATGGCCTCATACAAGGTCCCCACTTCCGAGCGAAGCCGCGCCAGCATTTGGTACGCATCTTCCTCGAACGGGTGCCCAGGCCAGACATCCAGTGTCCAGGTGGAGCCGCCCGCGGCGTCTTGACGTTCTGGAAGTGCGTGCGTGCGGTCGAGCTTCGACGCGATCGTGCAGACCGTTCCGTCGACGAAATCGTAGACCGCCGCCTGCCACCCTTCCTGCGAACCAAGTGGCACGCGAAAAGAATCCGCAACCCAGCGTTTTCTGCCCGCGGTGTCGCGCAGCTCGCGCACGAGCCCGTCACTGGCGAGCGAATCGATCGCCATGTCGAGTGTGGCGGTGTCTCCGCCGCTAAGCTCCACGAGCGCAGAACGATCGATCGGACCACGACGAAACACGGTCGCCCAAACAACGGTGCGCAGCTCGTCAGGGCCCGCACGACCTACGGCGGCAAGGTCGTCGGTATCCGCGCACCGGTACACCGCGTTGCTCCCGACGCCACTGTTGAACACGAGCCCGCTCTCGACCAAATCGCGAAGTACGCTGCGCAAGGTCTCCTCGTCGTCGTAGCGGAAGCGCTGAAAGACCTCGGTACGGGAAACGGGGCCCGCGCCATGCAGAAAGTCGAGCACAGCGGCCCAAACCGTACCGTGCGCATCGGTGGCGCGTTGCTGCACGCGCTGAGTCTTGCGCTGGTAGGAGCGCAACGTGACACCGAACATATCTGCGATGACCTTGCGGCTGAGCCCGCGGTTTTCAAGCTCGGTCGCCAGTGCCAGGAACATCCGCTCCTCGACATGGCCGAGAGGCGCCCGGGCGCCTTCGTACGTCGCGATCGACGCAATGAGTGCGGCGCAGCGCTGCAAGAGGCTATTGATCAGCAGTTGCAAGAGAGACTCACAGGGCGAAAAGAGCATTCCTCCGACGAGACAGGCAGCCAGCCCACGCGTGTTC
>JBLFZA010000142.1:0-11577 GCA_047610025.1 Bradymonadia bacterium | reverse complement strand
CGGGGTCATCCGACTGATCAAGGGCGAGACCGTGTCTCGCCCGCGCGACTACTCGATCAGCGCGACCGGATTCTCGCTCTCGGGCGCTCGGCTTATCGGTGACGAAGCGTGGCATCGGCGCCTGCTTGCGACGACACGCTTGTTTGGATTACCGACGTGGCTCGGCGACCACTTCGCGGCCGGCGGAGCGCTCGGCAACGCCATTCTGCTGGCGATGATGACTGTGCCCATGCAGGCATTATGACGAGAATCATCTCCGCAGCGCGCTGGCCGTTGATCGCGCTCGCGTGTGTGTTCGCGGGCTTCGTTGCCCAGCACTGGTTGATTCATACAATTTCGACGGGCAACGCTGCGCAGGTTTCGCTCGCCACAACGGACTCCGCTGCGCTGGCGCAGTTTGGGGCCACGCGTGCGCTGCGCCTCCTGCTCTTCTTTATTGGGCCGCTCGTGGCCGGTTGGTCGGCGTGGCGTGCTTTCTGGATAACGATAAACTCAGAAAGCACACGGCGCATGGCGGGCTGCGATCTTCCCGGGCGCTCCGGTAGCTCGGCTTCCGAACCCAGCACCAAGCCACGCCAAACCTTCCCAGACCCCGGACGCCATGCGCCCGGCGCGACCACCCAACACCAACGCAACGCCAACACCTCCCCGACGCCGGACGCCATGCGCCCGGCGCGCCAACCGCCAAGCAACGCCCAAACGCCCCCCCGCCTACCTCAGCGCCACGCCAACACTCCCTGACGCCCCTACGCCCACTCGCGGGGCTCGCGCACGACATCGAGGAGCGCGTGCTCCGGCGTGCCCTCGTCGGGCCAGCGATCGTAGTGCCAGCTCACCATGTTGGGCAGCGACATCAGGATGCTCTCGACGCGGCCTCCCGTCTTGAGGCCGAATGTCGTTCCGCGGTCGTGTATGAGATTGAACTCTACGTAGCGTCCACGACGCTGTAGCTGCCACTCCCGTTCGGCGTCGGTGTATGGCGTGTCTTTTCGTCGCTCGACGATGGGGAGGTACGCGTCGAGGAAGGCCGCGCACGAGTCTTGCATGAACGCGAAGGTGTCTTCGGGAGCGTCGCTCATATAGTCGAAGAAGAGACCGCCAATACCACGCGCTTCGTTGCGATGAGGCAGGTGGAAGTACTCGTCGCAGCGCTTCTTGAACTTCGGGTAGTCGGCGACATCGTGTTTGTCGCACGAGGCTTTGAGCACTTGGTGGAAGTGCTTCGCGTCTTCCTCGTAGAGGTAGTACGGCGTGAGATCACTGCCGCCGCCGAACCATCCGGTGTTGCCTCTTGAGAGGCGGCGGTGGTTCATGTGAACCGTCGGCATGTGCGGGTTTCGCGGATGAAAGACCAGCGAGACACCACAGGCGCTGAAGTCGAGGCCGTCGCCAGGCATCGTCGCGGCGAAGTCTTCAGAGAAGCGGCCGTGTACGACGGAGAGACCAATGCCCGCCTTCTCGAACACCTCGCCGTCTTCGAGCACGCAGGTGAGGCCGTGCCCACCCATGATCGGGCCCTCGGCGTTCTCCGGGCGCTGCCACTTGTCGCGCTTGAAGGTGGTACTGCCGTCGATGGCCTCTATAGCCTCGATGATCTGCTGCTGTGTGTTGGCGAAGAGAGCGGCGCTGCGGTCGAAGATGTCAGTCAATGTCGTCTCTTGTCCTCGTCGCCTCACTATCGAGGCGCCGCGTCGCTTCGGCCCGCAAGGCGTCGAGCGCCAAGCCATTCGCCTTCAGCTTCTTGTAGAGATAGGGGCGAGAGAGCGAGAAGTGTTCAGCCACGCGCTTCATATTACCGCGGTATAGCATGAGCGCGTCGATCACGGTCTCTTCGCTGAACGCCACACGCCGGGCGTCCAGAGGCTCGGCATCGACCGCTGCGAACTGGGCCGGGAGAATAGCGGGGTTGAGGTCAGTGCCCCGCTCGACAGCCCGTGCGATGCGATCCGTCAGGTCACGCAGCTCGACAACGCCGGTGGGCCAGTCGTGCGCCAGAAAGCGCTCCGTGAACCCGGCCTGGAAGGGCAGAGTCTCGTGGAGCCCCTGCGCAGAGAGTGTCTCCCGGAGCGCGTCGACGAGGTCCGATTTTCGGTCACGAAGCGGCGGGATCAGAAGGTGAGAGCAGCGAACGCGTGCCAAGAGCGCCTCCAAGGCCTCTGGCAGCTCGCCCTTGAGGTCGGAGCAGATGGTGATCAGCGTGCGCCCGGTTAGCTGTCGGTCTGCCAGAACACCGGCGAGCACGCGCTGCGTCTCGACGGATGCTAGGTCGAGCCGCTCCAGCACGAGCCCTTCGTTGGCGGCTACCGTCGCCGCGGCCTCCGCGACGTTGGTGACATCACCGGTGAACGACGTTGTGGGCACGTCCCAGCGCGACACGATCCACTCCCGAACGATGTCGTACGCGCCGACGCTCGGCACCCAGAGCAGCACAACGCTATCCACCGCGTCGAGGAGGCAAGCGTCGACCTGAAACTGCAGGGCGCTCGTGGACGAGCCCATGTGCAGGCGACTCATGAGCTCACGAACGGTTGGGTCTTGAAAAGCAGCTTGCCCGCCAACACCTCGTGCGGGGTCGTCGACATCGAGCACCATCAGCGTGTCGCCAACGCGGATCGTGTCGTTCTGGGCTAAGCGGGCCGTCGTAATCGCGCGCCCATTGACGCGCACAGGGTTCCGCGAACCTTCGTCGAACACGTGCAGCTCGCCACTGCGCAGCTCGAAGGCGACTCGACCGTTCGATATCGCGGGATCTTCAAGCGTGAGATCCGCTCCGCCGGACTTGGACGTGCGGTTCAGACGAGTCACGCGCTCGTTAATGCGAAACCGCTTAGGCGTGGGAATCGCTGCTGGAGTCTGAACCACGGTGAGCAGCCAGCCATTCGCGCGCTCCGAAGACGCCCACGACTTCGTGGGGCCCGGTTGATATGTACTATCATCCATACAAGACGAGGAGCTGGGATCAGGGAGGCAAACGACCCTAGTTCACTCTTTGAGCGAATCAGAACCCACCGTCTTACGCAAGTGCAATGGTCGCTGCGCTCACGCCCAGGCGCGACATCAGCAAGCAAACTGGAACGCTACGTACCGCGAATGACGATCTTACCAAAGTGGCGCCCTTCCCCGAGCGCTGCCAACGCCGCCTTTGCATCACCGAATGCGAACGAGTGGTCGACCACGGGCCGCATCTCGTGCGCCGCCATCGCGCGCAGCATCGACTCAAAAGCATCCCGGTTGCCAACGATGATGCCCTGAACACGAACGTTCTGCATCAGCACCCGCACCAAATCCACCGACTGCCCAAGCCCGGCCAGAACGCCGATCAGGCTGACGTGCGCGCCGATCGCGCAGGAACGAATCGACTGGTCGAAGGTGCCCGCTCCGCCAACTTCGATGACCTGCTGAACCCCCACATCATCGGTCAGCCGCCGCACTTCTTTCCACCACTTGGGTGTGGTTCGGTAGTTGATCGTGTGATCGGCACCGAGGGCGCGGGCACGCTCCAGCTTCTCATCGCTGCTCGACGTGATGATCACACGCGCGCCGCGCAGCTTCGCGAGCTGCAATGCGAAGATGCTCACCCCACCGGTGCCAAGGACGAGCAGCGTCTCATCGGCGCTGAGTGAGCGCTGTACCGCGATGGCGTTCCAGGCGGTGACCGCCGCACAAGGCAGGGTCGCCGCCTCTTCATCCGTCAAATAGTCGGGGATGTGAACTAGCCCCTCCGCATAAACACACACGCGCTCGGCGAGCGTGCCATCCCCGGGCCCACCCAAGGTGCCGCGCAGCCGATCTCGATCCGCCGGCCCCGAAATCCAATTCTGAGCGAACGTCGTCGCGACGCGATCACCCACCTTCACTCGGGTCACGCCTTCGCCCACCGACTCCACAATCCCGGCGGCGTCAGAGAGCGGCACCAGCGGCAGCACCTGCTTCGGGTTGTAGAGACCCTGCACCGTCATCACATCGCGATAGTTGATCGCGTTCGCGGTCACGCGAACCACCGCCTGACCTGGGCCAGCCATCGGGTCAGGGCGCTCAACCAGCGAGAGATTGTCGAGTCCGAACGAAGGGATTTCCCAAACTTTCATGATGGCGTCCCGCGAGAGAGAGATGGAGCCTTCGAGCTATGCGCGACGTGACGTCACGGCAAGACGTCTGCCCAGCTACTCAAGTCCTCGACGCGCCCGATACGCGAACACTTCGGTCACGACCTGTCGAATGCGCTTCGGGTTGGCGACTTTAGACGCGCCGGCCAGTCGCGGCTTGCAGACGATTGTCGTCGACGCGGTTCTCACACCCCGCTCAATCGCCAACTGCACTAGCTGGAAACTGAAGAAGAAGGTGTCCCCTTTGACCTGCGACAGCAGCTCCTTTCCGAGCTCCGTCGGGAACAAGTAAAGCCCCTCGAGCTGGAAGTGGATGTTGGCGCTCACCATCAAGAAGTCGCGGAAGGTGCGACTCATAATCGCGCGGAACACCGACGAGGGGCGGCGCGCATAGACCGTGAGAATGATCTCCGCGCCATTTAGGAGCGGCACCATCTTGCGGAGCTCGGCCGCTTCGACCTGTAGGTCGCTAGGCAAGAACACGAAAGTGGGCTTGGTGGCGTGCGCGATGCCGGTCGCCATCGCGCCACCCATCCCCTTGTTTTTGGGGTGCTGGACGAGCCGAATTCGTGGTTCGCGCTCAACGTACTCGTTCACAATCGCCACGCTGCGATCGCTGCTGCCGTCGTCAACGACCACGATCTCCCAATCCGTGAGATCAGCGTTGCAGTAGGCCAACCCCTCATCGAGAGCGGCGGCGATATTCTCCTGCTCGTTGTAGCAGAGGTAGACGAGGGTCAGCGCGGGCGGGCTGTTCATTGCCGAACGGGGGGGTTGGGGGAGACCGCGGCGCGCACGAGGCGATCATCGATAGCGCGGCCGAGTCCTGGTGCGTGCGACAGAAGCACATCGACGTCTGTGACGGAAGACTGCTCGACGTCTCGAAGCGTGCTGAAGAGCGCGCGGGCCGACTCGTTCACGTCTCCGGCAGGCGACAAGCAGCGCACCCACCCATACCGAGACGCAGAGAAGGGAGCCGGGCCGAGCGCGACGAGGAGGCCCCGGTTCGCTGCAGGCTCGAGCTCGTCTGACGAGCAAATGTGCAGTGGGCGATTCGGGGCGTAGTGCCGCGTGAGCTGTCCGGGCGCTTCGGGGCGCGCCGTACCGTCCGGCCCATCTCCGGTCGTCAGCTGCTCGGCGAGATCACGCCCAAGAGCGGATTCAATGTCCGCCTTGGCGAGGCCGCCGAGGCGCAAGAGACGAGGCTCGGGGCCGACGAGCGAGACAATCGTCGACTCCAACCCGACGGCGCACGCCCCGCCATCGACCACCCAGCGCACACGATCTCCGAGGCCGGCGACGACATGCTCGGCGCGCGTGGGGGAGACAGAACCAAAGACGTTGGCGCTCGGCGCCGCGATCGGCACGCCAGCGGCGGCGATGATGTCTCGTGTGATCGCAAGACCCGGAACACGAACAGCCACCGTCGGCAAACCCGACGTGACGAGATCCGAGATGGACGACTGCTTTGGCATCACGAGCGTAAGCGGCCCGGGCCAGAACGCGTCCGCGAGCGCTCTCCAGTCATCGTTGGCCGGCGACGCGACGCGTGCGACGTCGTCGGCACTGGCGACGTGTACGATCAGCGGGTCAAACGCCGGTCGCTGTTTGGCTTCGAAAATCGAGAGCACGGCGCGCTCGTTCGTCGCGTCAGCGCCAAGCCCATACACGGTCTCAGTTGGGATCGCGACCAGCTCGCCACGGCGCAACGCAGCGGCGGCGCGCGACACGGTGTTTGGATCGGCAGGGCTTAGAACTGTGCTCATAGGACCGTACTCATAGAAACGTCCCCTTCATCGTTCGACGAGGTGGTAAAGCCAGCCCTCCCCTGAGCCGACAAACAACGAGCCATCTTCGTCCACCGCGGGCGTCGCGAAGAGTCCGCTGCCGTCGTACGGCTCGCCCATGCAGTAACTGACTTGTGCCGGAGACTCCGAGAACGACCGAACCCCGTGGTTGGAGTGATAGCTGAGGTCGTATTGCCAGAGCATCTCCCCGGTGGTCGTGGAGAACGCAATGATGTGGCCGTTGTGGTGCGCGCGGTAGAGCGTATCACGCACGCCGACCAGTGACGCGAAGGCGCGCGTGGTACAGTCGACCGCGGCGCTCTCCGCGACGTTCACGCCGTCCTCGACGCGCGCCCCGAGGACTCGCATTGACAGCAACGTGTTTGACCAAACAACACCGCGCCACATCCACGGGGTCCCCGCGTTGTAGGCGACATCGTAGCCTTGGTTGCTCTCGCCGACCGGAACACCTGCTTCAAGAGCATTTGCGCGTTGGCCAAACTCCCAGATCAGCGAACCATCGTCGAGATACATCGCCACGCGTCCGAAATCTGTGGGGTTCGACGCGTTGACGTCATGCTGAACGAGCGCTCCGCCCGGCAGCGCCAGCGGTGGGCCATACGCAGCGCGCCCCCACTCCGAATTCACAAATCCGGCGCTGGGAATAGCGGCCCAAAGCACTCTCTCGTCATCGAGGCGTTCCACAATGCTTCTGCCCGAGATGCGGTACACAGCGTCTTCGAAAGCTGCCAAGCCGCCGCGGTTGTCGAACGCGTCGGTCGTGGACGAGATCACAGCGATCGGCGCGCCGGTCGACAGCTGCACGCGATGCACGCCGTCTCGCTGGCTCACCCACAGCTCTCCGTTCCGCTCGAGCGGCGCGTGCCTGTGCGCGGTGTCGAACTGACGCGACCAGACGAGGTCGCCCGTCGCTCGGTCCACGGCGTAGAGCATCCCCGTGTCACCCCCGCCGACAACCAACGTGTCGGTCAGCACGCCGCCGTTCACGTCCTCCTCAATCTCGGTGTGCCAGAGCTCTTGGCCGTCGGACTTGCGCAGCGCGTAGAACCCGTCTTCTGCGTCAGGCGCGTTGTGCGTGGTGCCTTGAGACGTGACGTACACGACGTTCGCCGCGATGAGTGGGGTGTTGGTGTACCCTTGGATTCCCACACGTGCCGACCAGGCGGCGTGGGGAGCTTCCAGCGCCGGAGAATCTCTCAGGCCCGAGCGATGCGACGCGCCGAGATGCGTTCGCCACTCGCCTTCAACGAATGCGCTGCGCGTGGGGATACCGCTGGAGAGCCGCGGAATGCCATCTTCGAACTGGGGCGGGGCCACGAACGCGTGGCCCCATTGTGCATCGGCTGGCGCCGCACCCGAGCAGCTGGTTCCAGCAGCGAACACCGCGAACACGACGATCAGGGTTGGAGAGAGCGAGCGCATGAACTCGGCGATGATGAGGCAGCAGAAGAGAGCTCGCTGACATAGCACGGCGTAAGAAGTGGCAGAAGCGACGATGCCGCACCACGCGCGACGAGACACAAGAGGTGCCCCGGCTCGAGCGTGGCGGACAGATCGGCCATGCGCCACACCGCGCCCGACCCTCTCTTCACGCGGGGTTCAGCTACACCCAGTTTGAGTGGACGGCGCGGACCTCGAGCGCAACGCCGCCTGTCGTCGACTACGCGAATGCCTTCTCCGTCGGGGCCGGGATAAGAATTCAGATGCCGTGGCGCGGACCTCGTTTCCGCGTTTCGATCCTCGCCGACCTCGATATCGGGCGCATGAGCGAGTGGCGGGAGACCTGCTCGGAGGCGAGCGCGGCAGCAACCAGCCAACCAGCCAACCAGCCAGCCAACCAGCCAGCCAGCCAGCCAACCAGCCAACCAACCAACCAACCAGCCAACCAGCCAACCAGCCAGCTAGCCAGCCAGCCAGCCAACCAGGAACGGGAAAGCGTCCAGCGTACGCACGCCCCGGGAGGAGCTCTTCCGGATTCCTGTGCCTGCGCCCGACGCTCGCCCTACAGACCGGCCACTGCCGATGGGCGCAAGCGCACGCCTTCATGCCACCATCTCGAGCGCTAGCTGTCCCTTTCGCAAAAATCAGTCATCCAGGCTCCTCTCCGGTCTATGAACGCTAAAGCCGAGGACTCAACGATCCGAAACTGTGAGTGAAGGAAGCTAGCTCACAGCTTCCGCTATACGTTTCCATTCTCCACTGGGGGGAAGCAAAGATGCGCAACAGATCTATTCGTTGGCAGTTGATCGGTGCCTTCACGATTCTGAGCGCAACGCTCGTGCTCTCCACCGTGGCCTTCTCCGCCTGGCTTGGCCACTCGATGATGCAGTCGGAGGCGGAGCTGCGGCTGACCAACGTTCGAGAGAGTCGTCAGAGTGGGCTTGAGGCCTTCTTGCAGCGTGTCGAGAGTCGTCTCCAGACCTTGGCGGAGAGGTCGGACGTCACATCCGCACTAGAGGATTTTTCGACTGCGGCATTGCTGCTGCCTAGCGAAATGACACCGAAGGCTCCGGCGCCGAATCCCGATGGCACGCCCGCGATAGCACCAGCAGCAGACCCGTTCCCAGCAGCGGTGGCGGCCATCACCAACTATTACGATGGTCCCTTCGCTACAGCCTACTCAGAATCGAACGGTCAGAACCCGCCACGAACCCTTCGCCCGACGGAACCAATTCAAGTGTGGATGCAGGCACACTACATCGCCAACAACCCGAACGGGCTCGGCGAAAGACACGCAATGATGACCGCCGCCACCGGGACAACGTACGATGAGGTGCACACCCGCTACCACGAGCTCTTCCGCGTTTACTTGGAGCGCTTTGACTTCAACGACATCTTCCTTGTCGATGGCGAGACCGGGCGCATCGTCTATTCCGTGTTCAAGGAGGTCGACTTTGGTTCGGACCTCAGGATCGGCCCTTACGCAGAGTCGGGAATCGCCGAGGTGACGCAAGCCGCGATGCGCGTTTCGCCGGGCTCAGTGGTCTTCACGGACTTCACCTCTTACACACCGAATTACGGAGCCCCCGCGGCGTTCATGGCAACGCCGATCGCGACGGAGTCCGGGTCCAACGGCGTTCTGGTGGTCCAGTTCCCGGCGAGTCGACTGAATGAGGTCATGGCGAACACTACAGGGCTCGGGGAGACGGGACGCAGCTTCATCGTCGGCGGCGAAGATATGGTCGTTCGTTCGCAACTGAGAGGGTACGAAGAAAACACAGTGCTCACGCTCCAAGCCGATACGCAGGTCACGCGCAACGCGAGCTCCGGCCCGACCGAAATCATCGAAGCCGAGAGCTTCGACGGCAAGGAGATGCTCATGGCGGCGTCGGAGCTCACGTTCCTCGGTGTCACCTGGGTCACCGTTGCGGAGATCGAAACGCAAGAGGCGTTCGCCTCACTGCGCGAGATGCTCCAATGGCAGATTGTTGTCTCTGCGTTTCTCATGATGCTGGGACTTCTCGGAGGCTACTTCCTGTCGCGTTCGATCGCGCTACCAATTGCGGTGGTCAGCGAACGCCTTACCCGGCTGGCGGAAGGCAGGTTTGCTCCCGCGATCGAGACATCTCGAGGAGATGAGGTCGGCCAGCTGAACGTCGCCTATAACAAGCTGTCCACAAGGCTGCAGTCCGTGATTCAGGACATGCAGTCCGCCGCGGTCGGCCTGTCTTCCTCTGCGGAACAACTGATGGGTAACGTCCAGGCGCAGCAATCCGGCGCGACGGAACAAGCCGCGGCCGTCGAGCAGACGAAGCAATCGGTACACCTTCTCCTTGAGTCTGCGAACAGCATCGCGACCCTCGGCGAAAACGTGCTGCTGAACGCGAAGCAAGCCCAGTCAAACGCCGGCGTCATCGGAAGTCGCATTCACGAGCTCTCATCGAAATCTGCAACCATCACGGAGGTCCTCGAGCTGATTAAGGACATCGCAAACAAGAGCGAAATGCTGGCTCTCAACGCCGCACTCGAGGGTACCAAGGCGGGTGACGCCGGGCGCGGATTCTCGCTCGTCGCGACCCAGATGCAGCGCCTAGCGGAACAGGTGATGGGCTCGGCTAAGCGCATTCAGGCGCTGACAGCCGACATCAACACCGCATCTGCGGCTTCGGTGCTCGCCAGTGAGGAGGCGGCCAAGCTCGCGATCGCAACGACGCTCTCGGCGGAGGAGATCACCTCCGCCGTCTCGGCTCAGCAAGCGGGAACCACCGAAGTGGACGCCGCGATGGATGGGGTCAACGAAGTGGCACGCCGCAGCGTCGACGTTGCGCGAGAGATGGTGACCAGCGCGAACTCACTACGAGACCTCTCCGAGAGTCTGAAGGGTCACGTCGCACTCTTCGACTTCACCGAAGTGGCGAACATCACCATCAAAGCGCATACCGCAGACCAGGCGGCCGCTTAGCGAATCCAACCGGTGGCCATGCGTTCGCACCGCCTCAGTCGACCTCAGGAGTAAGCCCTGTATGACCGACGAACTCTTCGAGCACTCGGCGCGTAAATGGCTCGGCTTCGCTCCCGCGAAGGACCGTCAAAGACGACACGTCCTGCCTAGCCTAGAGGCCTGGACGACCGAGGAAGGCACAAACACGGAGACGCTGCTTCACAGCATCTCGCGGGCCGGAACGCGCAGCGTGATCGGTCAGCGCCTCGTGTCTCTCGTGACCGTGGTTGAGACCTCCTTCTATCGGAATGGCGAACAGCTACACGCCTTGGTCGACGATCGAGCGAGGCACCACGGAGCTGTACAAGTGTGGTGTGCCGCCTGTTCGAGTAGCCCAGATGTCTGGACCTTAGCGATGATTCTCGATGCCGCAGGTGTAGAGGCAAAGATCTGGGCGACGGACAGCGACATAGACGCGCGCGCAGAAGCAAAGGCCGGGAGCACCTACACCGAACGAACGGTCTCGCAGTTGCCCATCGCTATGCGCGACAAGTACCTGACACGAATCGGCAAACAGTGGTCGGTCATTCCCGCGCTTCGCACACGTGTTTGCTCCGGGATCTTCACCCTCGTCGCATCGACCGCGGGCCGTTTCGACGCGGTGATTTGCCGAAACGTCTTGATCGACTTCGAGCCAGAACCGGCCAAGCAAGCGGTGTGCACATCGCCGAAGTCGTGCAAGACAGCCGGTCGCGTTTGGCTCGGAGCGACTGGCCGATTGAACGTCCCCAAGCCCGTCACGGCAGACGAGCGACTAAACACCACGGATGGAACCTCGCCTCGAGGCGGTAGACTAGGGCACGCGCAACGAACCAGCGCATCGGTCGCTCTGGTCTCTTCGCCGCAGACAGCCCGCGTGGACGAGTACCTGCAGCCCGGCGACCTCGCACTCTCGATCGACAACGGCGTGCTCGCACTTGAAACGGTTGAGACGTGGTATGAACGCGAGCGGGCGAGGCACAAGTGCGACGGTCGTGGAAGTTCCAGCGCAGAACGCCGCACACTCGAGACGGCGGTCGGTTGTCTGAGTGCGCCCAACACTGCGAAGGCTCTCGTCAGCACAACCTGGGTCGCGAGCGCACACGAAGGCGCCATCGACGCGCTCGCCTATGGCGACCCGTCGGCTGCATCGGCTGCAGGACACACACGCCGCCTATCGCGCCTCGTCAGCAAGCGCCGACGCTGGCAACACCGACGAGCGCAACGCACGTCGCCACCAATT
>JBLFZA010000141.1:0-11592 GCA_047610025.1 Bradymonadia bacterium | reverse complement strand
CGCTGGCTCGCCTTTGCCTCCTTTGCTGTCACATGAGCGAGAGACTCAACGCTCCAGAAGCATGGAGAGAGCATCTGCGGGCCCTCGGGCGGGAGGAACTCGTCGCTGTCAGCGATGAACTCGATGCGACCGTCGCGCCGTGGCGCGCCGACCATGAGACGATTTTGCGACGCATTTTGGATGTGTCGCCGGCGGAGATTGTGCGTCTTGATGAAGCCGCCCCGCGGCTTGAACCCGCGTCCATTGAAGGGCCCCACGTCGCGTCTCTGCTGACCGAGTGCATCCCCTGGCGCAAAGGCCCATGGCGAATCGGCAGCACACTGGTGGATGCCGAGTGGCGGAGCGACCTGAAGTGGGGACGCTTGCAAGAGTGTCTTGGTGACTGCGGCGGGCTAAGCGTCTGCGACGTGGGGAGCGGAAACGGCTACAGCATGGCGCGATTGCTGGGTCAGAAGCCCAGCTTCGTCTTGGGCATCGACCCGCAGCCTCTCTCTCGCTTGCAATGGGAGCTGGTCAGTCGTTTGGTCGGCGCCGCGCCTTGGCGACTCGTCGGCTGGCGGGCGGATGCGCTGGCGCGTTTGCCGCGTGCGTTTGACCGCATTTTGTGTGCTGGCTTGCTCTATCACGTTGGGGACCCCGTCGGCCTCTTGCGCGACATGCGCACCGCACTTGCGCCCGGCGGCCAGGTCATCGTCGAGACGATCGTGATACCCGGAGATGACCCGATCGCCTGGCATCCTCCTGGCCGCTATAGCGGTGCCCGCGGCTTCTATGCCCTTCCTACGCGTTCCTGTTTGGCCGGGTGGCTGCGTCGAGCCGGGTTGACCAAACAGCAGTGGCGACCCGCAGTGAAGACAACCGAAGAAGAGCAGCGCGCGACACCTTGGACGCACGGTCCTGGGATCTCCGCAGGCCTCGACCCCCAAAACGACCAACGCACCATCGAGGGTCTTCCGGCCCCGTGGCGCGTCGTCGTCTCGGCGAGCGCGGAGTAGCCAGAGGCCGCCTTAGCGCTCTGGGCAGGGGCTCGCGGAGGAGACGGTCGCTTGCTCTTCGTCGGAGCAGGCAACCCACTGCATCGAGGCGTCGAAGGCCGTGCCTGATGTCGCGACAAAGAGCGCGCCATCTGCCAGACGCTTTACGCAGGGCGCGTCGTCCGAGCCGCCCTCAATGCTGGTGCAGCCTACGACGCCAGAGATCCCGCCGCCGTTCAAGCAGTCGAGGCTCGAATTGTAGCGGGCCGCCGACATCTCGAAGCACTCGCTGGGGCATGCCAGGGCATAGTCCGGGCAGACGCCGCTGAACTCGCACGCCACAATTGGACCCCCGTAGCCGGCCTCGCGGGCCTGCCCTTCGCCGAGCGCGTAGGTCTCCTCATTGCATCCACACACCGCGAAGGGCGTATCCCACTCAGACCGAGCGGGGACGGAGGTGCACACGCCGACGTACGATGGTGTGCATTCGACGGGCTCTTGTTGCGCGCAGTACAGGCCGACGGTGCAGGAGAACTCTTCGGACGAAAGACACGTGTCTCCCAGGCCTCCGCCGTCGACATCGCTGCCGACATCGCCGTCGACATCGGGTGCGGCATCGTCGTCTACATCGCTTTCGTCACCGTCCAGAGAGCCGCCGTCTGTCGGCCCCGCGTCCGTCGGGGCAATGCCATCTGGTCCACCCGTGTCAATGGCCCCAGCATCCGTTTCGACGTCGGGCGCTCCAGCGTCGCTAACGCCCGCATCCGGCTGTGCCGTGCCGGCGGGGACAGGCACCACAGGCTCATCGTCGGGGTTGAGACACTCGCCCGTCGCGGCGTCTAGATGATAGCCCGCGCTCGCGAGCTCCAAACAGAGGGCGTAGATAAGCTCATCGCTCGGCGTCTCGCCTTCGGGCAAGCAGACGGTAAAACCGTCGAAATCGAACTCTTCGGGAAGTGACGCCGGGCACAGAAACCCGGTCTCCGTGATCAGGCTCGCGCAGTACGTCGAGCCGCCGGCGGCAACCTCTACGCCGTCGCAGGAGGGGATCTCCGTATCGTTACCATCATTGCAAGCCACAAGGCCGAGGCCAAACGCGCTAGCGATCAGCCAGTGTAGGGTCTTCATGGTTTCTCAGGGTCAGTAGGGGCGGGAACGTTGGTCTCGGTGACTGGTTGCTTGCTTCGCGGCTCTTGCGCCCACAGCAGCGCGAGGTTCACGGTGACCGCTTCGGGGTCCCCCGCCGCCGCCTTGTCCAACGCGAGAAGGGCTGGCCAAATCGTCTGTTCATACAACTCGCGAAGGGCAGCTTCGTCTTCGCGGCGGATCCGGAGGCCCACCGTGCGCGCGAACGCGGTGCTGTCTCCTTCAAAGAAACGCCCGATTACGGCAGCTGCGACCGTGCTGCTGAGGTGGTTGAGGCCATCAATTCGGGATGTCCACGCATCTCGTACGAGGCGAGAGGACGGGTCGGTGACCGCGTAGGTTACGCGTGCGCCCGGTCTCGCCTCGATGCGCCCGTTTTTCAACAACGCCTCAACGGACGCGTCGATATCGTCCGGTTCTTCCGTTGGCAGCACTTGGTAGAGGCGAGCGAGACTCAGGGGCTCAGCCCACAGCATGAACTCGATCCGCCGCGGGAGCCCAACGCTGCGCTCCGGGTCGAGGAAGTTCTGCTTCAGCCGCGCCGACAGCTGGGCTGCTTTGCGCATCGAGACGTCGAGCTGTCCCGCCACCTCCCGCATCTTCAGCCCGCTCTCACGCAACGAATGAAAGTAGGCGAGTTCCGCCCACTCAGAGAACTCGCCGAGGGGTACTTCACCGTGCTCCGCGATATTCACCGCAGGACGAAGCAGCGAGTACAAGACGCGACGCGTCAGCTCCTCGTGGCTCATGTTCGGCGAGTCATCCATGGCGCAACAGTAGAGGGTGGGGGGAGCGGAGTCAATTTCTTATGCATTAATCTGCACAAAAAATGTTCTGTGGTCCTGGAACGAGGTCGAGAACGCTGGCTCGGTTGCCCGCGGGGCTCCGAGGTAATACGCAGATTATCTGATGTAACGTCACGCACCACTCGCATCCACAGCGCGCTATGGCTTCCCCGAACTTCCCAGAACCGCCTTCGCCCATGGCGCCAACTCCTCGTCTCGAGCTCGACGCGAAGCTCGAGCGCCTCGACGCCTCCAAGACGGCTTGGGCTGCCGTCGAGATTCCCGGGCGGATCGCATTGCTACGGGAGTGCATGGACGCGACCATTGCGGTGAGTGAGCAGTGGGTCGACAGCGCCTGTCAGGCGAAGGGTATCGGCGTAGCCAGTGACGCCGCGGGCGAAGAGTGGCTCGGTGGCCCATTTACGGTCGCTCGAAATCTCCGGTGTCTGATCGAGGCATTGGAAGCGAACGGTCGGCCCAAGCTCGCGGGCGTGCATGCCCATAAGAACGGTCAGGTGATCGCGCGAGTGTTCCCGTCGTCCATCACGGACAAGCTCCTGTTCACGGGGGTGACGTGTGATGTTTGGATTGAGCCAGGGAAGGGCGCTGATCAAGGGAGGCTCTACCGCGACAAGGCGCATGGCAACGGGCCTGAGCCGCAGGTCTCGCTGGTGCTCGGTGCAGGCAACGTCGCTTCGATTGGGCCAATGGATGCGCTCCACAAACTCTTCGTAGAAGACGAGGTTGTGCTGCTGAAGACCAACCCCGTGAACGCCTATCTGGGGCCGTGGATCGAGAAAGCGTTCGCACCACTAGCGGCCAAGGGCGTGTTCGATGTGTGTCATGGGGGCGCGGAGGTGGGAGCCTATTTGTGCGAACACCCGCTCGTGCACTCCATACACATCACGGGCAGTGATGCGACGCACGACGCGATCGTGTGGGGTGTCGATTCAGATGAACGCGCGCACCGAAAGGCGGCGGGCACACCGAAGAACGAACGGCCTATTACGTCGGAGCTGGGCTGTGTGACACCGGTGATGATCGTACCGGGCGACTGGTCCGAAGCGGACCTGAACTACCATGCCACGAACGTCGCTTCGATGGTGACCAACAACGCGTCGTTCAACTGTAACGCCGCGAAGATTGTCGTTACGGCAGAGGGTTGGCCGCAGCGTGAGCGCTTCATGGAGAAGCTACGTGCGGAGTTGGCCTCCGTGCCCGCTCGCAAGGCCTACTACCCGGGCGCACGCGAACGTTATGAAGCGTTCCTCGAGCACTACCCCGACGCTGAGCGATTGGGCGAAGATGACCCGGCCGTCGTGCCGTGGACCCTCTTGCCAAACATCGGAACGAGCAACGAAGAGTACGCCCTGAACAACGAGGCCTTCTGCGGCGTTTTGGCCGACACCGTTCTGCCCGCCGCGACCGCTGCGGAGTTCATGGAGAAAGCGACGACGTTCGCGAACGACCAGTGTTGGGGAACGCTCTCTTGCATGGTGTTGATCCATCCCAAAACAGAGTCGGCAAACCAGACCGGGTTCGACACCATGCTAGAGACGCTTCGTTATGGCGGCATCGCGGTGAACTGTTGGGCCGCGATGATCTACGGCCTCGTCGTCGCTCCGTGGGGAGCTTTCCCTGGCCATCCGCTAGAGGACATCCGCTCCGGTCGCGGCTTCGTGCACAACACCACACTGCTCGACCATGTGCAGAAGAGTGTCGTGCGGGCACCGTTCAAGATGATGCCGAAGCCGGTCTACTTTCACTCGCACAGCAACGTCTCCGCGCTCGCAAAGAAGCTCCTCCAATTCGAGAAGGCGCCCTCGCTCCTCAAGGTCCCGGGCGTCGCCGCTCAGGCCATGCGCGGCTAAGCCACAGCGATGACTTGAACCCTTGCGAGAGGTCCGTGCATCATACGAGACGTTGACACCCTCCCATATGGAGTTCAGATGATGCGCTCGCCTGCCCCGTTCACCTTCTTGCTCTGTGTTGCGATGCTCGCGACCGGCTGCGCCCAGGCGTCGAGCCAGTCTAACGCCGAGTCGCAGCCGACGACGGCAACGTCAGAGCAGCTTGCAGCGCAGTTCGGTATACGCGCTGCGCTGAACACCTTCGACGAGGCCCCGGCGGTAGGCGAGCGGGTCGACGTCCCCGAGGAGCAGTGGGAGTCTCTGCTCACCGATGAGCAGTTCCGAGTTCTCCGCCGTGACGGCACCGAATACGCCCACAGCCATGCGCTTAACGACAATCACTTTGCAGGCACGTACCGCTGTGCGGGATGCGCGGCCCCCTTGTACAGCGCCGACAACAAGTTTGATTCGGGCACCGGATGGCCGTCGTTCTACCAGCCTATCGAAGACGGCCGAGTCGGCGAAGACGCTGATGGGCGCCGCACGGAGATTCACTGTGCGTCCTGCGGCGGTCACCTTGGGCATGTCTTCTCTGACGGGCCCGAGCCGACAGGCTTGCGACACTGTGTCAATGGTACGTCGCTGGTCTTCGAGCCGGCCGTCACGGAGGCAAGCGAATGATGACGCGTAGCAAGAGCCTGCTGGTGATGATGGTCCTGAGCGTCGGAGCCTTTGCCGGGTGTCAGGCTGCCGGCTCGCAGCCGACGATCGCTGCCGGCTCGCAGCCGACCACGACTGTAAACGATGGCCAACCCCTCGCCGGTGAGATCCCGGATGGCCACGTGTCTGCCGTCTTCGCTGGAGGCTGCTTCTGGTGCATGGAGGGCCCTTTTGAGTCGCTTGATGGCGTGCTCGAAGTCTACAGCGGCTACACCGGAGGCGCGGAGGAGAACCCGACCTATCGCCAGGTGAGCAGCGGGCGCACGAGCCACACCGAGGCTGTGCTCGTCATTTATGATGAGAATGTGGTCCGCTATGAGCAACTCTTGGACACTTTCTGGCGCTCAATGGACCCGACCGACCTCGACGGTCAGTTTGCGGACCGCGGACCTCACTACCGGCCCGCAATTTTCGTCGCGAACGACGTCCAGCGCGCCGCCGCGGAACGCTCGAAGCTGGCGCTCGGAGAGAGCGGCGTGTTCGACGAGCCGATCGTTGTGCCCGTCCAGGCGGTAGAGCCCTTCTACGTCGCCGAGGACTACCACCAGAATTACTACAGAACGAACACGGCCCATTATCAGCGTTACCGCGCGGGCAGCGGTCGCGAGCGCTTCCTGCGCCAACATTGGGGTGACGAGGCGCACTAAGTCGACCGTGTCGATTCCCTCTCCTGCGCTCGTCCGAGTGCAGAGTCTCTACGTTGTCACTTCTGGGACCGTGTCTTCGGTGTCTTCATCGATGCCGTGCTTCTTCATTAGCCGGTAGAGCACGTAGCGATTCTTCAGGCCGAGCTCGCGCGCTGCACGGGTGATATTGCCTTCGTGTCTGCCGAGGGCCGAACGAATGGCGTCGCCCGAGACTTCGGTCGGCTCGGTGACCGGTTCTTGCTCGCACGAACTGAGCGCGTCGAGAACGTCCGGCGTCAAGAGCAAGAACCCCTCGTGGCTCGAGAGGATGGCCTTCCACAACAACTGCTCTAGTTCGCGAACGTGCGTGCTGTAGTTGTGGCGGATGAGTCGTTCGACGAGGTCTGGCGCGACGCGTGGTTCGCCGACGCCGCCGTCTTCGCACGGCTCGAAAAAGCGTGCATGGAGCTCTGTGTTGGACGCCGCTGACCGGACCAAGAGGTGACGAATCAGCAGCGGGATGTCTGCTCGCCGTTCGTTCAGCCCGGGGACTCGCAGGGTGAGCGGGAAGCGGGCGCCGAAGTCAGACTTGAGCTGATCGATCGGGCGATTGGTTGCCGCGATGAGTCGAAGGTCGGCGACTCGAGGGCGGGCTTCCCCGAGGCGAGAGTACTCGCCGCCGCTGTCCAGAACGCGCAAGAGTCGCGCCTGACAGGCTTCTGGAAGTTCGCCGATTTCGTCGAGGAAGAGGGACGACTTGTTCGCCTCGCCGATAAGGCCCGGTCGCTCTCGCATCCCCGGATTCGGGTAGTTGCCGACGTTGCCGAAGAGCTCGGCGTCGATGAGACTGTCGGGAATCGTGGCCGCACTCCGCGCGATGAGTGGCTTTGCTTCGCGGTCGCTCAGCGCGTGAATGGCGCGTGCAGCGAGTTCCTTTCCAACTCCGCTCTCGCCAAGCACGATGACATGGCCTGAGGCTCGGCCGATGAAGCCGAGCTCGCCGCGGAGCTTCCAGGCCGCGCTGCTCTCCCCAACGATGCCCCAGGCGTCAGCGCGTGCGAACTCGCCGAGCAGTCGCTCGGGAAGCGAGCCGCGGCCCGTGCCACGGGTGCGACGGCCAACGAACAAAACAAGCTGATCCTTCAGCGTCAGTGTGTCGCCGAACCGAAGCGTCGCACGATCGAGCGGCTGGCCGTTCACAAGCGTCGGGCAGCTCCCGAGTCGCTCCATTTCAATGCTGGTTCCCTTTGTGCGCAACATCACCTGACGGCGCGAGAGCCTCGGCCCCAGCACGGCGGGTCCCTCCTCATAGCCATTCACGGTCACACGACCGAAGGTCAGCCGCGGTGCTGGATCGCCGTCGATCGCTGGCCCTCGGCCGAGCAGTGTCGCGTCGTCACCCTCGGCCAGAAAGGCGAACTCTCCGATGCGCTCGGGTTGCTCGTCAGACCAGGCGACGACCAGCACAGGCACTTCGACAGCCTGTGTAGACTGCGACACCGCCCACGGTGCGCGAATGCCCGGCATCGTGATGTCGAGTTCAGACTTCGTCATAGGTCGTTTAAGCCGCGAACAAGTGTTGTTCCTCCGCGGAGCTTAGCGCAGACGACACTGCTTCTGCAACGCCGCACTCCGCGCGCGCGCCAGCCGTGCTGTGGGTGTCCAGAAGAGGAACCCTCAGGCGCGCGCGGCGGAGAGCGTCACTTGACGCGCGGCCTCCAGATCGCGAACAACGCGAAAGTCTGCTCCCGACCCTCGTGCCTGTTTTGGATTTGCTCCTGTCTCGCTCGATTCGATTCCTTGTTCTGCAGGCCACGCTGACGCTCGCGCTCCTCACAAGCTGCGATCGCGGGACGTGGGAGCCGTCGCCTTTGCCATGGCCCGAGGCCCCGGTAGACGAGATCACGGTCCACCGCGCGGCCGGGACTCTTCAGCTGTCCAGAAGCTCGGGAACGTGGCGCCTCGTCGAGCCCATCAACGCGCCGGTGAGCGACGAGCTCGCCGCGAGACTGAGCGCGCTGCTCGCTGCGCCAGTTGACGTCGACCTGAGAAGGGAGCGCCGGTTAACCGGCGAGGCGTTGGAGATCGAGAGCACCGATCTTCGGGTGGTGTTCGGGCCCGGGCCTAACGCATGGGAGGGGCTCATTGGCCGATCCGGCCGTCGCGTCTCGCACGTGCCGACCACGTGGCTCGCCGTTGGGGAGGGCGACACTGTCTATCGCGCTCGGGCGGACGTTCGCGTGCTCTTTGATCGGCCGCC
Source organism: Bradymonadia bacterium (assembly GCA_047610025.1). Taxonomy (GTDB): domain Bacteria; phylum Myxococcota_A; class Bradymonadia; order REDH01; family REDH01; genus JBLFZA01. The sequence goes on along the minus strand of JBLFZA010000141.1, from coordinate 3,231 downwards.
AGAGGCGTTTCGGTCGCTGCGTGTTCTGAGTCTCGAGCGTGACGCGGTGCACACCGTCACGCTGATCGACCGCGAGAGCGCCTTCGTTGTGCAGCGAGAGGGCAGCAGCTGGCAGGCGCAAGACGGGACGCCTATAGATGAGGCCGCCGTGCGACGTTTGGTGCTCTCACTCGCGCATCTGCGAGCTGGAGCAATCGCTGACGTCAGTCTTGCTGACGCCGGTCTCATGGCTCCGCAGTTTGCCGTTCGCCTCACGAGTGACGACGAGGTCGCGACAATATACCTCGGTCACCGCACCGAAGGGAACACGTGGTACGCCCAGCGTGAAGGGGATCCGACCGTGTTCGAACTCTCACGCGTCGCCTCTCGTTTCGTCGGCATGCGGCAAGCGGATCTCGCGACGCCCTATGCAGTGCAGATCGTGCCAGACCAAGTGACGCGAATACGTGGCGCGCGCGAGTGGACCCGCGGAGAGTGTGACACCGCCTGTGAGGCCGGTGAGCCACGCCAGTATTCGCCGAGTGACGGCCAGCCCGTTCAGCAGGAGGAGACGCAGGCCCTTCGAGCTAGCTTGCAGGCGACCGCTTCGTTGCGGGTGGTGCGCTGGTTAGAGGCCCCGGCGCCCGCTGAATACGCCGCGCAGCTGTCGCGCTTGACGCTGGAGCGCGAGAGCGGTGAGCCTATCTTACTGGAGATTGGTCCGCGTATCGGCGACGACGCCACGCCTCTTGACCCCGACGATCATCGTGCTCGCTTGAATCACACGAGGTGGTTTCGCATTTCGCAGAGGCACGCCGCGCCCATACTCGCGCTGGCTGCGCCTCCAACGTCTTCAGACGACGCACCAACACTGCCCCAGACCGCGCCGACGGAGTGACAATGGACATGCTCTTTGTGATGGACCCGCTGAAGGCCATCAACGTCAAGAAGGACACCACGTTTGCGTTCATGATGGAGGCGCAACGCCGCGGGCATGGCCTGTGGGTCTGCGAGACGCGCGACTTGAGCGCCACTCCGGCGCGCGGGTACGCGTTGGCGTCGCGTGTCGAAGTACGGGCCGTTGAAGGGGACCACTTTACGGTAATCGAGTCGGCGCGGCGGGACCTAGAGTCCTTCCCGACCGTGTGGATGCGGAAGGACCCCCCCTTCGATATGGCGTTCTTGTACGCCACGTTTCTCTTGGAGCAGGTCGACCCAAGCAAGTGCTTGGTGATCAACCGCCCTCGAGGTCTGCGAGACGCCAACGAGAAGGCGTACATCTTGAACTTCGGGCAATTCACCCCCGACACGCTGGTGACGCGCTCGCGGGATGAGATTCTCCGCTTCGTTGCCGAGGTTGGAGGAAAGGCGGTCATCAAACCGCTCGACCAGATGGGAGGCACGGGCATCTTCTTGCTGCGTGAAGATGACGCCAACCTGAACTCCATCATCGAGACCAGCACGCATTTTGGCGAAGAGACGATTATGGTGCAGCGCTACGTCCCCGAGGCGGCGCAGGGTGATAAGCGCATCGTGCTGATGGATGGCGAGCCGCTCGGTGCCATCCTCAGGGTGCCCTCGGGCAAAGAGTTTCGCGGGAACATGGCCGCGGGTGGCCGTGCTCAGAGCGCGACGATTACCGAACGGGAGCGCGAAATCATCGACGCGGTCGTGCCGCGACTCCGCGAAGACGGGATCTGGTTCGTCGGCCTCGACGTGCTCGGGGACTATCTTACCGAGGTCAACGTCACGAGCCCCACGGGCGTTCAAGAGATCAACCGACTCGACGGGGTTGCCTGTGAGACGGTGGTCATCGACTGGGCCGAAGCGAACGCCCCAGGCTAGCGGCGAGAAGCCTGACGGCGAGAAGCCCGCCCCAATGCCACCGGCGAAGGCGGTGACCGGCGGGCGGTGAACGCCTGTCGTGAGGCGGCTAAGGAGCGGTCTCGACGCGAGAGAAGCCGATCGCGCTGCGGTCGACGTTCAGTAGTGAGGGGCCACCGGCCGCAGCGAGGTCGGCGATGCTGTTGCCTTCTGTCAGCAAGCCATCGAGCCGCAACAGAGCGCCAACACGATAGTCGGTAGCGCCTTCCGGTGGCACTGGCAGAGACAGCCCGTTGATCGTGCTGTCGGTCCAGACGTGCCAGCGTCCGGCGTCGCCAACGAAGGTCACGTGCGCCACGTCCGCGGTGCCAACGGCGTAGCTCAACGCTCGCGTGTCTTCGTTGTAGACCGCGCCTTGGTCGAGAGAAGCGAAGCCATCGGCTGAGAAGTCGAGCAGCTCTGGCAGTCGCGGCCCGATGAACATACGCGCGGAGATATTCGACGGCAGCGAGAGCCCGTCAGCTCCAACGCCTGTGCCGGCTGCGGTGAAGGACACAGCGACGACTGCGAAGTCGCCAACGCCGAGCCCGCCGTGGCTGGGGGCCATGCGAAGCACGATTGGCTCCGGTGCTGCGCCATCAACCGACTGCACGGCATTGAGTCCGGTTGGCACGAAGCCAACGCCGTCGACGAGCACGCCGCCGACGACCAATACGACCTCACTTTGTACTCCACCGATGCTGGGCAGTTCGCCCATGCGCACTTCTGTGCGATAGCGCTGCGGCTCGTCGGGCTCAAGGTCGAGGTTAGGAAACGCGCTGTAGTTGGGGAGCAGCTCGTCGGTGACCCCGTCGCCATCGATGTCGTCACGATCTTCCTCAAGCGGCAGTGCATTTGACTCGAAGACGGCGACGTCGTGATCGAAGGATTCAAACAGCGGTAGGATCGCCGCCAAGATGCCGCCGATGTCTCCGGCGCCGCCTCCAGTGAACAGGTCGATGAGGTCATTGATTTGAACTTTGCCGCCGAGCGCCCACGCGAACGTCAGCCCGTCGTCCGCGCGCGCTAGATACTCGCCCTTCACGTCTCCGATTCCGAAGAACTCAACCGAGAGAACGAGCCCGCCGGGCAGCGCGAAGGCCTGTCCTCCTAAGCCTGGGATCGCGATCTCCGTGTTGACGGGGTCTCCGAGTATTGAGTTCAGCGTGAAGTTCACGAGCTGGCCGCCGAGGGCCGCCCCGGCGAGCCCCACGCTGGCGTCTCCAACCGTCGTGACGGACGAGAAGTCCATCTCGCCGGTGAATCCGCCAACCTCAGACTCAACGGTGAGTGGAGGGAGGGGGATCACGTAGCTGCCCTCTGCGAAGTCCGCGTAGACGCTGACGGCGTCGTAGCCCTCTGCGAAGAGGTGCACGTCCGCTATGCCAC
>JBLFZA010000140.1:0-11598 GCA_047610025.1 Bradymonadia bacterium | reverse complement strand
TCGACGGCGTGTTGCCGAGGTAGTCGACAAGCCGCTGCGCCGGGGCGACGAAGGCGCCACCACCGCGCTCCCACGCCTCACGCTCCGCCACCCGTTGGAACGTGACGCCCGCGAGTAGGCGGTCAACGGGGTCGTCGCTGAGCGCGTAGGGGGCGACGTCCTCTGGGGTGACGGTCACCACAACGGCGCTGTTGGCGTAGCGGCCCGAGCGCGCCGCGTGTGACATGCCGTTCACGCACACCTCGCCTTCGAGCGTTGGCGTTGGCACGACGCTCCCGCCGGGACACATACAGAAGCTGTAGACGCCCCTCTTCTTTGGGCCGTTTCCGACCTGCTTCGCGACTTCGTAGTACGCGGCAGGCAGCTCGTCGTTGCTGGCCCACTGGCCGTACTGGATCTGGTTGATGAGCGTCTGCGGGTGCTCAAGCCGGTAGCCCACCGCGAAGCCCTTCGGCGTCATCGGCACACCTTGGTGCGCGAGCGTGCGGTAGAGATCGCGCGCCGAATGCCCGGCCGCGAGCACGACGTGGGTGGCGGGCAGCACCTCGCCCCCGCGCAATCGAACCCCGGTCACGCGCTGGTCGTCGAGAACGAGATCGTCCATCGCCGTGTCGAAGCGCAGATCGCATCCGAGATCGATGAGATGGGCGCGGAACGCTTTCAACAACGCGACCAGTTTGTCGGTGCCGAGATGAGGCCGCGCGTCTGTGAGAATGCGGGAGGGCGCTCCCATGTCGACCAGGCTCTGCAGCACGGGCCTCAACAGCTTGCCGCCGACGCGTGTGTAGAGCTTGCCGTCGCTCCACGTGCCGGCCCCGCCTTCGCCGAAGCAGAGGTTCGACTCCGGGTTAATCTGCCCGCGACCCATCAGCGCAGCGACGTCCTTTGCGCGCGGCTCCACTGGCTTGCCGCGGTCGAGCACGATCGGCGGCATCCCCGCGAGCGCGAGATGTAGCGCAGCGAAGAGGCCGCAGGGGCCAAGCCCGACAACCACTGGCCGAGCGGCTCCGGCAGCGACGCGCGTCGGCAAGGCGTCGTACGTTGCGGGCGCAGGGTGTACGCGGCCACCCGCCTCGACGGGTGCGTCCGAGGGCAAGGTGACGTCGACATGGTGCACGAAGCGTGGCGCGCGTCGCCCGCGTGCGTCGACGGAACGTTTTACAACTTCAACGTCTGCAGCGTTCGTCGGCGTGACGCCCAGGGCTTCACAGGCCCTCTCGGCGACGACGGACTCTGGCTCACCGAGCTCGCGGCGAACGTCAGCGACGCGCCAGGTCCGGAGCGTATCGTGGGTGTCTCCAGCGCTCACTGGCCCGACGGCGCCGCGGCGGGGAGGGCGATGTCGAACGCGCCAGCGACGCGACCCGTGCCGGGTTCGCTGTCATCGGTCACATCGAAGGTGCCGGCGATTCGTGTCGCGTCTGAGGTGGTGATGGTGACCCTTCCGCCGTTGGCGTAGAGGGTCGCGCCTTCGTGCGCTCGCTCAAGCGCCGCGACGTTCTCCGCGCCGACGCCGGAGACGCGTACCGTCAAATCGCCGGCTGTCGGGTTGTGCGGCAGGAAGAGTCGACAGCTTCCGTCTTCGCTCTCCAATCGTACGGAGGCGATAAGCGGCGTTACCGCGGTGAGTTCGCACGCGAGCGCGTCTGGTGCCACCGCTGCTTCCGCGGCCGCTTCCGCTGACTCCGGCTCCGCGGAAGCCGGTTCATCCGTGTTCGAACCGCCCTGGCAGGCAGAGAGCGCGACAGAGAGCGCGACAGAGAGCGCGAGGGTGGTGAGCGAGGTGCGGGTCATGCGAAGTTCCGTGTCCATTCTTGCCAGTTTTTCAGGGCCATCCAGCCGACGATCAGCAAGAGCAGGTACTGCTGCCACGCGATGGCGGCAACGATCAATAGCGCCGCGATGGCGCCGGATACGATAAGCGATCGTTTCAGCGTCTCTCGTGCCGGGAGCTTCGTACTCAGCCACGCGCGGAGCGCCTGGCCACCATCCATTGGGTAGATCGGCAGCATGTTGAATACGGCCCACATCACGTTCAATGCGGTTGTGTAGAAGAGCAGCTGGCCGACAATCGACGCTCGCGGTGTGGAGGGCGCGACGACGGATACGACGATGCCGACGACCGCAATCAGGGCGGTGACCGCGGGCCCTGCGAGGGAGATCTTGATGCTGTCGCGCGCTGATCTTCGCCCGCGAGAGATCGCGACTCCGCCCGCTAACGTGAGCCGAATCGTCGACCCGCCGTAGCCAAGGCGCCGGGTCATGAGGGCGTGTCCGAGCTCGTGAGCGACGATGCTGAGGAAGATGGCCACGCAGAGCAGCGCCGCGAAGACGATCTGGTCCGGCCCGCCTTTGCCGTAGAACATCATTACGATGACCACCATGAACAGCGAGTTCAGCTCCGCTTCGACGGGGAAGCCGAAGAGCTTGAAGAGGCGTTTCGACGGGCTTTGGGCGCTGTACATGACGTACTCAAGGAATCAGGGGTCGCCTGTGTGACGTAATCACGGCACGCCTGAGCGCTACAAGCAGAGCTCGTGCGTTGGGCGCGGTTGCGCCGGTCTGTGGCCGCCGCGCTTAGTCTGCGCCAGCATCCTCTGGAAACTCAGAACGATCACAATCGCGCAGTTCGTCGCAGAACCATCTTCCGAGGAAGTCGTCGCAGTAGCATGCCAGCTCGCATCCGTCGTTTATGACGTTGAAGGGCTCCCTCTCGGGGCACGCGCACTCTTCACCGCCGGGCGGAAGGATGTCTTCGAGGCACGCGCCCTTGGGCGCGCCGAGGTGCAACGAGTCGAAGAAGCGCGGTCCTGAACCACCAAGAGGCACGCTCCAGCTGTTCGATGTCCTGCCGCGCATGACGAAGTCCCAAGTGCCTGCCAAAGGCGGCCGGTTCAGTGACGTGCGATCCGAGACGTCCGTGTCAGCGAAGGCATCAAGTTTGGCGACTTGGGCCGCAATGTGAGCGGGAAGAGGCATGGTCCACGTTGGATCAGGATCCCGCGTTCGTGTCGATCATCGTCTTCGGCTCCTATCGTCGAGGCTGGAGAACGCTCCGTGGATCGATGCCCTCCAAGAGCAGCCCCAGTTGGTCGGCCTCGAGCGTGATCCAGCTCACGCCAGGCGTAATCTCAGGCTGATGAAACCGGCTTTTTGAGGCGCGTGTACCAGAGTACGACCCCGCCAAGCTGCCAGGTCAGCACCTTCGCTCGGTCACCACGACGCGAGACGAACGCGAAGACGTGGCCGCTGAAAACATCGAGGCCTGACGCCAGCACCAAGGCCGACAACCCGTCGAAGCCTCTACGCATATCGGTCGCTTCGGCGAAGAGATAGATGCGAACCGAAGCTGGTAGACTCAGCACGACGCGGCCAACTCTGCCAACCAACGCGCCGAGGGCAAGGTCGCCCTTGTGACCCTGACGTCGCCAATGTCGACGACAACGCCGCCGCTGCGCACGGAGTCTTCAGACTCCACCTCGATAAAGTCAGCCGTAGAGTCTTGGTCCTGCCGCAGCTTGCATCGCCAGTAAGACAGGGTCCCCGCCTTGATGCGCATAGCCTCCGCAAAGGCACGATTCGTTAGCTCGCTCTCATTGCTCGCCGCACAGATCTCCCGCCACTCGTCTCGGTTCCGTCTCTTCATCGTAGACCTCGGTCCGTAGAACACACCCCGGACAGGGATCGCCGAACATGTGCGCTAGGATCGGAGCCCACGCAAACGATTACAACTTGTTCCACGCTGAACGGTTACGTCCCAACCACAGCTGACGATGAGTTCGCCTGGCGGCTCCGATTCACAGCCAGCGCTGCCTAGGACGAGTACGGTAACGCAGAGCGCGACGAAAGCGTGCGGACACGGCGCGGAGCCGGTGAAGTGCGAGCATCGATTCTAGTCCCATTTGTTTCTGATTGAGCTCTAGCGCACCCGAGATAACGCCATCTTTGGTCCAGCCTGCGAACAGCTCGCTCTTGTGCAGCTGCCGCCGAGCTCGCAGCCCGCGTCGAACACCCCGCAGCCCCACCAGGTCTCCAATCATGCCGCCAGCGCTACTTCTTCCGCTTGTCCGAGGATTTCGGTCGCTTGGGAACCTTCATTCCGAGCAGGTTCTCTTCGCTGATGCCAGACTCTGCGACCAGCGCTTCCACGCCAGCAGCGTCTCGCATCCGCGCGGTCTCCGACTCTGAAGGAAACAGGTGCGCGAGCGGCGCCGCGAAGTAGGGCGGGCCCCACACGGCTGGCGAAAGCCCCTGCACCCAGAGCGCCTCGTCGAAGGGCACCATCTCCTCAACCCACTGGCCTTGGTCCTTCAGCTGGTACAGCACGGAGTCTGCGAGCGGGTGCCCGGTCTCGGCGAGGTACAGGCCGACCCGCGTTGCGAGCTCGGGCTCCTCGAACGAGGTCAGCTTCGCGGCGAGGCCTTGGGCGACGGCTGTTGCCGTCACTGGGTGCAGCACGGCCATTGTGGACAGTCCCAGCGCCGCGAGCATGCGCTTCTCAAGGTCCAAAGTGCCGACGTCATAGAGCCCGAGCAGTCCGTCAAGCGCGGGCGCGCCGAGCCTGGCTGCGGCCATGATAGCGGCGCCTTCGACTACATCTTGAGGCGCCTCGCGCACGATTCGCAGCACCAGGGTCGCCGCACGTGGGTCGCCGATTTCGCCGAGCAACGTAGACACATGACGCATCGCCGGGAGCAACCAGCACTCGTTGTCGACCCAGTGTTCGAGCGAGGCGATGAGAACGGGGACGCCTGCTGTACCCCAAGAGCGGATGGCTTCCACCAGGGCGACGGGCGGATGCTCGTGCCAGCTCTCGAGTCTCTCGAGCAGTGCGGCGACTTCGTCCTCTGCGGCCCCTCGCCAAGCGTCGTCGTCGTCGGCCGCGCAAGAGGAGACCGGGAAGAGTGTGCGCACGAGTCCGGGAGCAGGCTCACCCGTTCGGGCACGCAACCACAGCAAGAATCGCGCGGGATCTTGCTCGGCGTCGAGCCCGCGCCCAACGGTCTCTTCGTTGAACGTGAACACGATGCCTCCGCCACTTTGAACCGGCTGAGCCCATGTGCTGATCGCGACGAGGTCGTGCATGTGCGTGTTGCTAGGGACGAGCAGCGCGTTGTCTTTGAGCCACTCGGGCATCGCGACGCCTGAGGCCCACGTGCCCATATCCGTCGGCAGTGTGCGCCAGCGGTCTACGTCATCACCCGCGTAGTCTTCGGTTTCGATGCTGAGCAGATCGAAGCCATCGTCGCTGTCACGGAAGACGCGGAGCGCTTCTCCATTGATCGCGAAGAGGCTACCGCTGCTGTCGAAGCGCACGGCTCCGATGGGCACTAAGAGCTCGGAGAACAGCCGGGTGAGCGCTTCCTGTACCGCAGCGGTGACGTGCTCGTTGACGTCCACCCCTGCAATTGGCAGCGCGTGCCTTGGGAAGTCGTCGCCATAACTCTCCACCGCGCCATACGTCCAGACGACGCGGCGGTACATCGCGCAGAACCAGCGGCTGAGGTGCGAGATGCGCACCCACTGGCCGTCTGGGAGGAGGCTCAGCGCCATCAGGAGGTGTCCGCGCACCTGAAAGAGCAGGGTCATCCAAGCGTCGCGATCGCTGAAGGTGACGGCGATCGGCTCGTCGAGGTCCTCGTTCAGAGGGTCCACGATGATCGGCTGCTGAAGAATCCAGTCCGCAATAACGCTCGCGTCTCCGCCGAAAGGCTCGAGGACCATGTGGGTGAAGACATCATCGAGCGAGTTGAGCCACCCGCGTAGAAAGTGACGCGCGATCGCGTCGTCCGTCATGAGGTCGAGGTGGAAGGACGCCATCTCGCCAACCCCGTCATTCGGGTCGATCACCTTAAAAACGGTGAGGACACGGTCAAGTGGATCGGCTGGGTCCGGCCCGGTGACTTGCGATCGCAGGACGCGGTAGCGCGCCCAGGTTCCGATCGAGCCGCCGAAGCTCGTGGGTCGTTGGTCGCTGAACGCGGGCACCAGATCCTCGCGCATGCGGACGTACCACTCGCGGCAGGCCTCGCTCATGGCCGTCTCGAGGATCGGTCGCAGGGCTTCTCGGGTGTCCGACGGGATACAGGCGAGCTCGTCGTCTTCGAGTGAGAAGACCTGAACGAGGCCGAAGCGCTCCAATACGCGTGTGTGGGAGGAGGCGGCGTCGGGATCGATTGCGTCGGCGCGGCTCTTGAGCATGGAGTTGGGCACCGCTCCGTCGACCTCGCAGAGCCACTCTAAGAGCGCTCTCTGCGTGGGGTGGAGGTGCTCGAAGAGCTCATCGAGGCGCTCAATGTCGTGGACGGTGCGTGCGATCGCGATCGCGAGGCTGTGGCGATCGTCGCCGTGCTTGTCGGCGACCGAGTGCAACTCGGCGAGCGCGAGGAGATCGTCGAGCTCGCGGGTGGCGAGCATCACGGCGAGCGGCGCGTCTGCGGATCGCAGCGTCCCGAAGAGCGCAGAGCGCACCTCGATCGGCATGACGGCGCTCTCGCCCGTTGTGCCGGTTGGCGTCGGGAAGACGAAGCCGTCATCGACAAGCCGCTGCGGAACGCGCACGCCGCCGCCGGTCTCGAGGAAGGCAGGATCGACGGAGAGGAGGCCCGCGAGGGCGTCGACGTCGTCTTCCGGCAGCGCATCGCATCGCGCACGAATGAGGTCTTCGTCGGCGAGCGAATGCAGCAACGCTGCCTCGTCTTGCGTCGAGAAGCGCGTGTGCCACGCTGCGCGTTGAGGCTCGGGCACTAAAGAGAGCGCCTGCGCAACACGCATGATTCCGATTTCTAACATGCAGTGCTCCGGCTGCGCCGGTTGAGAAGGGCGAAGAGTCTATCACCGAATGGTACCTGCTGCATCCGATGTTCTCCTTCGCTCCGTTGCGGCACAATGGGGCGATTCTGCACGCCCAGACCTTATCGTCTCGAGCTGTCCGCGACGATCATTGTCAGTCGTCGGGGCATATGCCAACACTGCCCAATGCAACTTAGTTCCTGGATGTCAATTCCATGACTTCCCCGACAGAATCAGCGGCGCTCGGTGTGACGATTCGCGGGAGCCGCGGCTCGGTCGCCGTGTCTTCGCCGAAGACGGTACGATACGGCGGACACACGACGTGTGTGGAGATCGACCGCCCGGACGTTCGCATCATTGTGGACGCCGGCAGCGGCCTCCTCGAGCGCGTGCGTAACCAGCCGGACGACGACAAGCCCACGCTGCTGCTGATGACTCACTTGCATTGGGACCACGTGCTCGGCTTCCCGTTCTACTCCCCGCTGTACCGCGAGGGGTGGTCACTCGAAGTACAGGGGGTGCCGCGCGAAGGGCGCTCGGTGCTTGACGAGCTGCTCTCGATTAACAAGCCGCCGCTGTTCCCTGTCTCGCTGAAAGACGCGATTCGAGCGAAGGTGACCGGCACCGATCTGGCGCCCACCGGCGAGGCACAGTTCGGTGATGTTCGCTATCGCTGGACCGAGGTCTCGCACCCCGGCGGCTGCTCGGCGTTCCGATTTGACTGGCCCGGAGCGTCGCTGGTTGTCTCGGGCGATGTCGAGCTCGCGTCGCAAAAGTCCGCGGGTCTTCGCGAGCTCGCCCAAGGCGTAGACGTGCTGATTTGCGACGCCCAGTACACGCAGCAAGAGTACGAAAGCCGAAGGGGTTGGGGGCACTCCACCAACCTCCAAGCGGCAGCGCTCGCAAGAGAAGCCGGCGTGGGGCGTCTCGTGATGACTCATCACGACCCGCTGCATGACGACGTCTTCATCGACGAGATGGTCGATGAGGCGCGCCAAGTTTTCCCGCGTACCGACGCCGCTTGGTACCAAATGCGGCTGCTCAACGAGCCGTGACACGTCACAAAAGGGCGGGATGCTAACGAGCGAGCCGAAAACCGTCTCTGCCCGATGGGCGTTGATAAACGGGACATGGTCCGAAGGGGTGCGATTCGCCATCGATGGCGGCATCATCACCGGTGTTTCGATCGCAGGGCCATCAGGCGCAGTGCGATCAGGCGCAGGAGATGCCGCCTACGATCACGCCGTGCTCGTGCCTGCGATTCACAATGCTCACTCCCACGCCTTTCAATGGGCGATGCGCGGCGAGAGCCATGCGCTGCACCCCGACCGGCCGGAAGACGATTTCTGGTCGTGGCGTGAGCACATGTACGCGCTCGCGAGCACGATCACGCCGGAGCGCGCCTATGAGATTGCGCGTGAGGCCTACGGGACGATGCGTCGCGCTGGCTATGCGTCGGTCGGGGAGTTTCACTATCTTCACCACGAATCGCCGGCAGCCTCGCCGCCATGGGAGATGGCACTCGCTCACGCCCGGGCTGCGCGGGATGTTGGGCTCGCCATCACGCTGATCCCGGTCGCGTACAACCGAGGCGGCTTCGATAAGCCGGCCGATGGCGCGCAGCTTCGCTTTGTACATTCCTCCGTCACCGCATTCCTAGACAGTGTCAGCGGGCTCCGCGACGCTGCCGGCAGCCTCGGGGCTACGGTCGCTGTTGGCGTGCACTCCGTGCGCGCAGTGCCGGCTGACTGGCTCCGGCCGATCGCGCGCTACGCTGAGGCGAACGCGATACCGTGTCACATTCACGTCTGTGAGCAGCGCCGAGAGTTGGCCGAGTGCCGAGCGGAGAACGGCTGCGCGCCCATTGAGCTGCTGGCCCGCAACGACGCGCTCGACGAGCGGTCCGTGCTGGTGCACGCCACCCACCTCGAAGCGGACGACATCTCTCGAATTGCCGCCGCTAACGCGATGGTCTGCGCCTGCCCGAGCACCGAGCGTGACTTGGGTGACGGCCTGCTCGAGGGGCTCGAGCTGCTTCGTGCGGGCGTGGCCGTCTGCGTAGGCTCGGACTCACACGCCGTCGTCGATGCTGGCGAAGAGCTGAGCCTGCTTGAGGGCCACGAGCGTCTCCGGCAGGAGCGTCGGAACGTGCTGACATCCCCATCTGACGGCGTGCTTCGCCCGGCGCAGACCTTGTTGCGCTGGGGTGCGGAGTGCGGCGCGCGCGCCAACGGGCTCGCGTCAGGTCGGCTTGTCGCTGGGGAGCGTTTTGATGCGCTCGCGCTGAGCGCCTCGACACCCGTCGCGAGTGAACAAGATGCGTGGTTCGTGGTGGAACGTTGGCTGTTCAACGTGCCACGGAACTGGCCGATCGCGGTCTATGTCGGCGGTGAGGCGTAGGACGCACGGTGTTGCGCCGTGAGACAACGATGAAGCCGTGTGTCGGTTGCCTTGCGGGCGGAGTGGCTACCCAGGCAAAAACGATAAAAGGCGCCGAAGCGCCTTCTCTCGTGAGCGTGTCGCCTACTCGGCGGCTGCTTCTCCGCTTCCTTCGGCTGCTGGTGTAGCCGCTGCGGGTGCAGCAGCTGCGCCGGAGCCTTCACCGGAACCCTCGCCCGAGCCTTCAACCACGGGTGGGTCGAGCAGCTGCATATTGACGGAGAAGGTGTAGTTGCAGAAGGGGAGGAAGTCCGGTTCTGCAGCGTCTTCTGGCGCGTCGACAGCGAGTGCCGGCGGAGCCGTCTGGCCTTCAACCGGGTTGCAGACAAACTGATGGGAGTAGAGCCCCATCGTTGCACGCGCCTTCCCTTCAAGGAGCAGCGTGAGCGGCAACCCAGCGCGCGAGAGGTAAACCTCGTCAGGCGTTCGGTCAGGCTCCTGCGTCTCCGGGTTCACACGGTCTGCCGGGGCATTGTACGTGTTGAAGGTGTGCGGGGTGATGTAGGCCGTGCCGGTCTCCTCGTTCACGAGCTGTCGGCCGTTGAACGCGATGAATGCGCCTGGGGGGTCAGACGTGACGGTGATGGAGCCGAGCAGACGCGTCGGCGCGTTCTCGTCTTCGGGCTCTGCTTCCGGTTGCCACTCACGTCGCCACTGGAGCTCGCGAGCGCGCCACTCCTGATCGGAGGAGGGTGTCAGGCAGTTCGCCGGAATGACGCGGGGTGTCTCACCGGGCCAGCACGCCATGTAGGTGAGCGTGGTGGTGTAGTTACCCGAATAGCTTTGCTCCCAGGTGCTCTCTTGGTCACCGAAGGCCAAGATCGTAACGACCTTGTCCTCGAAGTTTCCTTCACCCTGGATCGTGAACGTAAACGGCTCGAGGACCGAGATGTTCTGGAACACGACGCGTGATCGGGTGGGATACGTGACGTCCGTTCGCGAGCCCGGGAAGATCATGGCGGCGTGTCCTTCGGACGTGACCAGCATGTTGTTCGGGTCGGTCACGATCTCGATGGTGCCATATTTTGGCATCGCGGCGAGCTGGAGACGTCGCTCTTCGTCCGCCTGCGCGATTGCTCTCTGCTCGCGTACTTCGATGATGTCGACGCCGCTGAGCAGCTTGCCGAGATCGTCTTTGTAGTTTGCGGGAAGCATTACGTAGGCGACGCCGATCAACACCGCGAGAATGCCCGCGGTGATGGCGAAGGTTACAAATGATGAGCTCTTTGGCGCTGGTTCATCGAGCTCAGGCTCGTAGACCGGCGAGTCGCGCGGGTCACCCGGCACAGACTCTTTTCCGTCGGCGCCAAAGAGCCGGCCAATGGCCTCCTCATTTGTCGCCACGTGTTTACCAGGAGCAGCCGCCTTCTTCGCCTTTGGGGCGATCTTGGCAGGCTTTTCGACAATTTCCGAGTGTCCGTCTTCGACGGCCTCGCGTTCTGCAGTCGGAGTGTCTTCCGACACCTCGGATGCGGACGAACCACTAGGGTCGTCGTCGCTTACACCGAGCTCGTCAGCAAGCTGATCAAGAATCTCGTCTGCAGAAGATTCACCGTTCTTCTCTGCCATGCGCCGGAACAGGGGTACGGGGGGCATTATAATGACGCGGCACACTACGTGTAGGTCGAAGTTCCTGTCAATGATGTTGACCGTTCGGCAATGCTGGCTTCTCCGTACCTCAGCTTGACACACTATTCGTCCCTGCTTAGCCTCCGGGCCGCGAAACAACCGGCCTAATCGCGTGTTCGAGCGCGAATCCACGCACCTTGAATGCGCGCGACAGCGCCGGCTGAATACCGCCGAAAGATCGAAGCACTCTCCGGGCAGCGGCCCAGTACGCTTCGACTCCTCCTTCCTCAGACTGAGCAGAGAACATGGGTCTCTTCGACTACTTCTCGAAAGACGCGGCCACGCAGCGAAAACTGGAAGGGCTTCGGAAGAAGCTGTCCAACATGTTCTACCAAAAGCAGGACCGCATGGCGGCTGCTGAGGTGGCCGCAGACATGGCAAGACAGGGAAACAAGGACGCCATTGACGTTCTGCTCCTGCGCTTCGACCACAAGAGCCAAAACCACACCATCGACCAAGATGAGAAGGGCTATGTCGTCGACCTGCTGATCGGTCTCGGCGACCCCGTTGTTGAGCCGATCAGCGCCCACATCAGGAGCACGTCAGCGCCCGTCTATTGGTCGCTACAGGTACTCGCCGAATTGTGGAGCGCGGAGAAGTACGCGGCGTTCGTCGCCGAGATACTCCGCGACACCGACAACGGGTACCTGCGAGACCCCGCCAAAAAACTTGGCCTCTTGCAGCTCGCAGAGATGATTAGGCACGACGAGATGGGCCCTGCGATCGTTCCCTTCCTCG
>JBLFZA010000139.1:0-11690 GCA_047610025.1 Bradymonadia bacterium | reverse complement strand
CTCTCATGCTTGTCATGCCCGGCGTACGCGTTGGCAGCTCCGGGCTCTTCCGAGTGCAGCTGGAGTACACTTGGGCCGACCCCACGAGACCGGATGCGCTCACGCCGCGCACGGTCCAGGCGCCCTAACCCGGTGGCGCGACGCAAGAAGCGAGCTCAGGAGCCGACGCCTTCTAAGAAGCCGGAGAACGCTGAGAGCGGCTTCGGGAGCCTGCGCGACCAGTTCGCAGCAATGCTCGGGGACGCAAAGCCGACGGGCGAACCGAACCGCGCAGCGAAGCGTGGCCGATCGAAGGCGTCTGAGAACAAGGCCATCACCGCTCGATTCGTGAGCAAGCCCGCTCCGCCGCCGGCCCCAGCGGAGCCACAGGCACGGGTCATCAGCGCGGAGGACCTGATGGCAGAAGCGTTCGCCGCAGCCGAAACATCTGCCGCGACGGCGAAGTATGAAGGCCAGGGCTACGACCCCGGCGATGTCGTGCTGAAGAGCGAGCTGAAGAGGCAAGCCGAGCCCGACCCGACCGTGCCGGACGACGACGGCGTCACGTCAGACGACCTTCTCCTGGCGGAGATGTTTGGCAACGTCGACCCAATGTCGCGACGCGACAAATACGCCGACCTACACACGCACGAGTGGACGGGCCTGCGCTGGCACAACGAGCAACAGCTCAGCTCGATGACAGCCGAAGAACTGCAAGAGCCGGAGATTACGGCCAAACAACGCGAAGTGCTCAAGCACGCGCGCAGGGCCGGGACGATGGCGGTACTCAACGTGCGCCACATGCGAAAAGCAGAGGCACTGGGCGAGCTGGAGGCCTTCGTTCACGGCTGCTTGCAACGCGACGAACGATTCGCTCGCATCGTACATGGCAAAGGAAAACAATCGACCAACGGGCCGGTGCTTAAGCCGGCCGTCATCGGCTGGTGTCGCGGACTCGGCGAAATCCAGGTTCGCGCCTGGGCGCCGGAGACCGACATGAGTGGGCAGTTTGGAAGCATCGTCATCGAACTTCGGCTGTCTCGATGACGCGTACCGACTACGAGCGCGCTCTCGCCGACCTGCAGCGCGGCGCCACGCCGCCCCCCGAAGGCTACAACAACACTCGCTGCGAACGGTGTCGCAGTTCGCTCTTCTGCGACGCGTGTGTGGAGTGCCACCGCTGCACACACTGCACGCGATGCGAGCAGTGTAGCCACGCGACACACTGTGTGGATTGCGCGAATGTGCATGACTCTAGCTACTGCGAGCGGTCGACGCGGTGCATCGGTTCGCAATACTTGATTGAGTGTGTGGACTGCGAGCGGTGCACTTACTGCTACGGCTGCGTTGGGCTAAGCAGCGCGGAGTTCCACATTTTGAACGTGAAGTACGACCGCAAGACGTACTTCGATATGGTAGCGGCACTGGGCGGATGAATCAGGGGTTGACTGACCGGGGTGATGATTGGCCCCGCCAACACCTTGGCGGCATCGCCGCCCACCGCCGACCCTCAGCGCAGCGACCGAGCGACGAGGGCTAGAGGTGGCAGACCTCTACGGACAGGATCACGGTGGTGTGATCATAGGCTGTTGACGGGGGCGTGACGGCGGCCTGTCGCTCAGCGGCGGTCATCACTCCATCACCGTCCGCATCCACCTCCAAGAACAGCGCGACAAGTTCCTCGCGTGTGGCTGTAGCGCCGCGCACGGCCGACCGGCCGGCCGTTGCCCGCGCGACGAACTCGTCTGACGCTACCCACCGTGCGCGCCAGAGCAAAGTCGGCTAGGCCATGGACGCTGCGCGACCGACCGCAATCAGCGCGCGCTTCACTCCCTTGGCGCTCTCGCTCCGCATCGCCTGCTCCAGTAGCCTCTTTTCGAGTCTAGGCACTCGATGAGCGGTGTCGGAAGCGACTCGGGTCAGACGACAAGCTTCCCGACCTCGCCTCATGGTGACTCATGTTCGAAGTCCTCCGCGACGCGCTCAAGCAATTGGAACCGCTCGGCGTTGAGATCGAGCTTGCTGAAGATTGGCAAACCCGAGGGACTCCTAAAACGTGTATCCAATGTTGACGTGGAAGCGGCCAAAACGCTCTCCCGAACGACGGTTCAGCACCACACCGTAGTCGAACAAGAAGGGAATGAGGTCCGCGATAATCCAACGGAACCCAAACCCGGCCGACGTGCGGAACCCTTCAAGTGAGAGGTCGCTCGGGTCTCGCGCCAGCTCCCCCACATCGAGGAAGAGAGCTCCATCGAGGTCGATCGACCGAACGAAAGGGTACCGAAGCTCGATGTTGCCACCGATCATGACATCACCACCGAAGGAGTCGATGTCGTTGCTTGTAAGCTCGCCATCAGAGAAACCCCGGAGCGACGTAACACCGCCGAGGCGGAAACGCTCTGAGAGCGGAAGAGCAAAAGCGGTGCCGGACTGAAAGCCCTGCAGAATACCCCCAAACGCAATGCCGGCGCGACCGTTCAGCGCCAATACAAAGCGGTCGCGACCCAAGGGAACAAAGCCGGAGACGCGTGTCTCGATTCGGGTGTAACGCGCGGCACCGAGTACCCCCACGAAGTCATCGGCAAGCTCCACCTCAAGCTCTGCGAACACGCCGCGCGATGGGTTGAGCGGATTGTCCCGGCCTTCGTATGTGAGGCGCGGCGTCAGCGAGAGAATCAGCGCGGGCTCGAACGCGTCTTCCACAACCTGTGCGTCACTTTGGTCGAGCGTCTGCGTGCTCCGCATCGCCAACTCAGCACCGAGAAAGAGCCCAGGTATGGCGTCAAACTCCTCGCGGACGCTGGTTCTGAACGCGAGCTCCTTCTGCAGGGGAGACGGTGGCAAAGCGAGCAGGTCATAGTTGTAGGTCAGCGACACGACCCACTCCCACGGGTCGGTCATGCGACGCGTGAGATAGAGGCGCGGGTCAATGTAGGCCGCACCAACTGTTCCGCGAAACTCACCGTCCCCTAAGCGCTGCGTTTGCAGAATGTCGAAGTCAAAAGACCCAAACAAGCGCAGCTCCGCGCCCGTACCGAAGATGTTGATGTCACGAATTGTCGGGCTGTTCGAGAGCACGAGCAACAACTGCTCGGTCGTCGCGATGCGAGCGGAGAGTGACACACGATGCTCGATGGAGCGGGATGACCGCTCCTCAAGCTGCACAAGCACGTGCGTTTCGTTGTCGTTGTCCGCCTGGGCCAGCTGCTCGACAGTCTGAACACGCACAGAGTCAAACAGGCGGGTTGCGCGCAGCCGAGACTGAGCGTCGAGCAGGTCACCGTAACGGAAGGTGTCCCCCCGCTGCAGCTGCAGCTCTCGCCGCACGACGTTGAGCCCTGTCCTAAAGTTCCCTCGCACGAACCAATCGGCGAGCTGTTCCGTTTCACCCCGCTCAACCGCATAGGTCACAAAGACCTGGGAGGCCGCGCGCGGCTGCACGGCGCCAACGGGTTGACTCGGCACAACCAAACGACACTCTTCGACGAGCAGGGCGCCGCGACGCTGACGCTCACAGGCGAGGCCGCGGTCAGTGGACAGCGACAGCACCGCCGTTCGCCGAGCCCTTGGGCACGTCACGGGCTCACCAGCGGAGGTGAAGCCCGAGTCATCCGTTTGCGCTATCGAACACCGCAGCTCCACCGTGGCGTCCTGGAAGCCACCCGCCTGCAGAGCGTTGAGCACGACAGACTGGTCAGAGATGAGCGCACTCGGCGAGAACACACTCGTCAGAGAAGGCACCCCACGTTCGCGCTCGCGGGTTCGGCGCCGCCGATCAAACTGCACGCGCTGCTGAATATCGATCGCCTCAATGCTCGTCACTCCGACGATCTCGAGCCCGGACAGCGCGGTCCTTTGCCCTTCGTCGATGTGCACTGTCACGTGCAGATCGCGGCCATTGTTCTCTCCGACGAGCACCACGCGACTAATGACCGCATCGAGGTAGCCCACCTGCCGATACAATTCGATAATCGTGCGCAGGTCGTTATCGAGCCTGGAACGCTGCAGGTATCCTCCAGAAGCCAGGATGTCGTATTGCGCGGTCTCTATCCGTCCGCGCAAGAACTCTGGCTCAAAGACCGTTACGCCATCGAAGCGGATATCTCGGATCTCCGACGGCTGCTGTTCTCGGATATTGAAGTGCAGCGCTCGACTTCCATCAGTGGTCGGCGGCTGTGTAACCGTGATCTCGGCGAAGACGTTTCCGACTGTCTCATACTTCGACTGCAGCTGCAGAATGGCCGCTTGAATCTCCTCCTCGTCGACAAAGCCCGTTTGGTAAAACGAGAGCGCATCGAGCAGCTGCTCACGCGTAAAGAGGCGATTGCCGAAGAAGCGGACGTCCCACCGCGTGCCTTCTCGGATCTCGAGGTACAGGTCCGCTGTGCTCTGTGATTCGTCCGTCTCGAAGCTATCGAGCGCGATACGTGCTTGAATGTACCCCATGTCTCGGTATCGCTCGATCAACGAGATCTGCGCCCGTTCGAAGCGTTCGGCAGTGAACGTTCGAAGAAAATTGAACTCGCCCAACACCCTTCGGCGCACCTCCTCGTACTCCAGCGCTTCGTTGCCTAGCACATAGACTTGGTCGACGGTCACGCGTTGACCGCGCTCAATCTCAAAGGTGAGGTCCACCACGAAGGGCGCCACCTCGACCACGCGGATCTGCACGTCCGTTCCAAAGAACCCGCGCTCCTCAAAGTACTCCACGATCTCGGCGATCTGCCGGTTGATGCGCTCCTGGTCGTTGCGCCACGGTTGCCCAGCCCGCAGGAACACACGACGGCGTATCTCGCTACCGAGAGCCGTGCCTGCCCGAACGCGTACACGACGGATGAGCGTCGCGCCCGCGCAATCGATGTCCAACGAGAGAATAGCGGAGCTCCACTCTTCACTCGGCGTACAGCGCTCGAAGAACGTGGACGCCAACAGACGCGCATAGCCGTCTGAAAGAGACTCTCGGTCGACGATGTCTCCGGCTTGGTGACCGAACACGGACAACATTCGCTCGACGAACTCCGTTCGTTCGCATTGCGGCAGGTCGCAGGCAAGTTCCACATCCGCTAGCGTCGCGCGCTGGTCTGGCAGCTCTTCTCCTTGTTGCGCCTCTGTTGGGCCGGCGAGCGCAGATAGACACGCGAGCACTCCAAAAGCGAGGCAAATCCGGCCACACAGGGCCGTCCACGACCGCTGCACCAGGCGGTGCGCTCGCGTTGCGCGTAGGGACATCAATTGAGTTCGACGCGGAAGCGAAAACCGACGTCGAGCTGCAGGGAGTCTCGACGTGATGCTTGCTCTTGCGCCTCAAGGCTCAGCCAATCGAAGAGACGATAAGACCCGCGGATGACCTGCTCGCTGTCAGTCGCCGAGCCAAGCACGGCATCGAAGGTCCATACAAACCGCTCGGATATCTCATCCTGAATCGTGATCCCAGCTGTGCCTTGCGTGGTCGGGACCAGCTCGACATCCTCTAGCGCCAGCCGCTCTTCGACGTTGCGCTCCACGGCGTCTAGGAAGGGCCGGAGGACAACTTCGAGCGTTCGCCCTCCTGCCTCGCCAGCCGTGAGTTCGTCGACTGTGCAGCCGGTGAGCACAAGCGAGAGGAGGTCACGCTGATCGTAAAAAGGCGTGGATTCGAGATCGAAGGTGAGGTCGAGGGGCAGCTGTCCGTCGACTTGCGCGACGATGAAGACATCCTGCTGAGTGTCGAAGCTGTCGGCGCTGCCGTCGAGCCCCGCCGCCGTCGTGGTTCGGGTACCCCGCACGCACGGTTGTATGGACGAGCTCAACTCGGATTCCAAACGCGGCATTGGGTAGCCGAGCGGATCACGTTGACCCTCGAAATAGAGCGTCGCTTGATCGAGGTCGAAGGTTCGGCCTCGGTAGGTCACCGTGCTCGGATCGAGAGACTCCATTTCACCCACGAGCACCATCTCGCCGAACGTGCCCGTCAGGCGCAGGTCTGTCCGGAACTCGAGATCCATCTCCGCATCGGCGATTCGGTTGTCTACGCGGAACCTGTCGCGCCCGGTGACGCGGAGGTCGGCGCGCATTTGCTCGATCGCCGGAACTCGACGCCAAACCGGCAGCGAGAAGCTGTCGACGGTTCGGCCAAAGCCGCCGAAGGACAAGCTGTCACCGACAACGTCGATGTCGCCGTACCAACGCGCATCGACGAGTTCGACCTCCCCAGTCACCGCCCACGTGTCATATTCCTGCACATCGCCGGCGTAGAAGCGCACGTCGGCTGTGAGCGTCGTGTTGAGCTCATCGGGCACGCGATACGTGAGGTTCGTCACGAAGATCTCGAGGTCGATCGAATCGGGCACAAAGCGCTCAAGCCCCACTCTGCCGTGCGCCGTGAAGTCACCACCAAACACGGTGCCGGAGAGCGGCGTGCTCTCATCCGCCCAAATCGCTCGGTCGCGCACCTGTACCACCCCCGGGTTCAGGAACACGCTGGTGCCCAACCCACGGGGGGCCACGCGTGAGCGCTCGAAGGCGATGCTGCCCCGATACCCAGGCTCAATCAGGGTGCCAAAGATTGTGAGGTCCACCTGTGCTGGTCCCTCCGCGTCCACGATGAGCGACGGGACGAATCGCAGCAGCGAGAGGTCTGTGTCGCCCTGGACGACAATGCGCACTTCACCGTCTTCTTCCGGGCGAAGGACCATCCCTCCTGCTGCGACGAGATAGCGACCCTCTGTGCCGATGGAGAACCGGTCGAGTTCGATTGTGTGGGTGAGGCCGTCGTCGCCGGATGACGCGATCCAGGAGAGCCGCGCGGTCTGCGCGCTGTCGAACTGCCGTCCACTCAGCGTGACGTCGACCTCAGAGAGTTCTAGCTGGCCTCGAATCACCTGGTCGGAGCTGGGGTCAATGCTGGCGGATGCGCGACCGCTGATCGCCGAGCGGTCGATGGCGTCTGCGAGCTCGGGGATGCGCTCTTCCAAGCTGACGCGATGGAAGGCCGCCGATAACGTCACCGGAGAGCCGTCGAGGGGCAAACGCGCGTCAACATCGAGGTCTCCTGCGACTTCGCCGGCGATCTCCACGCCGCCCTCAAAGGTGTCGAAGGTGATCGCAGCACCGCCGATATCCACACGCATCGCTTCGAGTTCACGCGCAACCGCGGAGCCTCGTACGATCGGGTCGTCCAGCGTGCCGACGATCGTGGCGAAGGCATCAACTCGTCCTCTCAAGCCGAGGCCCAGCGGGTCGAGCAGCCGAATCTCATCGAGCCGGAAGTCGTCGCCGCGCGCGCGGATGTCGAGGGCGCGCGACGCGATGTCGATGTCGACCTGCGCGCTGAATTGCCCTTTACCCTTCACCACCAGCACGTCTTCGAACACGATGCGATCGTTGGAGAGCAGGAAGGCACTGGCGAACAGGTAGTCGACCGGCTCGTTCCACGCTCGAAAGTCGAAGGCTTCGAGACGCGTACCGACGAGCTCCAGTTCGCCGGGTCGACCTCGTACCGAGAAGGTCGCGTCAAAGGTCGCGTCGACAGGGGAGTCGGGGGCGAGGCGCGCGAGGGCGATATCAGTCAGCGCGACGTTCACGTCGAAGTTGGGGCGCGAGAGCGGGCGGAAGACGCTGCCATCGAGCAAATCCACCGAACCTCGTGCGCGCGCGCTGCCGAGTGAGCTTGTCCAACGTCCGTCGTTGATGACGAGCTGGTCGCCAATGATCTCGAGGTCGCCGCTAAGCGAGAAGGCGGGAAAGCGTTGATCGTCGTCCGGCTTGTCGAAGCTAATGTCGAGACGCCGAATGCGCGGCGCGTCCCAGGGTCCGTCAGCAACGAAGGAGGTGTTGAGGCGCACGTCCTGCGGCAAATCTCCGTCGACGAATTCGCTCAGCCATCTCTCGAATCGCGGCGTTGACGCGGTAACTCGCAGCTCCTGCAGCCGTTCGGCGGGGAGGTCGAGCGCGCCTGTGAGCGTTAGTTCGTCGCCCCCCGAGGTGAGCCGAACGCCTGAGCGCTCGCTTGTCTCAAGTTCGAGCACGCCTCGCGTCGTAAGGGTGGCGGCGATGTCAGCTCTCAGTTCGCCGGCTGGTAGCCAGCTCGGTGCTCGCCGCCAGCCGAGAGTGAGACCATCGAAGGTTCCCATAATCAGCGGCTCTGGGATGACGGCGTCCGCCAATGTCTCACGAGCAAAAGAGACGCCGAGCCCTTTGCGCGTCAGGTCGCCTTCGAGCTGAACGGCCGCCGGTGTCCCGGGCGTGCAGACCGCCGGTGTGGAGGAGAGCGACGCTTGAAACGAAGGCCCGGGCTCCGTGACCCACGGGCGTGCGATCGAGGCGAGTGAGAGAGCGTCGGCGCAGACGTCGAGACGCCAGCGCCCGTCGTGCGCGCCTAGTTGGCCACCGCCAGTGACCGCCCCTCCCCAAGCTTCTAGGCGCGCATCGTCTGCCAGCGTGATGAGGCCATTGTCCCACGAGAGGTCACCGTCGAAGCGGTCGATCGGCCAGCCGAGCATGCCGATGTCGGTCAGCGAGAGCTGGGTCGCGCCTTGGAAGAAGCGCACCGTCCCGTAGCCTTCGAACTGCAAGGGGGCGATGGACGAAGGGCCCGAGCGAGGGGACGCGAGCACGTCGATCATACCGGGCAAAACGAAGTCAAAGACGGGGGACGACGGCGGTACACCAAGCGCGGCCCTGCCCTCATAGGAGACGAACGCGCGCTCTCGTTGGGCGACTTTCGGGCGCTCGGGTACGAGCCTCAACGTACCAGACGCGTCGACCGAGACAACCGGGCTCTCAGCGTGAAGCCTCGTGAACGCAAAAGGCTCGCCCTGCCAACGGAAGCGCTCGATGGCGACTTCCGTGAGAGGGACATCCAAGATTCCGCGCCCATCATCAGTAGGTGCTGGCAGAGTCGCGTGGCTCGCGACCCAGGGTCGATTGCGGCGGTCGATGTCCCACTGCAGCTCCTCCCAGGTCCCCCTGCGGTCGGTCGCCATCAGCGACCGTTCGGTGAGCACGATGCGACCGCCCTCCGCTGTAAAGTCTGCGCTGATGTCCGTGATGGCGTCCGAGAAGTCCACCGAGCCGCCCGTGGCGGTGACCGAGTCGAAACGCAACATCATGTCGCGCAGCTGGATCAGGACATCGATGTTCGTCAGCTCGATGTCATAGAAAGCCATCCTGATTCGCTCGCGTTCCCGCGACTTTGGTCGGAACTCTCCCTCGAATGCGGTCATCAAGCCGATCGCGCCATTATCGTAGGACATGATGAGCAATCGACCGTCCTCCGCGCTGCACCTGTCGAACTGCAGCCGGTTGCGCACTAGCTGGGACGGCAGGAAGGTGCAGCCGATACGCCGCACTTCCACGGCTGGCCGACCAAAAACGTCGCGCAGCGTGGCATCAAAGAGGTCGAGCGTGAGCAGATCAGGCCCCACCCGGAGATAGGTCATCTCCAGCGTGCCCTCCATCGCCGTGCTGATCCCCTCCGCGAGCCACTTAGAACCTTGCTGACTGTTGAGTCCCAGGAAGATCGTGAGGTAGAGCGAGATCGCTAACACGAACGGTACGGCGAACACGTACCCGATTCGGGCCGCGCTTCTCACCGTGTAACGTTCGACGCTGTTGCTCATGCTGAGGGCACGCTAGGGTCGCCGGGCCGCGTGAACGAAGTCTCGCGCCGCGAAGGTTCGGGTGCTCAATACTCGATTTTCCGCAAGGGTATGCGTCATCTCTCGCATCATAGTGCGCAACCGCGGTTCACGCGAAGAAGCCTACATCTACCCACACGGTCGGCGCGAGCGTGGATTCTGTGCGGATCAGCGATGTGGGCGATGTTGCTTTTCATCGTCGGCTGCGCTGAACCTGCAGAAGTGCGCTACGAGCTGCAGCTTGCGTCCACGTCTGTGCGCTACGGCGCGGATGATCGCATCGCAGCACGTGTGCTGCCCGGACGCGCCGATGACGCTGACGAGGCAGGGGCGAGTCCGTTGGTGCTGCTTCACGCGTCGGCGCCCTGGCCCGTGGTGCTCATCGACAACGGCACGACCGACGCCGCGATGAGCGTAGTCACCTTGGAGAACGTCGACGTCAACGCGCTGCTCTCGGCGCGCTTCGAACCGCTGCCAGGCGATGGTCGGAGCGATGCGCGCTGTGGCCGCTCGCCCTACGCCGATCTCGAGGTCGTCGAAGCAGCCGCGCCGAGCGCCAGCGCTGACGGCACGACCCTCACGTTTGTTCTCGAGGCGCCGCCCTGCACGCGCGTGCGCGTTTCACTAGCGCCGGCTGCCGAGATGGTGCGCTTCGCGGTCATTGGCGCGTCCGACGGGGATGAGTCGTGGCTGGCGAGTACTCTCGCGGCGGCAGAGGTTGAGGCGGACGTCATCGTGGTGGTCGGCGAAATGACCGACCGTCGCTTCGGCTTCGTTAAACTCGGCGAGGCCCTCGACGCCGCGGCCCTGCCCTACATCGTGGCGATGACGCCGCAGGCCCGGAAGGACGACGCCTCAAGCTTCCGCAGCCAGTTTGGGCAGACCGACTTCCGATTCGATATCGGCGCCCAACAAATGGTCGTACTCGACACCTCGTCTGCGCAGTTCTCGGAGAGCCAAGTCGACTTTCTGGACAACATCGAAGCGAGAGACGGTGGCGTCGCGATCATGCACACGCTGCCCGTGAGCCGCTCGACTGTTGAAGGCTTCCGCACCGCGTACCAGGGTGTCGCGGTGAGCGAAGCGCTGCTCGACCGGGGCTTTGAGCTGTGGGTGGGCGCGAGCACTGGCGCGCCGCTTCGAGAGGAGTTCGGGGACGCCACGCTCTGGCGAGTAGGCGCCGCGCCCGATCGCGAGCTCGTCGTGGTCGAGGTGTCGACGGCAGCCTGTGACAATGATTCGTGTGAGGAGGTCGTCGAGGCTCGGCCAGTGAGCTACTGAGCGCAGAGCTTGGGAGTCACGTTGATCGGCTCAGGTGCCGAGGCCGCCGATCGCCTCGTCGCCCTAGCGCCCGCGCAACGCCGTAGCTGTCGGGTGCGTCGCCAGTAGCGCGATTTCCGCCTCGCTCAGCATTACCATGCGCTCGGCGGACTGCTCCGGCAGTTGCACGCGGATCTCCCAGCCCCCCTTCGTCCTGATCAACTGGACCTGCTTGAGCGGCGTCGTACTCAGGAGCGTCAGCACGGAGCGCAGATGCCGGGCGCGCTCGCGAATCGTGCGAAACTCCGGCTCATTGAAGGTCGCGAAGTTCTGGTTTCGGCTGATCGCTTCGGGATGAAAGAGCAGCCGGCGCAGGAGCGCGTCGCCCAGCTGCAGCACGTCTCCGTTGGGGAGAACGCCGCTCGATTCGAGCTTTCCGCTATCGTTCGAGATCATGACGGAGTGTCTATGCGCGCCTCGGTCGGGACGACAATGACGTGCGCATCTGCGAAGCGAGCGACGTGCTCGGCGACGCGGCCGAGTCCACGGCCAC
Organism: Bradymonadia bacterium; assembly: GCA_047610025.1. GTDB lineage: Bacteria > Myxococcota_A > Bradymonadia > REDH01 > REDH01 > JBLFZA01. The sequence goes on along the minus strand of JBLFZA010000139.1, from coordinate 278 downwards.
CGGCGGAGCGATTCTTGCCGATGATGACGAGGTCAGCCGCCTCGGACATCTCGCAAATGATCTCCCCCGGATCGCCGTTCACGAGTTCGGCCTCGAGCAGCACGTCGGAGAGCTCACGCTCGGCCGCGAAGCCAACGTCGAGAGCTCCCGTAACGCGGGTCACGTACTGCTGCATCATCTTACGGATCTTGCCGGGCGGGTTGGTACTCTCGCCCCAGAGCCGCGCGTGGTCGCCGCCAGAGCCTGTTGTCGCAACGGCCACCGGGGTGACCGTAGCG